>CBDUNM010000177.1:0-9943 GCA_965368585.1 uncultured Chromatiales bacterium | reverse complement strand
ACAGCTGGACCTGGACAACGTCGAGGTGCGACTGCGCCACGACCGCGTCTACGCGGACGACTGCTCGAACTGTGACGGAAACGCCGCCAAGATCGAGCGCATCACCCGCACCGTGAAGCTTTCCGGCGACCTGAGTGACGAGCAGCGCCGGCGCCTGCTTGAGATCGCCGATCGTTGTCCGGTGCACCGGACGCTGGAGGGTTCACCAGAGATCGTTACGACGCTGGACGAAACCGTCGCCTGAATCGCCCGGCGTACACCGTCCGGCGACCGCGAATCGGGCACGCGCGAGCACGCATCGATCAGTCGGTCTCTATGGTACCCACGACCGACAGCCCGCCGCTCGCGGACCGCTGCACGATCACCAGTTCGCCCGAGCCGGGAAAGACGTCGGTCAGCGCGCTGATATTGACTTGATGCGTGACCAGCACCGTGGGTTGCGCGAGATCCTGGCGCGCAAGCCATCGTTCGAGCGTTCGGGTTTGTGCATCCCGCCGCTGGTATTGCTGGTAAAACGAATTGAGCGCGGGCAGTTCCTCGACTGGCCCTAGCTCGAGCGAGCGTGCGGTCTCCAGGCAGCGGCACCACTGGCTCGAAAACACGCGCGCCGTCGCAATGCCGTTGGCGCGAAAACGCGCACCGATGCGCGCGGCCTGATCGCGCCCCGCTTGCGAAAGGTTTCTTTGCGTGGCGCAATCGCGAAGCGCGAACTCCGGCGGGTCGCCCGTGCCCGGTGCGATTGCGTGCCGCAGGAGCGCCACGTGTCCGCCCGCGCGCAGCGCGCGCCACAACGCCTGCTCGTCGGCAGCTGAGGCGACCGGCGCCGCGCTCAACACCACCGCAGCCGCCATGACGGCCGCGACGATGCGCCGCCAGGCGCGGATCGTCACGCGTCGATATCGACGCGACCAGTGATCGCGCGGCGATATTCGATTTACTCGCTGTTCAGTCATGTTCTCGAACCGACCCGCAGCATTGTCAAAACCTGAATGCGGGTATATGCTACATTGATGTTGTCCACAAGCTGTCACTGCACACGCCTGCGCCGGGCGGCACGCACCGCGACCCGCCGCTACGACGATGCGCTGCTCGACGCGGGCTTGAAAGTAACCCAATTTTCCCTGCTGCGCACCATATCCCGCATGGATCGTGCGTACATTACCGGTCTGGCCGAGGCCACGGGTTTGGAGCGAAGCACACTCGGGCGCAATCTGCGTCCCCTGGAAAAGGCCGGACTGGTCGAACTGCTCGGCGGCGCGGACATGCGCATTCGCCTGGTTCGCCTGACCGCGCGGGGGAAACGCAAGCTGGCCGCCGCCGAACCGCTCTGGCAGCAGGCTCAGGAAAGGATGACTGCGGAACTCGGGAAAGAGGGCTTGGACCAATTGACCGAGCTGCTGGACAAGCTCGCCGGCGCCGCCGACTGACTTCTCTACCGTTATCCAGAGAAACGCGTGGACAGGCAAACCTGGAGAACACCCGCCGTCATCCTGCTGTGCGGCGCCATCGTGCTCACCGTGTCGCTGGGAATTCGCCATGCCTTCGGTCTGTTCCTGCAGCCCATGTCCGTCGACATGGGATGGGGACGCGAGGTCTTCGCCCTCGCGATCGCCTCCCAGAATCTCATATGGGGGCTGGCGCAACCCTTCGCCGGGCGCATAGCGGACCGGCATGGCGCCGGACCGGTGATAGCCGGCGGTGCTCTGCTGTACCTGCTGGGGCTGCTCATGATGAGTCAGGCCGCGTCCGAGTTCAGCCTGATGATCAGCGCCGGCATCTTGATCGGGCTGGGTTTGAGCGGCACGACCTTTCCGGTGGTGTTCGGTGTCGTCAGCCGGTCCGTCCCGCCCGAAAAGCGCAGCTGGGCCATGGGTGTGTCGATGTCATTCGGATCGCTGGGCCAGTTTTTACTGTTGCCCGGCAGCAACGCGCTGATCACCAACTTCGGCTGGGAGGAAGCGCTGCTCGTGCTAGCGGCGCTGAGCGCACTCATGCTCCCTTTATCGGCGGCATTGACGGAAACACCTCAGAGCAACGCCAATGCCAAACAACCGTTGCGCACGGTGCTCTCGGAAGCGGCCATGCACCGCGGTTTTTGGTTGTTGTCGTTCGGTTTTTTCGTGTGTGGATTTCAGGTCGTGTTCATCTCCACGCATTTGCCCGCGTTCCTCGTGGACCGCGGCCTGGCGCCGATTGCCGGCGCCAGCGTACTGGCGCTGATCGGGCTGTTCAACATCGCAGGGTCGTACCTGGCAGGCTTTTGGGGCGGCCGTGTGGCCAAGCCACAACTGCTCAGCGGCATCTATGCCGCGCGCCTGGTGGTAATCGCGATCTTTCTGGTGCTGCCGGTCACTCAGTGGACGGCTTACACCTTCGGCATTGCCATGGGCGTGTTGTGGCTCAGCACCGTGCCACTGACCAACGGGACCGTTGCGACCATATTCGGCGTGGAGAACATGTCGATGCTCGCCGGTATCGTGTTTTTGTTCCACCAGATAGGCGCCTTTCTCGGCGGCTGGCTCGGCGGCTATCTCTACGACCTCGTCGGCAACTATGACAGTGTATGGATGATCGCCATGGCGTTGAGTGCTATCGCCGCGCTTATCAACCTTCCGATCCGCGAACAGCCCGTCCCGCGGCTTGCCGAGGCACGCACCTGAAATGCCGGTCATGCGCCAGTTGATCGCTATTGCAGCGGTTATCCTCGGCGGTATCGTCGCAGGCCTCGCGCTGGTGCAATATGCCTCTGTCGACATGGTGCGCGCGTTCATGTCCAAGCTGCCCGGGTGTTGGTAGACAACGCCTACCAAACCCTCCTGGCTCGATGATGACTTCCACCCGCGATTCGGATGTAGGAGGCCAGCCATAGGCGGATGCGGCATTGATCGCACAGGCAACTCCGAGAGCGCTCGGCTCCCTACACGTGCACGCTTTTACTGCGCCACCGCGCAGCGCCGCCGGCGGTTTGGTTGCTACGATCGCGCACCCCCGACCCGTTGAATTGCCGACGCGGCGAGATCGTTGGCGTCCGACGAGCGAAGATAGGGGGTCAGCAGCTGCCGCACGGGAACAGCGGCGCGCAAATGTGTCAACAACAGATAGAGTCCACCGAGCTTGCGATGCAAAAACAACACCTCGGCGGGCGGCAGTCTTCCGAATTTCTCGCGTACCCGGATTTCGACCAGAATGTCGCGCATGCGCAGCGCCAGATCGGATCCACCAAACACGAAGTCACTGCGCGAGCGCGCCGGCTCGGTGGCGGCACGCAGCAGCGCGACCACTCCCAAGCGGTAAGCCGGTGGGTCACCGCCGCCGAGATACCCGACGGATTCCGCGGCCGTCTCGACGTCGGCATCGATCCCGTCGACACAGGCACACAGCAGTTCACCCAAGCCGGCCCGTCGGTCGGGTGCATAGTCCCGCGTAGCACCGAAATCCAGCAACTGAATGCGACCGCTTGCGGCGTTGTAAAGGTAATTGGCGAAGTTGGGATCGGTCTGCACCAGCCCCCAGTCGAACACTTCCCGCAGCGCGAGTTGCAGCAGGCTCGCCGCGGCCGCGTTGCGTTCGGCGGACGGCCTGTTGGTCAGCGACCCGATCGGCTGGCCGTCGAGATAGCCCATCGCCAGCACTTCCGGTGTGGTCAGTGCGTCGATGACAGCAGGGATCTCGAAGCGCTCATCGTTCGCCAGGTGCTGCGCAAATCGCTCGAGCGACAGGGCTTCGCGACGGTAATCGGCCTCGGCGTGCAATTGCCGCTTGGCTTCCTCCAGTACCGGGAGCAGATCGAGCTGCTCCGGAAGGAGTTTCGAGAGGCGCAACAGCGTTGCGACATTATCCACGTCACTGTCGATACTGCGCTTGATTCCCGGGTACTGGACCTTGACGGCTAGGTGCCGGCCATCGGTCAGCACGGCCTCGTGTACCTGACCGATCGACGCAGCGGCAAGCGGCGTGAACACGAAGCGCTTGAACTGGCGGTCCCAACCTGAACCCCAGGCGTTTTCCAGGACTTGGGCAACCTGACCCAGCGGCATGTGATGGGCGCTTTCACGCAGCCGGGCAAGCACCTCGCTCAGTTGCGGAGGCAGTAGCTGTCCGCTGTCCATGGACAGGAGCTGCCCGACCTTCATCGCCGCACCGCGCATCTCGGAGAGGCGATCGGCCAGACGTTGCGCATTGGCGGGCGTGATCAGCAGGTCACCGAGGGACGGACGGCGACCCTGCGCGATCTGCCGCGCACCTTCACTGACGATGCCGCCCGCGATACCACCCGCCAGTCGTCCAAGCTGCGTCATCCGGCCGATGCGGGACGCGGTTACGCGACGTTCTGTTGCCATGGGTGACGCTCCGGTTCGGGTGCGGTGAGGTAGGCGAGATTGGCGGTATTGAAGGGCGTTGGGTCAATATCGAGTTCACGCAAAACCGCGGCGCTGCAGGTGTTGCCCTCCATCAGCATGCGGATCTGGTCGCGGGTGACCGGAAACGCCTCAAAACGGTCGCACAGTGCGGCGGCGGCCGCAACGCCCCACGCCGGGACGGGAAGCATCAATTTGGTCTTACCGACCGCCGCCGCGATGGTGGTCAGCAGTGCCCGCCAGCTCAACGCGTCAGGGCCGCCGAGCGGCAGGATCCGACCGGCGGTCTCCGGCTTTTGCAGCGCCGTGACGAAAGCGCGCGCGACATCGTTCGCATGCACCGGCGACATCTGAAACCCGCCCGCCGCCATCGGCAGCAGGCCGTCGTAGAACAAGGGCGCCGGCGCGGGTGAGTTGACGATTTCGCGCAGCAGTCGGGTGGCGAACTCCATATGACCATGGGGATCGCCGAAGATCACCGAAGGCCGAAATATCGTCCAGTCGAGCGCGGTCGTGGCGAGGTATTGTTCGGCCATGTATTTGGTCTGCTGATAGCCAGTGCCGTCGGCCTTGACGCCGTTCGCGCTCATCAGCAGGTAGCGCTTCGTCCCTGCAGCGGCGGCTGCATCCATGGTGCGTCGTGCGCCCTCGAAATGCAAAGCGTCGAACGTAGCGCCGCGCTGGGGATACTCGCGCAGGATGCCGATGTTGTAGATTGCCGCGTCGGCTTCCTGCAGAGCATGCGCGACCGCGTCGGCGTCAGTGATCTCGCCCGACACGACGGTACAGCGGTCGGCATGGGGCGTGCGGCGCTCGCTTCCGGGACGCACCAAAAGCACGGGGTGCATGCCTGCTGCGAGCAATGCGTCCACGAGATAGCGGCCGACAAAGCCGGTACCGCCAAACAGGGTTACGCGCATTTCAGCTCTCCGTATTCAAGCTCATGTTGGTAGATTCAATACTCTTAGTGGGGTCGATATCCGACGTCGGACCGCCGAACAAGTGCTGAAACCGGTCGCGCCGAAATTCGAAGATTCGCCGCAGCGTCGGTTCCACGTGCCAGCCATGCGCGGCTTCGGCCAGGGGCCGGGGCAGCAGTATCGGTAGCGCGTATCTCACTTCGTCGATCAGCCGCGTGCCCGCCCCCGCTTCCTCGAAGCGGTGGGTGTGGTGCCAAAAGCTGTACGGACCGAACAACTGCTCGTCCACAAACAGGTCCGGCGGGCGGTAGGTCGAGATGATCGAACGCCAGCGAACTCGCACGCCAAGCACGCGGATCGTGTAATCGATGATGCGTCCCTGCTCCATCGTGACGGGTGCGGGCGTGAGCAGGCGAATATCAAGGCTTCGCGGGGTGATCAAGGCGAGGTTCGCAGGGTTCTCGAAAAACGGAAATATCCGCTCAAGAGGCCTGTCGACCCACTGTTCCCTCCTCAGGTAACGCAAGACGGATGGCATGCGGGGGCCTATCGACTTTGTGGCTCACAACGGCCTGAGGCGCATACGCGACGCGAACGCCAGCGCGCGAACCATCGGTAGCCGTGGTCGAGCAAGGGCAGCAATCGCAGCTTTCGTACGCCGTAGGAAAGCCAACGATATGCCGGCAGGTGCGACCAGAGTTCGGCGAAGCCCCACGCGCCGGTTTGCCAGCGGCCATCGGCATCGAGCACGTGGAAGCGCGCCATCGCCGTCGCACGCGTCAGGCCATGATCGGCCAATGCTTGCGCATCCTCGGCGATGTCCACCCAGCGAACGCGCTGCGCCCCGCGAAGCCGCCGGTAGTGAGCGATCTCGGCGCCGCAGAGCGGACAGGCGCCGTCAAAGAACACCGTCGTATACGGCGCACTGCGGTGCGTTTCGGGTTTCGTCAAACGGCGTGTTTGCGTTCTCACTCGTCTCGGGCCTCGTTTAGTTGAAACGGCGTACTGTACTCATGCCGCCGTCTACAGGCAGCACGTGCCCGGTCACCCAGGCCGAGTCGTCGGATAAAAGATACCGTGCGGCCGCGGCGACGTCCTCGGGCTGGCCGAAGCGCCCGAGAGGGTGTCGGTCGGCCGCTGCCGCTTGGAGCCGCTCGGTCTTGAGCAGGCCGGAGGCCAGCGGTGTTTCAGTCAAAGACGGCGCGACCGCGTTGAAGCGAATTCTGGGTGCGAACTCCGCGGCGAGTGACCGCGTCAGCCCCTCCACGGCTCCTTTCGCAGCCGCGATCGATGCGTGCATCGGCAGTCCGGTGGACACCGCCACGGTGGAAAATAGAACCACACTGGCACGATCGGCCGACTTGAGCGCCGGCAGAGCTGCCTTGATCGCCCGCACGGCGCCGAGTAGGTTAAGTTCGAAGTCTTCCCGGTAAGCCGCTTCCGGCAGCCGGTCGAATGGCTGCAGGCGAATTGACCCGGGGCAGTACACCAGCCCATCGAGGCGGTCCGGCAAGGCTTCGGCAGGAAACTCGGCGGCGGCATCCCACGCGATGTGGACGGATTCCCTGTGGCCTGCCGCGTGCCTCCCGGCAGTCCAAAGATTATGGGTGCTGAGCAGGCTTTCGCATAGCGCCTCACCGATGCCGCTCGTCGTACCGACAATCAACAGGTTTTTCATCAATCCTCCGGCCGTAATCTCGGCAGTGTTGCGCCTGCGAAAGGCGATGAAGTACGCCGTGTCGCGTGTGTCCGCGCTCGAGGTCGCGGCTTGCCGCACCCGAATGTCATGTATTTGTACCGATAAATCTTTTATTCATTACGTTATTCTAGCTTATGTTCAGTTTTTATCAAACTTTTTTCTGTTCAAATAATCTCTCTGCCTTGCCAGACGTACAGCGGCCCCGGCGGCGGCGTGATGGTGAATGCCGAATTTTGCGCACAACACTCCGAATCGCCCCTCGAACGCTCGCTTGTCGCATCGCACCGCACCGCACCGGCGCCGTACCCGATGCCTTGTCGTTCGGTTAGTATTGCAGCCACCTGAGGCGACAAGACGTCGGACTGCGGACGTGAGCAACCCGGAAATTCGTATCAATTTCATTGGTTGCGGACGCGTCGGCCAAACGCTGGCTGGTCTCTGGCGGCGGGCAGCCGGCGTCACGGTGGGTGACATCCTCACCCGGTCATTCGCCAGCGCCAAGACCGCCGTTGACTTCATCGGGGCTGGGAATCCACTACGTCGTATCGGTGATATGCAGGCGGCGGACGCCTACCTCGTCGGGTGTTCGGACAACCACATCGAGGCGTGCTGCGATCAGCTGGCCGACACCGGGTTATTGCGTAGAGGCAATGTCGTGTTTCACTGCAGCGGCGCGCTCGGCTCGGCGGCGCTGCACAGCGCCAGAGCCGGCGGCGCGTTCATCGCCAGCGCGCACCCCGTCAAGAGTTTCGCCGATCCTGCCGCGTCAATGACCGGCTTCGCCAACACCTATTGCGGGATTGAAGGAGATCCGCCAGCACTGCAACGCATCGCGGCGTTGTTCGAATGTATCGGCGGGATTACCTTTGTGCTGGACGCCGACCAGAAGCCCACCTACCACGCGGCCAGTGTGATCGCGTGCAACTACCTGGTGGCGCTGGAGGAATGCAGCCTGACGGCGTTTGAGCACGCCGGCGTCGCGCGGGATCTCGCCATGAAAATACTGCGGCCCATCGTCGAGGGTACGGTGCACAATATCTTTGCGCTCGGCACGGCGCAGGCGCTGACCGGACCCATCGCGAGAGGCGACCACAGCGTCGTCGCGGAACCCCGAACTGGCTGAGGTCTATCGCGTGCTGGGACGGCAGGCGCTCGCGCTTTCGCGACGCCAAGGCAAGGCCGATCGAAACGACCTTGAACGCCTGCAAGAAGCCTTGAAGCGCAATGCTACCCCGCCGTTGAAATGAATGCTCCACCAGCGCAAGCCGTTAAGTCGGTACTACTTGCAGATTGCGCGACCCACGGACTTTAGAATAACGTGAGAACCGCAACATCACTGGCGCATCGCGTCCGCGATCACCCGCGCCACGTGCCGCAGATTGTCCGCGTAGTCGGCCGAAAGCGGATCGATGGCAACTACTCGCCCGCCGATGGTGCGTGCCAGTTGACTGGCGGATTTCCTGTCAAATTGCGGCTGCACGAAGATCACTTTCACCTGCTCGCGCCGCGCCTGCTCGATCAGGGCAGCGAGGGCGCGGGCCCCGGGTTCCTTGCCTTCTTTTTCGATGGGCACCTGGGTCAGACCGTAGGTATCGGCGAAGTAGCCCCAGGAGGGGTGATACACCATGAATCTACGGTTGCCCGTGTCTTCGAGCAAGTGACGGATATCGGCGTCCAGGCGGTCCAACTCCGCGGCGAATGCACGGGCGTTGCGCGCATAGGCGGGTCCGTTTGCCGAATCCAGCGTCGTTAACGCATCACGGATTGCATGCGCCATGTGCTTGACCAGCGGCGGGCTGGTCCAGACGTGTGGGTCGCGTGCCGCTTCGGCGCGATGCGCGCCGTGCGCTGGGTCGTGCGCCTCGTCGTGCGATTCGATGATCCGCAGGTCGAGGCCGGTGCGCAGATCAGACACCCGCATGACCGGGTTGGCGGCGCGGATGCGTTCCATCCAGACCTGCTCGAACGGTACGCCGATCCGTACGAACCAGGCGGTATGGGACAAGGCACCGATTTGCCGCGGGGTGGGTTCGTAGGTGGCCGGACTGTGGCCCGGTTGCACCATCACCTCGACCTTGACGAGATCGCCACCGACCTTTTCCACGAACGTCTTCAAGGGTGCGACGCTGACGAACACGCCCAGCGGCTCGGCGAAGCCCTGGGGAGGCACCAGCAGCGCGACCAGACAGAATAGCTTTCGCAACATATGATTCACTCAAATACGAATAGGACCGCTCCCTTCTGGGCGCCCGGAGCTTACGATCTATGGACTACCCGACCCTCGTAAAACACCGCACATTATCACATCAGCATCTCGCTGGCCTGGGCTACGAAGCCATTCCGCGGGTCACCTGCGCCGTTCAGATAAAGCGTCCCGGCGCCGAGGTAACGCTCCCGCCACGGCGAGTGCATGCCGCGTGCGTTTTCGAACAGCGCTTCGGTGAGCTTGTAGTCGTGGAAACCGCTATTGCGGGTGACCGTATAGTGTCTGGCGCATTCCTTGAACGGTATCGTTGAACCCCCGTCGGCCAGGTAGGCCAGCGCCTTACGGGCGGCGCGGATTCGATCCAGGTGCAACTCGGCGAAAATCTCTGAGACCCGCTCAGCACCGGTCGCCGAGGGCGCCAGCGCCTCCCAGCCATCGATGGTCAGTTGGCGCTGTTTGCCATGCTCGACCAGCACTCGGAACAGCGGCAGAAATGCGGCGGCCTGCAACAGCAGCATACGGCGCGTCCAGTCGTCTTGAGTATGCCGGAAGGCATAGTGCAGTGCGTTGCACGTGGTGTGCGCGTGCACCGCGTAAATCCCGGACTGGCGCAGCAACAGCTCACCTGCGCCGGCAAACATCGCGGACCAGATCTGGGCAGGCGCCGCGCCACGGGCCATCAACGTCACGACCGCCTGGGCGGCGTCGGCGGCAGATCCCTCACGCAGCACTGGCAGCAACTCGGTGACCGGATCGAAGG
>CBDUNM010000176.1:0-10026 GCA_965368585.1 uncultured Chromatiales bacterium | reverse complement strand
GGGCATCGAGGTCGAGCGTGAGCCCCGCGAGATCACGATTTATTCCCTGCAACTGGTTGATTTCGCGCTGCCGGAATTCGAACTGGACGTGGTCTGTTCGAAAGGGACCTATGTCCGCACGCTGGCCGAAGACATGGGTGAGGCCCTGGGTTGCGGCGCGCATGTGATCGGCCTGCGACGCACCGGCGTGGGGCCTTACGGCGAGAATGCCATGGTCGGGATGGCGGCGCTGCAAACGGCGGCCGAGCAGGGCAACGCCGCGCTGGACGCGCTGCTGCTGCCGCTCGATACCGCGCTGGGGCATTGGCCGGCCGTGCGCCTGTCCGCCGATGCCGCCTTTTATCTGAAGAAAGGACAACCGGTGCTGGTGCCCAAGGCGCCCACGCAGGGCTGGGTGAGACTCTACGAAGCCGAGCATGATTTCATCGGGATCGGCGAGGTCGAGGACGACGGGCGGATTGCGCCGCGCCGTTTGATGCTGGGAGGCTGACAAACGCCGGCAAATAGGCGAGAATTACGCCCCTGCGAATTATCGCTTCGAACGGTTAAGTCCGCCAGGCTCCCGGACCCTCGACAAGAGGGTCTTTTTACAATTCGGTCGGTTTGCTGCTGAACTCATTGTTGGCCAGACCACGCATGACCGCTTACGCAGGAGAAACTGCAATGACAATGAGTACCGAACAGAAACAGACCATCGTTGAGGAATACCGCCGCGCGCCGACCGACACGGGCTCACCCGAGGTACAGGTCGCCCTGTTGACGGCCCGCATTAACGATCTTACCGGCCATTTCCAGGAACACAAAAAGGACCACCACTCCCGGCAGGGGCTGGTTCGATTGGTCAATCAACGCAGAAAGTTGCTCGATTACCTGAAGGCTAAAAACGTCGAGCGTTATCGCGATCTAATTCAGCGTCTCGGCCTGCGCCGCTGATCGTGCTCAACAGGCTTTGAGGAATCGCTAGTGACAGCTATTACCAAATCTTTTCAGTTCGGCGATCATACGGTCGTCATGGAAACGGGCGAAATCGCCCGTCAAGCAGACGGTGCCGTACTGGTCAATATGAGCGATACGGTGGTGTTGTGTACCGTCGTCGCCAAGAAGACCGCGGACGTGGGGCGAGACTTTTTCCCCCTGACTGTCGATTATCAGGAAAAAACCTACGCCGCCGGACGTATTCCTGGCGGCTTTTTTCGGCGCGAAGGTCGCCCGTCCGAAAAAGAGATCCTGACCTCGCGTCTCATCGACCGCCCGATCCGGCCGCTGTTCCCCAAGGGATTCAAGAACGAGGTCCAGGTCATCGTGACGGTCAAGTCGCTGAATCCGGACATCGATCCGGAGATTCCGTCGATGATCGGCGTGTCGGCCGCACTGGCGATCTCCGGCGCCCCGTTCCAGGGTCCCATCGGCGCGGCGCGCGTGGGCTACAAAGACGGGCAGTACCTGCTCAATCCGCCGTCGACCGGGATCAGCGACAAGACCGATCTGGACCTGATCGTCGCCGGCACGGCGAACGCGGTGCTGATGGTCGAATCCGAGGCTCGTGAGCTGAGCGAAGACATCATGCTGGGCGCGGTGTTGTTCGGCCACGAGCAAATGCAAGTCGCGATCGATGCCGTGCGCGAGCTCAAGGACGAAGCCGGCAAGGCGCCCATGGCGTGGACACCGCCCGCGGAAGACGCGGAGCTGGCCGCGGCCGTGGCGAACGCCGCTGCAACCGCGATGGGGGAGGCTTACACCATCGCCGACAAAATGGAGCGCTACGCGCGCGCCGATGAGGTGGTCGCCGGCGCCGTCGCGGCGATTTGCGACGGCGACGACCCGCAGTGGGATCAGGGCGAGGTCTATGGCGCGCTCGAGAAGCTGAAGAAGAAGATCGTACGCGGGCGGGTGCTCGACGGCGAACCGCGTATCGACGGACGCGACACCCGCACGGTACGCCCGATCGCGGTGCGCACCGGCGTCTTACCGCGCACCCATGGGTCGGCGCTGTTCACCCGTGGTGAAACCCAGGCGATCGTCGTGACCACGCTGGGCACGGAAAGGGATTCGCAGATCATCGATGCCCTGGAAGGCGAGCGGCGCGAACCGTTCATGCTGCATTACAACTTCCCGCCGTACTGCGTCGGCGAAACGGGACGTGTCGGCTCCCCCAAGCGGCGCGAGATCGGTCACGGGCGGCTGGCGAAGCGCGGTGTGCTGGCCTGTATGCCGGAACCCGGTGAGTTCCCGTACTCGATTCGTGTCGTATCGGAGATCACCGAATCCAACGGTTCTTCCTCGATGGCCTCGGTATGCGGCACCAGTCTGTCGCTGATGGACGCCGGCGTGCCGTTGAAGGCGCCCGTCGCGGGTGTGGCGATGGGCTTGATCAAAGAGGAAGACAGGTTCGCGGTGTTGACCGACATCATGGGGGACGAGGATCACCTCGGTGATATGGATTTCAAGGTGGCCGGTACCAGCGGCGGTATCAACGCACTGCAGATGGATATCAAGATCGACGGCATCACGCGCGACATCATGCAGATCGCTTTGGACCAGGCCAAAGAGGCCCGGTTGCATATCCTCCAGGAGATGAACAAGGCGATCTCGACCCCGCGTACCGAGATGTCCGAACACGCGCCACGCATCGTGTCGTTCAAGATCGATCCGGATAAGATCCGCGACGTCATCGGCAAGGGCGGCGTGACCATTCGCGGCATCACCGAAGAGACCGGCGCCACCATCGATATTTCCGACGACGGCATGGTCAAGATCTTCTCCGTCGACCGGCGTGCCGGCGAAGAGGCGCGCAAGCGCGTCGAGCTGATTACGGCCGATGTCGAGGTGGGTACGATCTACGAGGGTCGCGTTGCCAAACTGATGGATTTCGGTGCTTTCGTGACCATCTTGCCGGGCAAGGACGGTCTGGTGCACATATCGCAAATATCGGACGAGCGCGTCGAGAAAGTCAGCGACAAACTGTCCGAAGGCGACGTGGTCAAAGTAAAGGTGCTGGAGGTGGACAAGCAGGGCCGTATCCGACTGAGCATGAAGGCCGTGGCCTCGGAGCAGGCGGAGGTTTGACCCGGACAGGGGCCGCAAGGCCCCTGCTGTCCGAGCGTGCGCAACGTCGCGCCATCGCGCGACGCAACGACCGGCAGTCAGCCCGTCGATTTTTTTAGCCCCCCCTAACCCCAACCCGCTCTTAGCGGGAGAGTCTCCGCACGCTCGCCAGTCGACGCGCCATTGCCCGCGGCCGGTTAGCCTGCAAGTTGCACCCGTACCCGGGAGGATCGCGCCCGTCCCCGATCGGCTGGTCCAACATACGGGTTAGCGACACGGGACGTACAAAACGCGTTCGGTCAGTCCAGCGCGCGCCGACTCGCCTTGGCGACCTGCCGGATCGCCTCACGCACCATCACTTCGAGCTCCGAATCGACGCGCGTACGCAGGTCGCGCGCCATGCGCCGCGCGCTGTCCTTGACCGCGTTGCGAATGGCGTCTTTGATCAGCGGTTGCAGTTGTGCTTCGAGCGCCTGCGCCAAGGCCTCCGCGCGGACCGGGTCGAACGCGCTTACCGGTAAGGGCTCGCGCGGTTCCCCGATCACTTCTGTCAGTACGGGTATGGGTTTGTTGCTATTCACAGCCGGAATCCTATTTTATTTCATGAGTTTGCAGCGGGTAGCCGTGGTCTCGATAGAATCGAAACCGCGCGCGTCCGCCACGTCGAACCGATTTTTCACTGTCCAGGCATTCTGCCACTCTTTCGAAGCGGCTGAAAAACTGGGGAACCTGCTCCGTCAGATTGACGAGCACATCGTGCTCGTCACCCGCGTCGTCGCCGCTGCCGATCAGCACCGGATTCAACGCCCTGTCGGCGGTTTCAAGCAATCCGTGCGGTACGAAGCTCTGGTCGCGAAACGTCCAGAGCAGCCGGTCCATGTGGTTTGCGTCGTCGCCCGACTGCGTGTGGATCAGCACTCGGTGGCCTTGTTGCCAGGCCTTTTCCGCGATACGACATGCCAGCATGTAGCGATTGCCGCTGGCGTTTTTTTGGAGTACGTAAAAGTCGACCCGTGTCATCGGTCCCGCCCGCTACTCGCTCAGCCGGCAGCGCTGCAGCAGGAACTGCGTCAACAAGGGCACCGGGCGACCGGTCGCGCCTTTCTCGCCGCCGGTCTTCCACGCGGTGCCGGCGATGTCGAGATGTGCCCATTTGAACTTCTTGGTGTAGCGCGACAGAAAACACGCCGCGGTAATGGTGCCGGCACCACGGTTACCGATGTTGGCCATGTCCGCGAAGTTGCTTTTCAGTTGCTCCTGGTACTCGTCCCACAGCGGCAGCTGCCAGGCGCGGTCGCCGGAATGCCGCCCGGCCGCCAGCAGTTCCGCGGCGAGGTCGTCGTTGTTGGCCATCAGCCCCGATGCTTCGTGGCCCAACGCGACAATGCAGGCCCCCGTCAGCGTGGCGATATCCACCACCGCGGCCGGATCGAAGCGTTCGGCGTAGGTCAAGGCATCGCAAAGAATCAATCGGCCTTCGGCATCCGTGTTCAGAATCTCGATGGTCTGCCCCGACATGCTGGTTACGATGTCGCCCGGTTTGTTGGCGTCGCCGTCGGGCAGATTCTCGGAAGACGGCACAATGCCCACCACGTTCAGCGGCAGCTTCAGATCGACGCAGGCGGCCAGGGTGCCGATGACGCTCGCGCCGCCGCACATGTCGTATTTCATCTCGTCCATACTCGCGGCCGGCTTGATCGAGATGCCGCCCGCGTCGAAGGTCAGACCCTTGCCGACCAGGGTGACCGGCTTGCTGCCCTGTTTGCCGCCTTTGTACTCCATCACGATCAGTTTGGCCGGTTGGCGACTGCCTCGCGAAACCGACAGTAACGCCCCCATTCCCAGCTTTTGCATGTCCTTTTCGTCGAGCACCGAGACTTTCAACTGCTTGGACCGGCGCGCGAGCGATCGTGCCTGGTCGGCCAGATAGGTCGGCGTGCAGATATTGCCGGGAAGATTGGCGAGGTCCTTCGCGAGTTTCATGCCGTCGGCGATGCCTTTGCCGTGGTTCGCCGCCTTGTCGGCGGTGCGCTTGCGGCGCTTGTCGTCGAGCAGTATGCCGATGCGTTTGAGGGGGTACTTGGGTGGCGTATCGGGCGTCGACTTGCACTCGTCGAAGCGGTAGGCGGCCGTCTCCGCGGCGATGACCAGGTCACGCACGTTCGCGTACAGGGCGGTTTGCTCGGCGAAGGTCTCGGGACGCGCGAACACCGCGTCGACCGCTCTGGAGGACTGTAGCGCGCCGACCGCCGAACCGACCTGCCTGGCGTAGGTCGACGAATTGCGCTCTTGCGGCGATCCGAGTCCAAGCACCAGGACGCGCTCGGCCTCGATCCCGGGCACGTCGAACAGCATCTGCGTTTGACTCGCATTGAGTTCCAGGTCACCCTTGCGCAGCATGCGCGACAGCAAGCCCCCCGCCGCTTCGTCCAGTAACTTGGCCGCGTCCGTCAATTTGCGCGGTGCATGAATACCGACCACCAGGCACTGGGTCTTGACCGTGGCGATGTCGTCAGATTTTGTCGTGTAAATCATTTACGGGTCCTTTGCGGTGGCGGCCTGATTTATCATTCAACGCACTTGTCAACGGCCCGGCATGTTGCAAGCTGCCCCTGCCAGGTTGCCGATTGGGCAGCGGATTCCGCTGAAAGTTTACAGGAACTTTATTCAATTGAGTAAATTAGCGCGGCCTGCTGGGCGCGGTCCGGTACGTCGTGATCGGCACTGTTGACCGACTGCTGTTTCGCGAGGTCTTCAAGGCGCTTGGGTTGATCCTGGGCGTGTTGTTGTCGGTTTTGCTCGCCAACTACATGGTGCGTCTGCTCGGTCAGGTCGCGACCGGTTCGATCGGCCAGGATACATTTTGGGCGGTGGTCGGCCTGGAGATGCTGCGTGTGGCGGGCCGGGTGATTCCGCCGGCCTTCTTCTTCTCCATCCTGTGGGTGTTGGGCCGCATGTACCGGGACAGCGAAATAATCGCGCTGGAGGCTGCCGGCGTCGGGCCCCTGCGCATCTATCGTGCGTTTTTCGTTGCGGCCGTTCCGCTGGCGCTGGCGGTTTTGGTGCTGGTGATGGAGGTGCTCCCCTGGGCGAAGGCAAAGGAGGAGCAGATCAAGGCCGACGAGCAGGCCAGTCTCGAGATCTCCGGTCTCAAGCCCGGGCGGTTCAATGAATTCAGCCGCGGCGAGCTGGTTTTTTACGCGGAGGCGGTCGCCGCCGATGGCGCCTTGCTCGGGGTATTCGTGCAGCATCGGCAACAGGGAAAACTGGGCATCGTCAGCGCCGGGCGTGCCTTGCAGCGCGTGGATCCGGAAACCGGCGCCCGCTACGTGGTGTTGCAGGACGGCAGTCGCTACGACGGCCAGCCGGGCGTCAGCGATTTCTCCATCGGCCGGTTCAGCGAGTACGGCATCAAGATCCCCTCCGCGGCGCGCGCCACACCGCTCAGTTCGGTTTCCGCCCGCAGTTGGCAGGATCTCTGGCATGCCGAGAGTTTGCGCGAACGCACCGAACTGCAGTATCGCTGGTCTTTTCCGTTGGCCGTGCTCGCCTTTGTCGTCGTCAGCGTGCCGCTGGCCAGATCGTTGCCCCGTGAGGGGATTTACGGCCGCCTGATGCTCGCCGTTCTGGTCTATGTCGTATTCATGAATCTGCAACGCACGGCCGAGCGCTGGATGGCGGAAGGCGTGACACCCGAGTGGTTGGGCATGTGGTGGGTCCCCCTGTCGATGGGACTGGTGGCCGTGTCGGTCACGGTCTGGGATTCGATGTGGTTCGCGACCCGGCGTAAACGCCTGTTCGCAGAGCGCTGAGGTGCTGCTGGAACGCTACATCGGCGGCACCCTCGTTCGGGCGAGCGCGGTCACCCTGATCGTGTTGCTGTCGCTGCTGGTGTTCTTTTCGTTCGTCGAGGAAATGGACGATGTGGGGAAGGGGTTTTATTCGATCGCCGACGCTTTGCTCGTCGCGCTGCTGGCAGCGCCGCGCTATTCGTTCGAGGTATTTCCCGTTGCCGCGCTCATCGGCAGTCTGATCGGGCTCGGCGGACTGGCCAATCACGGCGAACTGGTGGCCATGCGCGCCGCCGGTTTCTCGATTCGGAAAATCGTCGTTGCCGTGCTCAAAACCGGCCTGTTGATGATGTTCGTGGTCTTTCTGGTAGGGGAGTTCGTGGCGCCGGCCGCGGAACAGTTCGGGCTGCGTTACAAGGCGGAGCAGCAGAGCCAGCAGATAACACTGCAGTCCCGCTACGGTTTTTGGGCGAAAGACGGCCTCGCCTTCGTCAATATCCGGCGCATTCTGCCGGGCGCGCGACTGGAGGATCTGTCGATCTACGAGTTCAACGAGGCGCGAGACCTGCAGCTGGTGACCTACGCCAGGTATGCCGAGCACGACGGTGCAAATTGGGTGCTGCGAGAGATTCGACAAAGCAGTATTTCGCCGCAGCGGGTGACCAGCCGCGACGTCCGGCAGGCAACCTGGGACTCGGTGATCGATCCCGGCCTGTTGGACATCGTCCTGGTCAGGCCGACCATGCTGCCGCTGACGGGGTTGCACCGCTACATCCGCTTCATGCGCGACAACGGTCAATCCGCAACCGCCTATGAGGTGGCGTTCTGGACCAAGGTGGCGACGCCGTTTGCGACGCTGGTCATGTTGATCATCGCCGTACCCTTCGTGTTCGGCAGCTTGCGTACGGTCGGGATCGGGCAACGCATCTTTGCGGGTGCCTTGTTGGGCTCGGTCTTCTATTTCCTCAGTCGAGGCTTTTCGTTCGTATCGGTGGTCTATGATTTCACGCCATGGCTCGCGGCCGCATTGCCGGCAGCGGTATTCCTGGTCTTGGGCGCGGTGTTGTTGCGCCGGGTCAGCTGAGCGGACGCCTGACGTCAGCGGGTGTGTTTGGGCTCCAGTACGAGCCGCGTTTTCGATAAGCGGTCGTGCCAGGTCAGACGGTGCGGGTCCCATAAGCTCGACAGGAAACCCAGGGCAAACACCAGCGCCGACAACCAGGCCGCCGCATACCGCTTGCACGCATCGGTGAAGCTCGGGTTGGTGCCGTCGTTTTTGATCACCCGTAAACGCCAGGCGCGCATGCCCAGTGTCTGGCCCCCGTGGGTCCAGAATCCGACGTGAAATCCGATGATGACCAACAGGTTGACCAGCTGCAGGAGCGATTTGACCCACACCGCGTGCTGCAGGGTTTCCCAGCGCGCCTGGCCGACGACGGTGCCCAGCGGGATGACGATGAGGCCGGAGACCAGCAGCACCAGACCGACGACTACGATCGCGTCATAAACGATCGCAGCCAAGCGTCGCGGCAACGACGGATTTGTGACTTGGTCGGCCTTTTTCTGAGCATCTTCGTCCATAATTAAATCGGTTCTTGATAGGGGAATTACCGCGAAGATTAGTAATCATCCTGATTTTTTTACAGTCTTTAAGATTCGATACTGACCGGACTTACCGGATAACTTCTATAACAAACCGGCGGTCCCAAGATCATGGGAGGTTGGAGAATGGAGCATCGATACACCGAGCGCAAGCCGGTAACCATCAACGTTCTGGTGTCATGCCCACGCGTGGGTCTGGTACGCGGCACTACGGTCGACGTCAGCGCAGGCGGCATGTTCGTCGCGACCGAATGCGTCGACATGCCGCTGAATGCACCGGTCACAGTGTCGTTCCAGCCGGACGACGAGCGACCATTGGTGTGTTTTCAAGCCAAGGGCATGGTCATTCATCGCAAGGAATTTGGCTTTGGTCTGATGTTCGACGACCTCGAATCCGCGTGCAAGCGCGCCTTGCGGGAGCTTTTGAGCCTCGATGCGGATACGGGTGCGGCCACGCTGTTGCCGGGACGAAACCGGGCGGCGATCGGATAGCCGAACGCCGACAGGTAAAAAGGGAGCGAAAAACGCGGCCGCTGGCCGCGTTTTGTTTTGCGTACATTTCGGAGTCGGCGCAATAGAAAGATGATTAATATTAATTTAAAATAAGCACATAGAGTTATTAATTAAACCCGATTGTTCAGGTTCTCGGCAGGCGGCCCACGCGCGCTACCGATCGGATCATCCAGGCACGTTTCTAAAGCCGTTTTGATAGCATTTGGTCAGCAGCCACACTTCAGTTGATAGTGGAGAAAAGCGATGGCGCATTTGCGCCACTTCGCGGGGCTTTTTCGCGACCGACTTGCGAAGCCTGCAAGGCTGTCATTGTAAGAATAAGGTGGTCCGGTGGCTCGTCTCCGCGAAAATCGTGTCTAACAAACTGTGAAGCGTTCGCGTCAGACCATACTGCGTCGTCTCCTTAAAGGCGTCCCCATTCCCGTGCTGGCGCTGCTGGTCGGATTGGCTACCGGCCTGGTGGTATGGGTGGTTATCGATCACAGCCAGAGTGGCGCGTTGGCCGAGATCTTCGCCGAAGAGTTGGACGACCAACTGCATCAGCGAGCCCGTGAGGCGCTCATTCGCTTCAATCAGTTTCGCCAGGCCTATGCCGGGGTCACCCGGTTGATGGCCAACCACCGGCGCATCGCCGATTACCTCGATCCCATAGTCTGGGAACCGGACGACACCAAACCGCTGGTCAGGTATACGACCCACCCGCCCGCGTGGCTGCCTGAATTGGACATCTGGAGCGGCGTGGTGCATCCCAGCCACATACTGCTGGTCGACCTGCGCGGTCGGATACGCGAGGAATACCGGCTCAGCCAGGACCCGATACCGGACGCTTTCGTCGAACAACCGGAGCTGTTCGTCAACGCCAGTCAGCGCCACACGTTGCTGACCACGATGGGCGACCAGCCCTATCTGGTCGTTTCCGAAATCGCCGAGGATGCCGGCTATAACATCATGGGGTCCTTGGTGCTGTTGGTGCCCATCGACAACGAGTTTCTCAGTGCGTCGCAGCAGCACGTCCAGTCACCCGATACCCTGGTGGCCATATTGGATGCCGATGCGCAGCGCGTATTGTCGAGCA
>CBDUNM010000175.1:0-10057 GCA_965368585.1 uncultured Chromatiales bacterium | reverse complement strand
GAAGCAGCGCGGCTGCAGCAGTCGGCCGTGCAGATGGATGACGTCCCGGCTGCCGGCGCGTTCGTGCAGATCGTCCACATTCTGGGTGATCAGGGTGAACTGCGGTGCATGCGTCGCCAGGGCCGCGATGGCCTCGTGCGCCGGGTTGGGTGCGGCGCTCATCACCTGAGCGCGGCGCCATTCATACCAGCCCCAAACCAATGCCGGGTCGGCGCGGAAGGCCGCCGCCGTTGCCAGTGCGGCGGCATCGAAGCGGGCCCATAATCCGGACATCGCGTCGCGGAATGTCGCGATACCGCTTTCCGCCGAAACCCCCGCACCGGTGAACACCACCGTGTGCCGCGCGTCTCGCACGCAAGCCTCCGGCGAGTTGGCGGGTAGCTTTATCAGTATTGTTGACCGATCATAGTTTCTGTAATGATCGCCGAAATCGGCGTTTTTTCAAGACGGCCAGCCTGATTTCCTCCCTCGACAGTTGGCTTGCCCGCAATCAGGCGGGTGAGAAACGTTTTGCCAAACGGTTGGAGTCGCACCAGAAAGACGAATACCTGGGTTGGTATGAATTGCCTGTGGGTAAGCGGCAACGCTACTCCGATTTTATCGTGCTCCATCCCGCGCGCGGCTTGTTGTTGCTGGAGGTCAAGGACTGGAAGCTCGACACCATCCGCAGCATCGACAGGATATCGGCCACCATTCTCACGCCGCGGGGTCAGAAGGCCGTCAGCAACCCGGTCGAGCAGGTACGAAGGTGTGCTTACCGGCTGCTCAAACGCCTGGAGAGGGATCCACGCTCGATCGCTGCGACGGGTCGCTATCAGAGGCGTCCGGTCATTTCCTACGGCTGCGGCGTGGTGCCGAGGCAGTATTATCGCGGCGTACATCGATCCTGTTGTTTGCGGTATGGCGGGTTGCATTCCCAATCGGATCCGGAACTGTTTACGTGACCGTGCGGCGGCAGTTTCACGGCAAGGCAGGCGTCTTTACTCGCCCGATAGCCTCGATCGCACTTCCAACCAGGACCATAAGTAGTGTCGGACAAATAGGCGTTCGGTGGTACTTTGATGGCAAAGCAGGCCTCTTTGGTCGCTCGATAGCCTCGGTGACACTTCCAGCCGGACCCATGTGAAGATTCCGCCAAATAGCCGTTCGCGGGTACCTCGATAGCGGCGCAGTCCTGTTTGACCGCCCGATACCCTCGATCGCATTCCCAACCGGGTCCGTGCGCGGCGTCGATCAAATAGCCGTTCGCGGGCACTTCGATAGCGGCGCAAGCCTCTTCGTACGGCCGGTAGCCTCGATCGCACTTCCACCCAGGTCCGTACGAAGAGTCCGACAGATACGCATTTGACGGTACCGTGACGGCGGCACAGTTACTTTTGACGCGCCGATAGCCCCGCAGGCACTCCCAGCCGAGCCCGTATGACTCGTTCGTCGGGTAGGCGTTGGCCGGGACCTTCACCGCCATACAGGCGCCGTTTGATGCTCGATAGCCGCGGTCGCACACCCATCCGCTGCCATATTTCTTGACGCTTGCGTTGGTGGGTATCTTGGCTGAACCGCTTTGGGCAAACACCGGACCGAGCAAAACGCCCAGAAGTGCCGCCAGTACCGTTAGGCGAGCGACAGCGGTGCGCAAACTGCGCATTTCAATCATGAATCATTCCTTGTTGTCGGTGTGAAACTCCTGGTCAGGAGTTAAATCAGAGAGAGGAGCGGTGGAGAACCATCAGAAGTCCGTATCTGTCAGCGTGTAGGAGTAGACGTATGCGGATCTGCGGCGGCGTGCATAGACGTTGCCTGCCACCTCGCGGATGCGGTGGCGATTGGCATCAAAGGTGTTCAGGTATCCGGCCTCGTCTGCCCGCGTTTCCGGATCAAGCTTTGGGAAAGCGCTCGCGGCGACGAAAAACGCGATCTCGAACGTTCGGTCATAGCCCCAAAAGCGCACCCCGTGCACTGTGTCGTCGTAACTCCGGCTTGGATTGGGGAAAGTAAGGGCCTCGGTTCTGGTGTCGGCGTTTTGCTCCTTACTCATGGTTGTCGGCTCCGAGCGTGAGTAAGTAATCGCGGTCAGTCGATCCATACGCCATCATAGTACTCCTGACCCAATTCGTTGAGAATATAGTGGCGGATCTTGCCTTTGTTGTTGGCAGCCTCGCAAGCAATCAGCGCTGCGCTGAACTGCGTAAAGTTGTTTACCTCGGTCTGTCTATAGGATCGCGACCGTCCTGAGATCTGGTGATTGATCGTGAACTTCTCAGACTTCATTAGACGGTACATTGACGGTTCCTTTTCGTAGGGCGCGACCAACGGTTCTTTCACCCGGAAACCAGTCGTGGTGCCTCGGCGATGATCGTTCGTCGGTTCGCCGTTTGCCGTGCCGCTATCGGGCTCGGGACCGGGAAATCAAGCGGGGTCGGGCTGTGGCTTGGCGGCGAGGGGTCCGCAAGGCGGGAGCGCCGTTCCCCGCGTGCCTTCAGGGACGTTTGACAATGATGGGGACAACATCTCCGGCATGCTTCTTTGCCTTCTTGGCCGCCTTCTTTTCCTTGGGTGTCAGTACGGCCTGTTTCTTAACCTCTCGGTTGGTTCGTTGGGACTTGGACATGGTGTTTACTCCTTGATCGTGTCAATGGCCCATCGTGGGAGGGAACGACGCGCAACGCTTGGGGGTGTTTGCCCAGCCGTTCGACTCTGTACGGTTCCCGTGGGTGTGCGACACGTCCGGCCGAGTATGTTCTTTGGGTCGAAAAAACCTCGGTCGCGCTTGGCAATTACGAGATTCGTGATGCACACGGACATCCTGCCTTTGCGTCCCGTTACGTGGTGCGGTTACCTGAAGGTCCGCGGCCCGCCGATGTTGTCACCTTTGGCGACCTGAAGCCGCTTGCTTCTGAACGCTGCTGTGGAATCTGCCGATCGGATACGGCGTCCCGCCGGTACAGGTAGCGGTTCACGATCTATCCTCCGTGGGTATGGCGCGCCTCTGCAATGCGGGAAGCAGTGCGCGTTCATTAGCAGTGCGCGTTCATTAACTGACCGATTCAGTCGGGCACCTCCACCGTACGCTCTCTGTGCCGAATAGCAAGAAGTATTTATTCGAAGGAGACCCGATGACGTTAACAGGCTCAGCCACCGGTTATGCCAAGGTCTGAAATGCGGTAACGCCCGCAAGCCGGTGCTCTTGACCCGTTGTCGCCGTTATCCGATTCGACGGTCACGAAATGGCTTATTCGCTCTGAGCCTGAGTAGGGGATATTTCGTGGTCGTTGTCTGCCAGCGGCCAGATCGGCTTGACCGACGCATAGGTGAAGAACGACCTATCCCGACAAGTTTTTCGTCGTGATCACATTCGGCTTAACCTCACGAAGGCAGGCTCTTGTTGCGTGTAATAGTGCCAAGAACCCTGAACGGTCGAATTCGTGCTTATTGCGCTTTTACCCGTATTGCCCCGACTAGGAATTGGGAGAAGACCGGGGGCGAACGCATACAGTGCCGCATGGACCGCCGATAGTCGTGATCTCAGTGTCGATCCTAAGAGCACGCTGAAAAAGTTACTCGATTTCCGGGTTAGGCGGCCGTGGGGCCAAAGGGCCGTTAAAGATGAGGAGTCGAACAATGCGTCGTTGCTTACTTGTTTTCGTTTTATTCCTTACCGCGTCGCGTGTTCACGCCTTCCTGGCGAGCGACTACTTCCCGTTGAATACGGGCGATCAGTGGATTTATCGATGGACGGAAGACTTTGGCCTCACAGGGACCGAAACCGCAACCGTAGCGCCAGGGACTTATGTCATCGCGGGTCAAACTGCGATACGCATCAACGAGACATTCGGTGACGACTATGTCATCAACGACACCAGCGGAATCAGTGTTGTCCGTCTGAGTGACGACGGGGATAGCCTGACCTTCAGTCCGGCGGTGTTAGTGCTGCCTGCAAATTTTTCGGTGGGTTCCTCTAACAGCAGCAACGGCACCATTACGGCTCAGATCGAGGGGGTGACGGCTACTCTCCCCTATGTCTTCACGGCGAGTGTACAAGCGCAGGAAAACGTGACGGTACCGGCCGGTACCTTTACCGCGTTCAGAACCCTGGTAAACATTTTTACCGGCGGCAACGTAGCGGGCGTTGGTTACGTCGAGCTCGACGTGACATACACATGGTGGTTCGCAAAAGGAATTGGAACTGTAAAGGAAATCGAGAATGTGTCACTGACCGCCCCGGGTGAGAGCGAGACCGGTCAAGAAACGTCGGTTTTACTGTCGACCTCGCTGGATAGCGATGGCGATACGTACGGCACGGCCTTTGATAACTGCCCGAGCGTTGCCAACCCGGATCAAGCAGATAGTGACAGTGACGGCTCGGGCGATGTCTGTGACGACGATGATGACGGTGACGGTTTTGGCGATACATCGGATAACTGTCCGCTGGTGAGCAATTCCGATCAAACCGATTCGGACGGCGACGGCGACGGTGATGCGTGTGATTCGGATGACGACAACGACGGCGTTGCCGATGTCTCAGACAACTGTCGGATAACGGCGAATACAGACCAGGCGGACCTCGATGACGACGGCGTGGGTGACCTTTGTGATCCGGATATCGATGGCGATGGCGAAAGCAATGACGAAGAAATGGCTGCCGGCACCGACCCATTCGACGCGAGTTCAAATGAGCGCAGTCGTAATAGCGTACTGACAGTAATTCAACTGCTATTAGACGAGTGACTAAAACAGCCATATTGCCGACAGCATCGACGCCTTGAAATACAGACCCATCGCGCATACCGGACCCGTACAGACCGGCGGAGTCTGTATGCTCCGTCAATGGGTCGCGGAATCGTCAAACGGGGTCCCGTAACAAAGTCACTTATCGGCAAGGCTAAAACTCCGATCGGTAACTTTATTACGGGACCCCACACAATCGCTTGTCATGCAGAAATTTAGATATATCGGTGGCTAGCGGAAAAGTGATTGAGTGCCAGATGTAGTCGTCTTGCACGCTCGTATTGATGATGTGCTTCGGCGGCGCGAATATCGTCGACAAAGAACTTGATGATGGTACGGCAACCTCTTGGTGTTGTACTCAGTTCGGCGGCTAGTTCGCAGGCCAGGATTTCACCAACATGCTCATGTACGGCGATGGCCTCAATATCGACGGAATCCAGGGAGCTGAAATGTATGCAGTCGTCAACGGTAATCATTGTGTCGTTCTCCTTCGGTAATGACGCATCGGTCAAAGTCGCGCGAATCCTGTGCATCGGTTCGACGTTCGCACCCTAAGAGTGCAGAAAGTCCGGATTCGGCTCGATGGTAACCCTGTCGTCAATACCTTGATATTTTTACAAAACACACGTTCAACTCGTCAGTGGAAAGCCCACCGGGAGGAGGGTGCTGCCAACCTTCCGCAACATTCACACCAAAAATACCACTGTATTTTCGGTGGTTCGTCGTCAACTTGCGGATGTCTTGGAAACCGCAACCATCCGCTGTGCGCCGATGAGACCCCCGGGAGTGAATCTGCTGATCACTACACCATGACGCGTCAGGGCGGGCATCGAATATCGGTCAGGTACTTCGGCACTCTCATGCCAGTGGTGGAGTCGACAAACAATGACAACGTGCTCAGGATCGCTGTCACCGGCGGGCATCCAGTTGAGACCAAGGGAACGAAGAACGGGAGGAAAATTGACTTCTCGTGCATCATGAGGTTCAGCCCAACCGAAATCACCGAGCCAATTTCAAATCCCTTCATCGGCTCATCGAACAGATACCCGCATACAAACCCGTACAACAACGGCACGGTGCGAATGATTACCTGCCCCGACGCTTCGTTGGTGTCTTTCGGCATCTGATGTGTACAACGTGCGTACCGGTCTGCGTGAGGTTTTTGTGGCGAACCGGCACTTTCGGCAACTGCGGGTCTCGAATTCGTAATTACGCTGCAACGGGGAACTGAACGAGTTCATGGCATCGTGTTTGCCAGCGGCAATGCTCCAGATCGGCCAGGTCGGTTTCGGATTCACCGCTGACTTGTTCCGGCGTATCGCCTTCAAGTGAAGCGTGAACGCGACTGTGGTCATAGTATTCTTGAAATACGCCCAGCTTTTTCTCCAAGTCAACAGCGTTCCAGAACAACGTCTGGTCAACAAACTCACGGCGAACCGTGCCGATCAGGCGCTCAACAAAGGGATGGGAAACGGGTGTATCGGGAACGTTCTTGATGGGGTCAATGTCAAGGATGCGGAGGTTTGCCTGCCAGCGAAAATACCGGAAAAGTGGATCGTGGTCAGAGCGTAGGTGCGGTGGTGGATCCCTTCCTGAAATAATTCGGTTGAATAAGCGACAAAGTGCAACGCCATCGACATCACCAGCATGCACACCGAAACCGATGAGACGACGGGTGAACTGATCCATCAACACCAAAACCCAATGGCTTTTGAGGAGAACGGACCCACGTCGAAACAGGTCGATGCTCCAAAGGCTATCCTTCATGTGGCCGATGAAGATGAGCCACGACGGGCTACCTCCCCCAGATTCTGGTCGAAAGTGATTGGCCAATACGCGTCGGACAATACGCTTATCGACCTCGACATCAAGCGTCTAGGAAATAATCAAAGCAATCCGCGGACAGCCGAAACCCTGATTGCGTCGTTTGCGCTCGACAATGGCGCGGAGGAGTGGCTCGGAGGGGCCTTTCGGCCCCGGCTTCGTTCCTTTCTTCGGAGAGAACAGCCTGCGGTACTTCCGTCGCACCAGACAGTGGTGCGAATGCTATAAGGTCGATGGTCGGATGCTCACAGCGACCTTGGCGATACGCCCGGGTAGGGGAAATAGCGACCAAAAGCCCATGAGGAATCGATCAGCGATTGAAAGATTCGGCGCCCGTCGCCGTCCATGCGTCACAACCAGGAGTTGCCGCTTGAGGAGGAGATCCCCGGCAACGACAACCTTTGTGCCACCGGAGCCAAGGAGTGCCGCGACGGTGGTCAGCAGGTCGACCGAAAGGATGAGTCTGTCCTGAATTTTTGATCCAGGGCAGGGTGCGCGGATGTCGAACGTCAAGATTGCAAAACGAGTTACCATTGACGACAAAGTACGAATTCGCGACCCACAGGTCCGTCGTTCGCCGACACGGGGATCTGTACGTTGAGATCTCCTTCGCGCCGTGACATAGCGGCATGTGGTCTGCTGGGCAGAGCCGTGCACCAAGGCCCTTTTTACACGAATGTTCTGAAAACCCGTGCGAGGTGCAGAGAAAGACCCCGAGCAAAGTTTCACGAAGATATCTTAATGCCCGACAGTAGCACGGACGGGTCGATCCCGCGCTTCTCGGCGGTCGCGCGCACGGCTTCCTGCAGAGCAACGCTACGGTCGAGCAGACGTCGAAACCGGTTCTCGTCGAGCACGAGGAGCGTCGACGGCGCGATGGCGCGAGCGTCGGCGCGGGGGACCGTCTTCATCAGGATAGCCATCTGCCCGAACATCTCGCCCCGGCCCAGTCGCCAGGTCTGACCCGCGGTTTCCAGCTCCACAGCGCCGGAGGCGATGAAGAAGACGCTCTTCGCGGCTATATCCTTGCGGATGACCACGTCGCCAGCGTTGACGTAGTGTGTCCTGAGCGCGCGACGCAGGCGCCTCAGCGCGGTGTCGTCCAGATCGGCGAAGAGCGGGAACTGCCGGACGAGCTCAGCCCACTGGAGCGCGATGTCGAGGCGCGGGCGTTCCTCTGCAGCTGCCCGGCGCGCCCCGAGACCCTGCATCAGCGCAGTGAAGACCTCGGCGCCGATAAGTCCGTCATCCCGCATCGCGGTGTATTCCCGCTCCTCGAGCCTCATAGCCGTGCGCCGGATCAAGCGGCGTTCAAGTTCTTCGGCATAACCGGGATACTGCAGGCGGAGTCCTTCCAGCGCCGTGTCCACCACCTCGATTCGCCGCGCAAGCAACTCGTGCAGAAGATCCGCCACCCGTCGCCCATGAATGCGGCGAATGCGCCCGTCGATGAATTCGCCGAGATCTCGTAAGATCAATCGCTGCGACAGTAGCAGCTCAAACCGGTCCGCGGTCATGCGGGCCAGCGCCCAGGATAGACCCAGACGGCTGTGCAGGAAAACGGCGGCCCGGAAGGCTCGGCCATAGGCGACGCTCCGCCGCGCCGCGCGCCTGTATCCGCTGCGGCCTTGAGAGCGCGTGCCCTCGATCAGACGGTCCGCGTCAGACAGGACCTGTTCGGCCATCCGGATCGAGATCGTCCGCTCCCGGACACGGGCGAGGATGGTGTCGCGTTCATGGCCCGCGAGCGCGAGAAGGCCGAGCGTGATGCGGTCGCGATCGAGGATGTTGGCGCTCTCCTCGGCCGTCTTCACCGCCTCGTCCAGCCGCTCGCCGAAGCGCTTGGCCTCGGAGCGGACGATGTCGCGGCTCAGTTCGTAGTTCTCCGTGGTACGCGCCAGGTCCTCGCGCACCGTCTGCAGCGCCACGGCGATCACCTGCCGCGACAAGGCCTCATCGATTGGCGAGAGCCGGTCGAGGCCGAGCCAGCCGATCACGGTCCTGAGCGTCGTGCCCTGCACGATCAGGGTGAAGAGCGTGAAGCCGGTCGCGAGAATGCCGACCACGCGCTTGGTTTCCGCCGGGACCCGGAAGCTCTCGGTAACGGCCAGCGCAAGGGCGAGCGTCACCGCGCCACGCAGCCCGCCCCAGAGGATCGCGGCCCGGTAAGGCCGTTCGACCGCGGGCGAGGCCCGGAGTTGGGTGAGCAACGGCAGGAGGCCGAAAAGGATAACGGCTCGGGCGGCGATGGCAGCGAGGATCACGACGCCGATGAGGACGAAATCCTCGACGCGGACTTCTTCCAGCAGCCGCGGGATCAGAAGCGCCGCGAGGATGAAGATCAGCGCCCCCGCCCAATGGGCAAGCACATCCCACAGTTCGCGCAGGTTTGCCCAGGACTGCGGCGGCAGGCGTCCAGGCCCGGTCAGGTTCAGCGTCAGGCCGGCAGCGACCACTGCGATCACGCCCGAAGCGCCGATGCTTTGTTCCGCGACGATATAGGCGAGATAGGGAAGCGAGACCGAGATCGAGATTTGCGCCAGCTCGTGGCGGTTGAATTGCGCCATGATCCAAACCGCAAGCCGCGCCGCCAGCCAGCCCGCCGCCGCCCCGCCGGCAATCAGGATCGGGAAGCGGGCGAGTGCGTCTCCAAGGCTCGGATCCGGGACCCCGAGCATCACGAACCCCATGAACAGACCGAAGAGCGCGATGGCGGCGGCGTCGTTCAGCAGGCTCTCGCCTTCGATGATCCGCGCGAGCCGGCGCGGTGCCGATATCGACCGGAAGATCGAGACCACCGCCGAGGGGTCTGTCGTTGAGACGATGGCGCCGATCAGCAGGCAGGCTGCCAGCGGCATCGCGCTTTTCCAAGCGAGGGCGTAACCGACGCTGAGCGTGGCCACGACCACTGCGACGACCGCCAGCACCAGGATCGGCACCCAGTCGTCCAGCATCCGGCGCAGATTCATGCCCAGCGTCGCCTGGAACAGCAGCGTCGGCAGGAAGACGTAGAGGAAGACATTGGATCGGATCGGCAGGTTGAGGATCGCTTCGGCCACGGGGTTCAACGCGTCTGTCAGCTCCGTGCGCAGGAAGAATATCGCGCTGGCACCGATCAGCACGCCGAGAACCGCAAGGATCACACTGTAGGGCAGGCGCAGACGCGCGGCGAGCGGCTCGGCCCCGCCAATGACGAGGAAGAGCGAGGCGATGACCGTGGTAATGACGACAATATCCATGATCTTGAACTACGATGAAGATCGGACGGCGCGTGGTCCAAGTTGGTGATCGATGCTCTCCCGCGCCTTGCTGTCGGGGGTTCTGTCGCAATCCGCACCGAACCAGCGACAATGGTACCATGAACGCCTGTTTGCTAAACGGCTCGGCCACGATATGATCAGCTTCAACGAGCGCCACTTTACAAAAGGAAAGCTGATTATTCCCATTTCTCACCCATCGTAACGAAGCGGTAAGGTAAGGGCGGTGTTCGCACCGCCACGTAGGCTTA
>CBDUNM010000174.1:0-10107 GCA_965368585.1 uncultured Chromatiales bacterium | reverse complement strand
AGCCGTCGGATCTGGCAAATCTGGCAAAGAAAAAGCGGCCTCGGTGGCCGCCGTTTCTGAATTTCCGCGGCTGATACGCGCTGGTTCAGGGCTTTACGGTACTCAAACCGAGAATCTCCCAGTCCTGCATGCCGCCCCGGTACCATTTGAGCTTCTGGGCAGGGTAGCCGAATTTCAGGAGGTTCCTAATGTTGTTCGGTGACTGACCACACCACATGCCGTTACAGAACATCACCAGCGTTTTCGCGTCCGAGAAGTCCCACAGTCCCTCCTGTTCCCGTGCGCCGAAGGTTGCGGAAAGGATGTCGGCGATATCCAGCGGCGATGCGCCTTTGGTCGGGTTCAACTTCGTCCAGGGCAGGTTGATGGCTCCCGGAATAGTGCCACGCGCAACCCAGTCAGGCGTGCGTGAATCGATCAGCAGAATATTACTGTCACCCTCGGCCATGCGCTGCACGTAGCCGATTAGTTCAGTCTCACCAATGGTTTCGACGCCCGGCGACAGGTTCATGGGCTGAACACAGAAAGGGGGGCATTTACGCGACGTCTTGGCGAACGCGGGATTGATCTCGTTCTTCTGATTCTGGTTACGCATGATCGTGACCTTCTTGCCGTCGACCGTCCCCTCAAACTTTTTCAGGCTCGGAGTGATACCGACAGCGAGGTTTTCCGCATATGTCCCTGTGGACAGGGCCAGCGTGGCAGCCATGGCGCTTGCCACGAGTGATGTCAGGGTTCTCATTACTCGAACGTCCTCCAGTCGAAAATCATTGCGTGGGCGGTTGTGGGCAGGATCGTGCACGATCTCGCTTGATTCCAGTTCCTTTCCTGGCACGCTGGCCGCGATCGATCATTCGCAATCGGGTTCTTCTTCATCGCTACCCTTTTTCTTCTTTTTCGCCTTCTTTTCGCCGGCGTCCTTCATCTTCTCGCCAGTTTCCTGCATCTTCTCCGCAGCCACCTCGGCAGACTCCTTGGCGTCGCCGTGGCTGTCGGCAAACACCGCCGATTGCCATGCAAAGATCATGGAGATCGCAACGATTAGACCAAATAGGAACTTCATGGGTTTTCCTCCGTTGAGTCGCTCGTTCGTCGTAACGGCTCGTTCGCTGTAACGGTTGTTGAATGGCATATCAAGCACTTAAAGAGTCTGGATATCGTAACGGGGTGTGGCTGAATACAAGCTGAATATTATTATGTACTGGAATATATCGCAAAGTCTGATGCTTTTACACCCGCGAAAAGCGATGGTGCGCGGAATATCGGCTGCCCTGACCGCCGTCGCAACACCGGTCGTCGAGGTACCTCATCCGGGCCGGGAACTTGCCCCGGTACGCCGATGATCGTAACGTCAGAGGCAACGCCTTTTGTCATTCGTAGGGAGTTCAGTGTGTCGCGATTATTATTGTGGGTGATCCTGATCGCCTGGTGCTGTGGCACGTCCATAGCGAGTGAGCAGGCCGATGTGGCGCGGGAAAAACGGTTGGCCGAGCAGATAGTCGACGCCATCATCGACGGCGAAGCCGATTACATCGAAAGCGACGGGCACGCCTTCCTCGGTATTTACACCGCAACCGAGGCGGCGGAGCCTAAGGGCGCAGTGCTGATACTGCATGGACGGGGCTTTCACCCCGACTGGCAGGATGCGATTCAGCCACTGCGCGTCGGGTTGGTCGCACATGGCTGGAACACGCTGTCGATACAGATGCCGGTGTTGGAAAAAACCGCTAAATACTTCGACTACCTGCCGTTGTTTCCGAACGCCGCGGGCCGAATCGAGGCGGCCATCGATTATTTGCAAGACCACGGCAACGAACGCATCGCGGTACTCGCGCACAGTTGCGGGTTTCACATGGCCAACCATTGGCTCAACACCTCGGATTCGGCTGCCGCGGCGCGGTTCGACGCGTTTGTCGGGGTGGGAATGGGCGCGACCGATTACCGGCAGCCGATGCAGGAGCCTTACGCGCTGGAGACGGTCGCGGTACCCGTGCTGGATATTTTCGGCGAAAACGACTATCCGGCAGTGCTACGTACGGCCCCGGAGCGCAAACAGATGATCGACGCGGCGGGTCATCCGAAGTCACGCCAAGTCGTGGTACCCGAGGCTGACCATTACTTCAAGGAAACAGGTGACGCGCTGGTGGAAGCGGTGGCCGCCTGGCTGGCGACCCTGTAGCGTATCGACTTCAGCTCGGGTCCACCCAGATCTTGCCATCGTCGACGACCACCGGGTAGATGCCGATGGGCTCGCGGGCTGGCTCGTCCAGAGCCTGGCCGGTTTGCAGGTCGAAATAGCTGCCGTGCAGCGAGCACTTGATGCGGCCGCCGCTGATGCAGCCGTAGGAAAGCGAGTAATCTTCGTGGCTGCACATTTCGTCGATCGCGAACAACCTGCCCTGATCGTTCACCAGCAGCAACCGCTTGCCCTGTGTTTGAAAAGGCCTCATCTGGCCAGGCCGCAGTTCGTCCTGAAAAGCGACCTCCACGTAGGGTGCCTCCATCATCTGAGCCGCCGCGTAGCGGCTCCGGCGTCCAGCGCCTCCCGTACCTGGTCCGCGGCGCTACGCAAGTCCCGGCTACGGCCCAGATGGGTCAGGACGAGCGCGGCGCCGTAGACCAGCGAATCGTAGGTAGCTCCTCGCTCACCGTCGAGCGCCGCCATGCCGGCATCAGCCGCGGCCTGGGCGGTGGCCTTGTTGTCCACGGCAATGGCGATCTCATCGCCTTCACGGGTGGTTTTCGGCAGGTTTTCGGGCAGCGGCACGGCGCGCACGTTTTGCTCGATACCCAGCGACTCCGGCTGCACGTCCACCGCTTGTTCCTCGCCGCGGTCGTGGTAGTAATAGTATCGACTCTCCTGGCGTAACGAGGGTATGACGCCGCCTTCCACGCCCCGTATCAGGAGCGCCGAATCGAAGCCCACATGTCGCGCCAGCATGGCGTACACCGGCGGGTAGGGCTTGTGCACATAACCGGTAACGAAGTGGGTCTTGAGCGCGCCGGCGATCGGTTTGGCCAGCACTTCCACGGTGGTCAGGACCGGGCGCTTGATCATCAGGGTACGTAGGGGCACCAGGTCGTGGAGTTTTGGACAGAACCGGGCCTGATCCACGTACGCCCAGCCGAGGTCCGCGTCCGACAGGCGCTTGGCGGCTTCCGCGGGCGACAGATCCACGGGCACCCCGGCGGCCTGCAGTACGTGCCGATGCGTCACGCCGAACTTGGGTCCGACCGCATCCAGCCCATGCGAAACCACGTGCACCCCAAGTTCAGCAAGCAGCGGCGCCAGGAACGGAGAGGCCGGCAGGGAACGGTTGTAGCCGTCATAGGGGTCCGCGATATCGACCACCTCGTCGACTTGCGCGGTCACGCCCAGCGTCGCTTCGCGGATCGCGTCCAGCACGCCCTTGTTCTCGTCGCTGGTCTCGCGCTTCATGCGCAGCGCGATAAAAAAGATGCCGGCCTGTACCGGATCGATCTTGTTGTCCAGAATGGCGCGAGCGGCAAAATGCGCCTCCTCGCGCGAAATATCCTTGGACAGTTCGGGGCCGGTGGCGATGCGCTGGATTATCGATCGCACCGTCAGGTGAGCTTCGGTATCTATGGATTCCGCTGGATTACTCATTAGAAACTCCTAATATCTGTGCCGCGGAGTATAATTCGAGTGGGCCGGGCGTCAACCTGAGAAACCCTGTGAGTACGGCCCCGGCGTCGCCGCTTGCCGCGAACCCGCCCCTCCGTTACGCATCTGCATCGAGCATACGTGCCGTGAGTCCGGTATAATCCTCGATACGACGATCGCGCAAAAACGGCCAGGCGCGCCGCACCGTTTCGCTGCGAGCCAGATCAACCTCGGCAACAACGATTTGTTCGCGCTGTCCCCCGTAGGCCAGGTACTCGCCTTGCGGGCCGCAGACGAAGCTGTTTCCCCAGAATTCGATACCCGGCGCGCCCGGCTGCGCAGATGCTTCGTACCCGATGCGGTTACAGGCGAGCAGCGGCAGGCCATTGGCGACCGCGTGCGCGCGCTGGCTGACGAGCCATGCCTCCAACTGCCGCCCGCGTTCGATCTCGTCGTCGCCCGGATCCCAGCCGATGGCGGTGGGATAGAGCAACATTTCGGCGCCCCGCAGTGCCATCAGCCGAGCCGCTTCGGGGTACCACTGATCCCAACACACCAGCACACCGAGTCGTCCCACGGCCGTGTCGACAGGTTCGAAGCCCAGATCGCCGGGGGTGAAATAGTATTTTTCGAAATACCCCGGATCGTCGGGGATATGCATCTTGCGGTAGCGCCCCGCCAGCGTGCCGTCGGCATCGAGTACGACGGCCGTGTTGTGGTAGACACCGGCGCTGCGCCGCTCGAACACCGAACCGACGATAACCGTCTGCGTCGCGGCGGCCAACCTGCCGAGGCGCTCGGTGCTCGCGCCCGGTATCGGTTCGGCAAGGTCGAAATTCGCCGCATCCTCGGTTTGACAGAAGTACGGTCCGTTGTGCAGTTCCTGGAGCAGTATCAGGCGCGCGCCCTGATCCGCAGCGTCGCGTGCGGTGTGCTCGATGTGAGCCAGATTGTCGTCCGTCGTGCCCTTGTCGGGATGTTGTATTAGCGCGATTTTCAATTGCGATGTCATGTTCAGTCCGGTCCTGACGAGCGGCTCGATCCACTTTCGGTGCAGTGTAGTTGCAGGGCCTGAGGATAGTGCATGGTCAGACAATGCAGACTGCCATTCTGACGAATGATGGGGCGGGCGTCGACGGAAACGATCTGCCGGCCCCTAAAACAGCGCGCCAGGATCGCGAGTGCCCGGCGGTCGTTCTCGGCGCCGTACACCGGCGCCAGCACTGCCCCGTTGAGGATGAGAAAATTGGCATAGGTCGCGGGGAGGCGCCGGCCGTCGGAGTCGCGAAGGACACCCGGCGGCGGCAGCGGTATCAGGCGGTAGGGCGCGCCGTCGCGTCGTGTGAACCGCTCGAGTTCCTGCCGCATTTGGGCCAGCTCCGAAAAGTCCGGGTCTTCGCGCGCGCAGGTCGCGTAGACGATGGTCCACGGGTCGCTGAAGCGGGCTAGCGTATCGATGTGGCCGTCGGTGTCGTCGCCGGTCAGTCGGCCGTGGTCGAGCCACAGAAACCGCTCGATCCCCAGTGTGTGTCGCAGCACCTGCTCGATGCGCGCCTGCGTCACGCCGGGGTTGCGGGTGTCGGTGATCACGGCGTGGCGGGTGGCCAACAAGGTGCCTTGGCCGTCGGTTTCCAGCGCACCGCCCTCCAGCACCAGGTCGGATCGTTCGACCGACGCATCGCCGAACACGCCCGCGCGCGTCAGGCGCGCGGTGATTGCGTCGTCCGCGGCGGCGGCGAACTTGCCGCCCCAGCCGTTGAAGCGAAAATCGATCAACTGCGCCCGGCCACCGACGATGACCGTCAACGGGCCGTGATCGCGCGCCCAAGTGTCGTTCGACGGGCTCAGGCCGAACAGCAGCGAATCCGCCGGCGCGCCCCGGCGCACCAGCTGGGTCTGGATGCCGGACCACTGCACGTGCGACCGGCATACGACGAGTAGCTGTTCACGTCTGGCGATTGCCGCGCCAATCCGGGCGAACACCGGTTCCACATCGCTTAGAATAGGCTGCCAGTCGCCGTCGGGATGTGGCCAGGTCAGTTGCACTCCGGATTGCGGTTCCCACTCGGCCGGAAACCGACGCCGTCCGGCGTCCGGGAGCGGCATGCCGTCGGCTCAGCGGTGAATGACGCTGTTGATCACGTGGTCGTTTTCGAAATAAACGGTGAAGCCCGGGTAGGTCCAGCGGGTGATCGGCGGCTGCAAGCGACTGCCGGGTGTACCAACCGGCGCGTGACGCTGCACGGGTTCACCGTAGCGCCCTTTGACGTGCGCCATGCTCATACCCTTGGTCGGCCGGGGTAAACCGCCCTCGGCATTGGCGGGTTCTGTGGCGATGGCCTCGATCAGCAGCACATCGGCCGAGACCGAGGTGTGAAAAGAGCCAACCGCCATAAGGGTGCAAAAGGTAAACGCAGTTCTTTTCATGGGTGCTACCGTGGTGCCCGATACTTTACGATTGCAAAACTATACCCGATTCCGGTCAGCTTCAGCTATCGGGCAAGCCAGAGCCGGCGGCTGATACCGGCCTGCACAAGGCCGTCACGACACGCTGTCTGCCTGACCACCGGCTGCCGATGATTGCGTTCGCGCATGGCGCCCTGAGCGAAATACGCGCAGCAATAGCAGTACCTAAGGGTTCGCGTAGAAATAACTTCGCGTTTTTTGGCGTTGAGACGCCCGACTGGCAAGGCGCGAGGCGTGCGAACAGCCGGCGTATTGAAACGCCGAGCAACGCAGTCAGACGGGATGTATCGGCGTATATCAATGGGAAGTTGTTTTTTCGCGAACCCCAAGTCGAGGGCGCGGTGTGCGCGCGATAACCGCTTGCACCGGGATTCGCGCTCCCGGGAAAAGAACGCACAAATTGCGCGAGTGATCGGTATAATCCGCGGCCATGTTTCACCCGCTCCCCCTGTTCGTCGGTTTGCGCTACACGCGCGCTAAACGGCGTAATCACTTCATTTCCTTCATATCACTGATCTCGGCGATCGGTATCGCCCTGGGGGTGGCGATCCTGATCACGGTGCTGTCGGTGATGAACGGGTTCCACAAGGAAGTGCGTGAACGGATTCTGGGGATGGCGTCTCACGCCGACATCAGCGCGGTCTCGGGTGGGCTGGCGGACTGGCCGGACGCCATCGACAAAGCCAAGCGTCATCCGCGGGTGCTGGGTGCCGCACCGTACATCGAAGGCCAGGGGATGCTGCTTCACGGTCAGAACGTGAGCGGCGTGGTCATCCGCGGCGTCCTCCCGGAGTTGGAGCCCGAGGTCGTGGATGTCGCGGACCACATGGTGGTCGGCAGCCTGGACGATCTGGTGGCGGGCGCCTATAAGGTTATTCTCGGCAAGGAACTGGCCAATGTTCTGGGCGTGGGTGTCGGTGGCAAGGTCACCGTGGTGGTGCCGCAGACCACGATCACGCCGGCGGGCACGCTGCCGCGGATGAAGCGCTTCACCGTATCCGGCATATTCGAAGTCGGCATGGGCGATTACGACCGTGGTGTGGCGATCGTGCACCTGCGAGATGCCGCCAAAGTACAACGTATGGACGACGCGGTGAGCGGCGTGCGTCTCAGGATCGACGATCTGTTCGAGGCACAGGCGGTTTCGCACGAATTGGCCCGCCAGTACGCCGGCCTGTTTCGAGTGCTGAACTGGACCGACTATCACCGCAATTTTTTTGCTGCGTTGAAGATGGAAAAGCGGATGATGGGGCTGCTGTTGTTTTTCATCGTCGCCATCGCCGCCTTCAACATCGTTGCGACGCTGGTCATGGTGGTCATCGACAAACAAAGCGACATCGCCATTTTGAAGACCTTCGGTGCCACGCCGCGGCAGATCCAATGGATCTTCATCATTCAGGGAACCTTGATCGGCCTGGTCGGAACGGTGATCGGGGTGATCTGTGGTGTGGTCCTGGCCCTGAATGTTGAAAGCGTGGTGGCGGCGGTGGAGGCGGGATTCAAAGTCCAGTTCATCGATCCGAACATCTACTACATTAGCAAGTTGCCGTCCGACCTGCAGTGGCGTGACGTGGCGCTGGTCGGGTCGGGGGCCTTTCTATGGAGCTTGTTGATGACGCTGTACCCGGCACGCCGTGCCTTCAAGACGCGTCCGGCGGAGGCGTTGCGGTATGAATGATACGGCGGTTCTGGACTGCAGGGGATTGGGGCGCACCTTTACCAGCGGACCGGCGCCGGTCACGGTACTGCGCAGTATCGATCTGGATGTGGCCGCCGGTGAGCAGCTGGCCATCGTCGGCGCTTCGGGTTCCGGTAAGAGCACCCTGTTGCACTGCCTCGGGGGGCTTGATGAACCAACCTCCGGGGAAGTCCGGGTGGCCGGCGCGCCGTTCAGTCGCCTGAGCGAAGCGAAACGCGGTCAGATCCGCAACCAGGCGCTCGGGTTTATCTACCAATTCCATCACCTGCTGCCCGAGTTTACCGCATTGGAAAATGTGGCCATGCCCTTGCTGGTGCAGGGAATGGCGGTGCCTGAAGTGCGGTCGCGGGCAGCCGATTTTCTCGCGCGGGTAGGTCTGGCCGATCGTATCGAACACAAACCCGGCGAACTGTCCGGTGGCGAACGACAACGCGCCGCGGTGGCACGCGCCCTGGTGACCCGGCCGCGCTGTGTGCTGGCGGACGAGCCAACCGGCAATCTGGACAGCCAGGCGGCGAACGTGGTCTACGAGTTGATGTTGGAACTGAGCAAGGATCATCAGACCAGCTTCGTCGTGGTGACGCACGACCACGGCTTGGCACGGCGTATGGATCGGGTGCTTCAGCTGCGAGATGGCGCGTTGGGTACCTTCGACGGTTGACGCTTACGGTATTTATGCAAGACGTAAAGGTGCCAAAAGATACGCATGCTGAAAAATCCGATCAGCGCAAGCACAATCGCCACCAGGAAGGAGCCCAGGTACAGCGGCTGCCAGATTTGCCCCAGACTGGCTTGTATCCAATTGAGCGAAAACTCGAATTCACCGTGGGTATCCGGTTTTCCCAGTAACCAGGTGCCTACGACATAAGTGCCGTAAAAAACCGGCGGAATGGTGAATGGGTTGGTAATCCAGACCAGGGCCACCGATACGGGCAGGTTGACCCTGGCGAAAATCGCGACCGCGGCTGCGGCGACCATCTGCAAAGGGATGGGTATTATCGCCCAGAACAACCCCACGGCGACCGCTCCGGATACCGAACGCCGGTTCAAATGCCACAGGTTGGGGTCGTGCAACAGTGTCCCGAACAAACGCACGCACCAGTTCTTACGAACGTGTTCGTAGTTTGGCGCATAGCGTTTGATCAGCTGCCGTGGCATTTATCGGGTTGCACGTCTACCGGGGGATCTTCATTCCGCGTATTGAATCACGACTGGGTTTGCGTGACTATATATCGACTGTGTAACACTTAAATGTAGTGTTGCATACCCAGGAATTCTGGATAGTGCCAAGGAGAGGCCATGATCCGTTTTGCCCTAGGCGCCCTGCTTGGCGCGCTGTCGTTCCACCAACTTCCGTATTTGCCCTCCTGGCCCTGGGTCTGCGCGGCAGCGGTGCTGCTAGGCGTTGCCTGGTATCGGCGTCTGGTGTTCTTGTCCGGGCTGGCGGGGTTTTTCCTGTGGGCTTGCGTGAGCAGTGCCGCGAGCGCCCCAGCGCTGTTTCCCGACTTCGACGGCGGGGTTGATGTCCTCCTCGAGGGGCAGGTCGTTTCGCTGGTCGAGCGCAGCGGAGACCGGGCTCGTTTTGTGCTGCGCGCCGACCGTGCGGTCTTACCCGAGGATCGCCTCGTACAGGGAGACTGGCGGATTCGCCTGACCTGGTACCGGAATGCGCCCGCGCTCTTGCGACCCGATCAGCGGTGGCGGTTGACGGTTCGCCTGCGCCCGGCGCACGGCCACGCCAATCCCGGCGGCTTCGACTTCGAAGGCTGGCTCTATCGCCGCGGCATCGTCTATACCGGCTACGTCAGGCCGGCGGGTGGAGGGTGTACGGCGTTTTGTGGAGGCAAGGTTATTTCGTTGACCGGATTGCGGCAGCATATCGCCGACCGGGTGTCGTCGGTGTTGGGGCACAACGCGGGCAGCGGCGTCCTGAAGGCACTCGTAATCGGTGATCGCAGCGGCGTCGGGTCCGAGCTGTGGTCCACGTTCCGGATGACCGGAACCAGCCATTTGATGGCGATCTCAGGCTTGCACATCGGTCTGATCGCGGGTGTGGCGGGTGGGCTCGGCACGCTTACCTGGCGGCGCCTGCCGCGCCTGTGCGGACGCTGGCCGGCAAAGTTGGTCGGCGGCGTGCTGGGCATGACGGCGGCCGTTGCTTACGCCGCGCTGGCCGGATTTACGATCCCCACGCAGCGCGCGCTCATCATGCTGGCGGTGCTGATGATCGGTTTCCTGGGTCGGCGCGAAATCCCTCCCGCGAGGGTCTTGGCGATGGCATTGCTGGCAGTGCTGGCGCGCGACCCCGGCGCGGTCG
>CBDUNM010000173.1:0-10291 GCA_965368585.1 uncultured Chromatiales bacterium | reverse complement strand
AAATTCCCCCGAAAAACAAAAAGGGCAAATAGCGGTCTTGGTGCAACGGTTACGGCAAGGCGTCGCTGTCGCGGGGTGCGGGTAAGGAAAGCTGAGGCAAGGTCGCTGGCACACCGAAGGTCAACGCGGTATTGCCCATAGATTGGAGGGGACAATTTCGCCTGACCGATCACAACTCTAGCCCACTGCAATCGAGCATGGGTAGTGTCCGCGACAAACACCCGTCGACATAGGGGGGGTGCCGTTAAAATCGCACCTAACGAAGGATATATCTTGAAGTAGGCAAAAGCACACTCTTTCGATTCCGAATCTGAAACCAGACGAGGATGCAAGATTGCTTCGACATTCATCATCCCTCGAGTCTACGGCATGTCGTGTAAGCCAGTGTTTCAGCGTTCTTAATTTGTCGGGACTGGTTGGACCGGTTCTTCGGTCGGCATACGCGTCTAGCCATCAAGGTGTTGCGCTTCTTCGCGAGCCAGTTGTTGCAGGTCATCCACCGAATCGCTTTCGTCGACGATTTCCAATCCAAGCAGCGTTTCGACCACGTCTTCAAGTGACACGAGTCCGGAGAGCCCGCCAAAGCGGTCGACCACGTACGCGATCATCCCTGGACCTTCAATCAACTTTTGCAACATATCCGACAACGGCTGATCTTCGTTGACGCAGAGAAATTCGCGCCGTATGTCGGAGAGCTTGGTCGAGCCTTGGTTTCTGGCCGCGCGAAGCAGGATTTCATCTTTCAAAACGTAGCCCGAGAGATTTTCTTGATGGTCTGAGTAAACCGGTATGCGCGAGAATTCCAGTTCATCATGCATTTCCATTATTTCGTCAATGGATATGCTTTCCGGGAGAGAAAAAATCACGGTACGAGGTGTCATGACGTCTTCCACCTTGAGGTCGCGTAAGCGCAAGGTATTCATGACCACCGACGATTGCGAACCGTCCAGCGTTCCTTGTTCTTCACCTAGCTTGGCCATGGCGCTAATCTCTTCGGCCTGAATGGTCATTTCATCCTGATCCTTGGTGAGCAATCTCGTGATCGATTGCGAAAGCAATACCAATGGCGATAGGATCCACAATAAAGGCCCGACAATATAGGTGACCGGTGGCGCCAGCGAACGCCAGTACACTGCGCCGAGCGTCTTGGGAATAATTTCGGATAAAACAAGTATAAGCAGGGTCAGTATTGCGGATGCGACGCCGATATAAACCTCCCCAAACACGATTGCCGCTTGCGCGCCAGCGCCCATGGCGCCGACAGTATGGGCAATCGTATTCAGGCTCAGAATCGCGGCCAGCGGCTTATCAATATTATCCTTGTATTCGCGTAAACGAGAAGCGGCTGCATGACCATCCTGGTCCTTGGTTTCCACATACGCAGGCGTCACGCTCAACAACACCGCTTCCATGATAGAGCATAAGAAAGATACACCGAGTGCCAAACAGACATAGAAGATCAGTAATACCATGACAAGTTCCTCGCGTTTATTTCCGTTTGCCGGAAATCTCCTGCGTTTGTTTGTGGCACCTACACGATTCAGGCTTTGGAAGCCTGTTTGTAAAATTCAATAAACATGAAGCAATTACAAGGCCATATTTGCTATTGCTTTCAGGTGATGTAGACGGTTTTCAATCGAATAAACCCGCCTGACGCCGGATCTTCATTCGGCTCAAATGCGAGCTATTCGGGCACGGAGTCAATGACTCGTAGAGAATACCGGTTGAATACGTTTATTGTCTCACCGCAATAATACTGCGTTGTTGTTCGAATATCCCCGTTGCCGTTCTCTCCTGACAGAGTGTTACTGGCAAATTGCGTTGTAAGAATCACTTTGGCGCGGTTCAGCCATCATTTCTGTCACGGTATCGTGCCATTCGCGATGGTGCTCAGTATCTTTGTGTGCACGTGCGTCTTCTGCCGACGCGTAATCGCGATAGAGTACAAAATTTTCAGGCGCTTCAGCGTCTTGCAGCAAGTCTAAGCGTAGGGTGCCCGTATCATTGATGGCAGTCGCATGATAGAGTCGCGTTGCTACTATGAAAGATTCAACATGTTCTGGCTTTACGCAAACATGGGTGAGTGTAACGTACATACAGGGCTCCAGTTGTCGACGTGGGATCCTAGAGTGTCGATTGTACATATCGAATCGTTTCAAGTACCGCATAATTTGAAAAGCTATTGCTGGCGCAGCGGCGATCGATATCTTGTAATGAACTGGGTATTCATCTGCAAGTTTTTTAGCGGGTATTTCCGAAAATCGCCTAATTTCGCGAACTCTGCATTGCGATGCTTTTACGATGCTCGATCGTGCCATATCAACGATGCTTCTCGAAAGCAGCACGACTTATATTCACAGAAGTATTCGTATTTTCGAGAGATGCCGTACTATCCAACGTCATTGTAAACACGTGAATTGGCGGATTTGAGCCAAATCCGTCCGATATGAAGCGGTCGGTAGCAAGTGTGTGGTGGCGTACATCGGGGTATCTAGGGTATCTCGAAATACCATCTACTATCGCAAACGCTGCATTGCTCACTCATGCTTTTCATACTGCGCCACTAGGATGCACCGTGCTTTGCGTCCATAAAATGCATTTGAGTTTTTAGAGATGTTCTGGTTTTGCGTTAATAAATCTTCAAAGTGGCTTCCACCTTGCAAGTAACGGTCATGCCATTACTATGACTGAATAGCCCGGCCAACAATCCCTTTAAAATCGCTGGGACGAGCAATGACAGGCCTGAATGTAGATCACCATCACATATTGAAGCCGAACTACAACTGCTGCCTGGAGGATGCCTCCCGATTCAGCGTGATCGTGGATGCAGCCGAATATTTCAGTGCCTTTGCCGAGGCGTGTCGAGCTGCGCGTCGATAAATCCTCATTCTTGGCTGGGACTTTTAACGGCTGGAACGATCGTACGGAGACGATGGAGATCGAGATTTGCCCGACCAGTTGGCCGCGTTTCTGGCGGCCCTGGTCAATAAACGCAAGGATCTGTATGTCTATCTACTGGTATGGGATTTCAATATGATCTACGCCGCGGAGCGGGAGTTGTTGCCGGCACTGCGGCCGCGCTTGCAGGCGCCGCGGAGATTTCATTTTCGGCTTGACGATAAACACCCAAAGGGCGCCTCCCACCACCAGAAAGCAGTAGTAATCGATGACCGCGTGGCCTTCGTCGGTGGCATCGACCTGAGCCGCTGGCGTTGGGATACGTCAGAACATAAGCCGGACGATCCGCGTCGCATTGATCCCAACGGCAAGCCGTATCCGCCATTCCATGACATGATGGTGGCACTCGAAGGCGAAGCGGCTGCTCGGTTGGGTAAATTCGCGCGGCAACGCTGGCAACGCGCACACGGGTGGCGAATAGCTGCGGTTGAGGTGACGGATACTTCCCCGTGGCCGCCGTCGGCTTAACCGCAGCTTCAATCCGTTCCGGTTGCGATTGCCCGAACGGTGCCGGCTTACGCCGGCGGCGAGGCCGTCGAGGAAGTTAAACGCCTCTATCTCGATGCCATCACCAGCGCCCGTCGTTTCATCTATATCGAAAACCAGTACTTCACGGCGCGCAGTCTGGCCGATGCGCTACAGGAACGCCTCGGCGAACCCGACGGTCCGGAGGTAATTTTGGTACTGCCCGAAACGGCCGGCGGGTGGCTCGATCAGGTTACTATGGACGTGCTGAGGGGACGAATTATCGGTCGCCTCAAGCGCGCTGATGAGTATCACCTCCTGCGGGTCTTCTATCCGTACCAACCCGGTTTGGGTAAAGACTGTATCTACCTGCATGCGAAGCTGATGATTGTTGATGACCGACTGGTGCGTATTGGCTCGTCTAACGCCAACGGCCGCTTCATGGGACCGGATACCGAATATGATGTCATCATTGAGGCGCAACAGCCGAAAGGTTCCATAGCCGCGTTTAACAGAAAGCTCCGCCTGCAACTATTGTGCGAGCACCTCGATTGCTCGGCGGAGCAGGTCGCGGAGGCGGAGTCTAACAGCAACGGCTTGCTCGCCGCTATCGAAGCGTTACGCGGCGCAGGCCCTGGCGCTGGAGTCAACAAAAACGGTAAGCGGGCTGCTAGAGGACCTCAAGCCCCCGGTTATTATTCACGCGCCGGGCGACTCCAATGTCGTGTTGCGTCTGTCCGCCCGGGTAGACCAGACGCATTCCAGCCTTGTCAAGGTACGCAGCGAGGCAAATCGTGCCGTATAAGCGTCGTTTGACGACGCCAGTGGCGTAATGCCCAAACCGCTCTACCAGTTACGGCTTGTGGGTATGGGAGAGGAAGTCCACGCAAAGGGCCCGGCGTCTGAGGCCGAACAAACAACGGAGGTCGCCGACCAGCAGTCCGTCGATGCCTACGATATCAAGGATGTCAGCGCGGACTTGACTATCGAGGAAAAATTGAACAAACAGAAAATCATGGATGGAGGCGAGAACCTGCTCAAATCCGGCGCCGCAAAAGAACTTCAGGTCGTGGATATGCACAAGAATGATATAAAGAACCTCGATCGTCTGGCCTGGTGGCTTGACAGCTCGATTCGAGTACCTGGTACGTCCTGGCGAATCGGGCTGGATGGACTGATTGGCTTGATACCGGGAATTGGTGACCTGACCGCAGGTGCGTTATCCAGCTACATTCTGCTGCAAGCAGTCAAGATGGGTTTGCCGGGTCTGGTCATCGCGCGCATGGCTTTGAATATCATTTTCGAAAGCGTGCTGGGCACTATCCCGTTACTCGGCGATGCATTCGATTTTGCATTCAAAGCCAATCAACGCAACGTACGACTGATGCGCCGGTACCAGACCGATCCGGGTAAAGTAAAAAAACGCAGCGTCCTGACCGTTATCGCGGTTGTCATGCTGGTGATAGCGGCTTTGGTGCTGGCAGTCTGGTTGGCAGTGGAATTGCTCTCAATGTTGTTTAACGCAGTCATCGGATAGCGAGTAGTTGCCAATTTCGGTTGCACGTTATCAGGTACTGCTTGAGACGTTTCAAACAGGGCGTTCAGGTTTTAAGGTCCAAGGAGAAATTGAAAGAGTACTATGAGCACGACACATGCGCTTTTCAATTGAAACCCTGGAGATCATCCAGTAGGGGACTCCTAAAAGTTCTGCAGCATTTCCAACTCGCCGCTCGCCCATCAATACCCGCGTTCGCCGTCGCCGCGTCGGCCGGTTAGCAAGATTCGATCGATATCAGCCATCGCGCGGGTTCAAATCAACCTTTTTCGCGATGTACGCGGCGCGCTGGTGAGGCGTATTGCAATCCATCATATCCATGCTCCGTACGAATGAGTTAACGCTTTCGAACTCCTCCACGTGGCACCAAACCTGCAACCTGCAAATGGAATTCATAAACTCGAGCGAAGCTGCGCTCGAAGATTCGATTTCCGTATCTGTGTGCGGAAAACCCGCATCTGCGCGTGGAAGGCCTGAGACGATGCAACGACTTAACCTTGTCTGTGAGAAGTCATTGACTCACGACCCTATCCTCAGCCGATGTCGCTGTGACACATCGACGCGCGTTTGCGCCCAGACCCCCAAGACGGGCGACTGATTTTGTGCGTACAGTTGTGTCGGTGACAGGAGTAAAGTCTAAAGTTGCCCTCCTGGTCGCACTCGGTCTAGCAATACCCGGCCCAGCGCAAGCTTCGTACGCCGGCTGGCTTAAGGACATGGCATTGCAACGGCTGAGCGACCGGGTGGGCCGCCAGGTGTTCGTCGATGGCGACATTGACGTCGACTTGTCCCGAACACCGCCCCTCAGGGTCGAGGGCGTCCGCATTGTCTTCGAACCCAGCTGGCTTCGCTACGTGGCATCCAGTCTCAATACCGACGTCACCGCGCGTTTACGAAGTGAAGCGCTCGAAAGCGGCGGACAACAAATCCTGATCAGTGCCGATGGACGATTTCGCGGCGAAGCGATCGAATTGAATTTCTACGGTGCCTCACCGCTCGCCATGAGAAACCCCGAGAAACCATACCCTCTGGAACTGGTGCTCGCAGTCGCCGAGACCGAGCTCAAAGTCGCCGGTCCGATACGCGACCCCTTGACGCTGCAGGGGCTGGATCTCGACCATGCGATCTCTGGAACCAGCCCGTCCTTGTTGTCGCCGTTATTGAATTTTTCGCTACCCGAGTTGCCGCCCAATCCCATCGAGGGCGAGCTCACTCGCGACGGCCACGTCGTTTCGTTGCACGATTCCAGCGGTGCCGTCGGCGACAGCGACGCCGGCGGTGATATTCGGGTCGATCCGCTGGAGTTCTGCGTTGGTGGCGGCGAGATCCGTACCGTCGTCCAGTTCGACACCAACGCGACGCCCTTCAGCAGTGCAGTTGACGGCGAGATTCGCCGTGTGCGGTTGGATGAGGTTCTGGCGCCATTCGAGATCGCAGACGAAAGTCTGGGTGTGGTCGGCGGACGCTTGAAGATGTGGGTGCGCGGCGACTCCGTGGCCGAAATGATCGCGTCGGCAGACGGCGGCGTGTTTGTCGCGATGACGGGGGTCAAGCTTGACATCTTGTAGACGGAGTTGGGCGGTTTCGACATCGGCGAATCTCTGGCGGCATTGGTTGGCGACGCCGACACCGTGCCGATCGACTGCGCCTACGTGGATCTACTTGCGAAAAATGGCATATTCCGGGTGAAGACCGCGCTGCTGGACACCCCTGACACGCTGTTTTTAGCCGACGGATTCGTCGACTTCAATCAGGAGTCTATGGATCTCGTGATTGAACCCCAGCCCAAAGATTTCAGTATCTTTACCTTGCGCTCGGCCCCCTGCACGCTGAGGGCCGGCTCACGGATCCAGATTTTTATCCCGGCGAATCACTGTTGCTGCGCGGCGCCGCGGCGGCCGCGCTCCTGGCTGCGGCGCCAAGAGCAGGCCTGCTGCCACTGGTCGAACCGAGCGCTGGGGAGGGCAGTGTGTACTGTAGCGCGCTGATCGATGCCATCGGGCGAACTCGTTAGCTGGAAAGATTCTTTTGATCAGGAATGCAACATGGAGAAACGTCAGGTACTAATGGTTTTTGTCGTACTGACGCTCGGCGGTTGCGCGTCGTTGAGTAGCCAAATCGATCCCGAAGCGCGAGAGGATGCTGTCCTCGCCACCAAGGTAAAAACGAATTTCATAGACACGCCCGAATTGGCCGCGGCGGCGATTCACGTGAAAAGTGATCAGGGAGTAGTGATGCTGACGGGCTTTGTTGAAAGCCAACCCCGGCGTCAGCAGGCCGAAACATTGGCGAAAACGACCGAGGGTGTTCGTCGGGTCATCAATCGCATTGAGATGAAATGGTAGCGCGCGACATTGATCGACGAATTATCTTACAAATTCTTACGTAACCGGCGGCGTACAGACCAGACTATCGAACGCCGCCTGGTGACTATCGAAGTTCACTAACTCAATTGCGAAGCAGATATAGGAGAATTGAATGAAACCTTTCGGGTTAAGTCGATGTGGACCGCTGCGCCTGGTGGTTTTCTCGTGTATGGCTAATGTTGTCGTTGCCGATGAGATTGGCAGCGTGGATACCAAGTTCAACCTTTTAAGCCCAGACGACTCAATAAAGGTGGCGGCCGTGAAAGACCCAAAGGTCAGTGGCGTTGCCTGCTATTTGAGTCGGGCGCAAAAGGGCGGTTACAGCGGAGCGTTGGGTTTGGCGGAGGATACGTCGGATGCGTCGATTGATTGCCGGCAGGTAGGCCCGATAACTGTAAATCGAAAAATCAAGCGCGGCGAATCGGTATTTCGCGAACGACGCTCGCTTATCTTCAAGTCTCTGAAGATCGTGCGCTTTTGCGATGTTGAGCACAATACGCTGGTGTATCTTGTTTACAGCGAGCGCGTCGTTGAGGGGTCACCGAAGAACTCTGTGTCCGCGGTCCCGATTCGACCATGGCCCGGGCAGACCGAGCCGGTTGCACAATGTCAGTACTAAGAACGGTCGGCGATCGATGCACTGCCGTCGGGGCTTGGCCCGGGGTTAGTGCGCTCGCCTGCGCATTAGACGGTGCATTTCGTACACCGTGATGAGAGTTACTGGCTGAAACAAGCCGGATTAGATATTACTGATCCCGTGCAGCAATGCGTATGGCTTTTGTGGCTGATATCCGTCGCGCCGGTTGAACCTCGATACCGCTGTTGGACGGCCTAAAGCGTGCGTTTGAGGCGGTGCATGGCAGAGAACAAGAGTAAAAAACATAGCAGGTGCGTCCGCGACAATTCGACCTCATCCGCAGATTCGATTGGCGTGTTATTTGCAAAACTGGTTATGCCGGCAACCTGTGTCGGCGCCACGGAGTGCAGTCATGCTTAACTGGGCATTGATCTTTTTGGTTGTAGCAATCATCGCCGCTCTCCTCGGCTTTTCCGGAATTGCCGGTGCCGCTACTCAAATTGCCTGGATTCTATTCGTTGTCGGATTGATTGTCGCGATCGTATTTTTCGTGATGGGGCGCCGCCCTCGAACTTAAAGCTACAACGGGTACGCCATGAGCGTACCCGTTGTTCTTGGATAATTTGCGACGCGGTTCGAATGTCGCGCTCGTTTGGCGGCTCTCGTACAAGGTCGGTCTATTATCGGACAGGCTCCTAGTGTGCTGCTTGGTAACTTCGGTAACGCTTAACCGGTCCACAAGCGTCATCGGCAAGGCTCTGAGAATCGACGAATTCACCAAGCAGCCCACTAGCGGGTGGTGCGCTAAACTAAGAAAGTTAATGCATCCCTTGCCCGATCCCCGGCTGCGAGGATGGTCTTGGCATCGTTAGGCCACTCGAACGGCTTGGCGAAACTGCTCGCGCCAGAAATCGCCATCTTTGGTTTTAACTGAATTCGGATTCAGAACCAACAGCTTCAAGTCTCGCGGTCTTCCACGCTCACGGTCAAGGGTTCACCAAATGTCAGGGTCCGGTGAGGGAACGGGATCTCGATACCCGCCTCGTCGAGCGCGCGTTTCACGGCGGCGATCACGGTGTCTCGTGACCGGCGTATTTCTACCGGTGCCGAACCGGTCCACCACGTCACTTCGAAATTAATCGACGAATCGGCGAATTCCTGAGCGAAGATCTGGACGGGTTTTCTATCGGTGATAACGCCAGAGCAGCTTTCAACGGCGGTCTTGATGACGTCTCGCGCTTTGTCGACGTCTTCTCGGTACGCGATACCGCAGACGATGGTGGTGCGGCGCTGTTCGAGATCGGTCTTGATGGTCAAGGGGTACTTGAACAGCAGGCTGTTCGGCACAATCACCAGTTGACCGTCGGTCTGCCGAATATGAGTCTCGCGTACGAGTATGTCTTCTACCTGTCCCTCCAGCCCCTCACACTCGATATAGTCACCGATACGCATTTCTCGTCGCAGCAGAATGATGATGCCGGCCAGGAAATTTTCGAAGATATCTTTGAACGCAAAGCCGACGGCAACGGAACCGATCCCCAATCCGGCGAGCAGCTTGGTCGGGGTAAGGTTCGGAAAGGCTATCAGCGCCGCGAGCATAATGCCGAAGGTCCAGGTTGCTATGGACGTCAGCAACACAAACAAATTTTTGAGACTCTTGCGCAGTTTGCTTCTGCCAAGGGTGCGACGCACGATGGCGCGAGCAGCTTTGGCGATCAAAAAGGTAAGAGTGATGGTTGCAATTGCGATGAGAATCTGCGGCATCACTGCAATCGCCGATCGAGCGATATCCTTAATTTGAATCACCAGAATGTTGAGAGGGTCCATAGGCTACCTCGTGAGTCGATATTCGCTCAACGATATGCTTGTGTGAAGCGACACGCCAGCCGCATTAGGCGGATATCAACCACTCGGTCATCTATATCAACCATTCGTCAATGTATTTCAACACGACTTTGTGTGTCGGCTAGTGAACACGGCGGGCTTTGCCCGCCGTTATAATTAATACTTCTTTTCTTCTTCCGCCTTTTCCTCGAGCGCGTCTCCGGCCGCTTCGATGTCTTTGCCGATGCCAGCGGTCGTGTTGCAACCAGTCAGTGAAATCGACGCTAGTCCCACGAAGATCAGCATCATCGGTACGATCCGAAGATTCTTTGAGCTAATCGATGGCATATCTTGGTATCCTCCTATGCCGATGGTTTTCAGGCATCGTATTGGTAAGTACAGACGACGATTGCCTTCAAAAGAGGAAGAGCAATTGTTATGCCATTGCTCCAATGTTGAATGCGTTTGACTCACGCTCTTGTCAGCACAGGCCTATTTTGTGCGGTGTTCGTGTTCGAGTATGTCTGGCGGTAGCGTACCGAGGGG
>CBDUNM010000172.1:0-10304 GCA_965368585.1 uncultured Chromatiales bacterium | reverse complement strand
GTGTCGAATAACTTTCGTTGGCAGTCCCACTGCCGCGGACCCTATCAGCTTCCCGTGGCCGCATGACTGTCATTTCGCCGGGGACAGGCTCGCTCAGAGCCGCGTCAAGTGCTTTGCGCGGGAAGTGTCGGGCATCGAGAAGCGGACGTGGTCGACGTGCAGGAGACCTTGTCGGCGCAGCAAAGCCAGATTTCGGCTCAGTGTCTCCGGGGTAATACTCAAGTAGTGAGCGATGTCCTGTTTCCGCATAGGCAGCAAAAATGATGGTTGATTGGAAGGCGGGCTGTCGGTGAGGCGCTCGTAGAGATCGAGAAAAAAGCGCAGTACACGGAGGTGAGCCGGCAGGGCGTTTGCCAAGACATGATCGCCGTCCTTACGTCGAACATAGTGACCGATCTGCGAGATCATCCATGCGTGCACCCCGGGTTTCGTGGCGCAGCGCGCCAGCAGTTGTTCGACATCCAGCTGGCAAACTTCCGCGGCGGTGGTCGCGATCGCGTCTCCGGGATAGCGCCTGTCGCCGATTGCTTCTATGCCTACGATGTCGCCGGGCAAGAAAAAGCCCGTCACCACGAGACGTCCATCACGCGTTTCACGTTGGGTTTTCAACGAACCGCTGCAGACCTGGTACAGGGAGCTGAACTGTGCGTTCCGCCGGTAAAGTCTGTCACCATACGCCAGCGGGTAGCGCCGTCGTACAATGCCTGCGCAATCACCGTCTTCATCAGGAAGGCGAGTGGCGATAAAGCAACGCGTCTTCAGCAGGCAATTGTTACAAGCTGTAGATTCTGACTTCGGCCAGGTCATCTGCGCCGTTGGTGTGCGCATCCGTCAATGCTCCCTGCCGATGGCGGACGTTGATGGTTTTGGCATTGGATGCAAAATCTGACCGCGTTCATGAATAAGCTCGCGTGAAGTGTGGCGGCCGCATTTGGCAACGCGCGCTTGCGCCGTTTGCTGCATCGCGCTACGTCGAGTGCCCGCCAGCACTTTATTTTACAACGGCCGTTGGCAGTTAGCGATCACCAATTCCCCTCCGACAACCTCCAACGTATCGCACACGCAAAATTTGCTCAGACGACGAGTCGGGCCCATGTCGACACCTTTGCCGCAGACGGTCCGCGCGATTCCACCGGCGGCCGTCGGGCTGGATGGGGGTTTCGGGGCCACAAAAGGGTTCGTCGGTCGGCGCCTGTATCGCGTCTTTTCCGTCTTCAAACCGACTGCGACCCTCGGCAACTGCTCCTTGCAATGCTCTACCTCCTCAGCCATGCAGTCGCGCCGCGTCTCGTGCTGTCGCAACCGGTGCGGGTGTTTTCTTAATAGCCGACATCTCAGTCAAACAAACTGCCCTGCGGCGGGCCAACCACACAGATGCAGTCAACAAATACAGCCCGTATTCCGCTGCTGCGGAGAATCGCCTGTGTATCAACATGACTGCGCGATCATCTCGCCAACCGGTGATACATGCAAGCTAGTGTCAACCTGTATTTTTAGCTGGACCGCGTTGAAATAGTTGGATTCTATAGTACTGTTACAAGGTGGCAAGGCGTAAGTGCCCTGTTGTCCGAATGCAAGGTTAGTATCGAGTTGGGACGGGATGGGGTAACGGACACGGCTTCCAGGCTTTTATCGAGGGATATCGTCGCAAAGCGATAAGGCCATACAGTGACCAGCGGGCCGATGACCGCCGGCAGGATTCGGGCCTTCCACGCGTAAGTGTTTCGGCAATGTCGAGTCGCTGCGCTCCTGCTTGCACATTATGATATTAGATGAGGAGTTGCTATGTTGAGCAAGCAGGCCGTAGAGGCGATCGTGAACGCAGAATGCGACGACGTATTCGCCATCCTCGGACCGCATCAGGAAGACGGCAAGCGTGTCGTACGCACCTTCCAACCGGGCGCGAGCAAAGTCGAAGTGCTGACGACATCCGGCAAGGGTGTGGCGACGGAGTTGCCAGCTCTGCACGAGGCCGGGTTCTTTGCCGGCCCGGTCAAGGGTCTAGCGGAAAATCAGGCCTACCGGCTGCATGTTACCTGGGGTGACACCAGCGCAGAGATCGAGGATCCTTACCGCTTCGGCTCGATGCTCGGAGATCTTGACCTCTACCTTGCCGCCGAAGGCACCCACGAACGAATCTACGATCGCCTCGGCGCGCACATCGCCGAATGTGACGGCGTCAAAGGCGTGCATTTCGCCGTTTGGGCACCGAGTGCATCGCGCGTCTCGGTGGTCGGCGATTTCAACGACTGGGATGGCAGGCGGCATGTTCTGCGCAAACACCCGGGGGCGGGATTTTGGGATATCTTCGTCCCGAACGCGGGCGCGAACGCGCTATACAAGTATGAAATTCGCTCAGCGAAGGGACACCTGCTGCCCTTGAAATCCGATCCCTACGCGTTCGCCATGCAGCACCCGCCGCAAACCGCGTCTATCGTGTGCAAGCCCAATGATTATCGCTGGAATGATACCCAATGGATGGGGACACGGAAAGCGCGTACCGGTCGGGATGCGCCCATCTCGATATACGAAGTCCATCTTGGATCCTGGCGCCGGGTATTCGAAGAAGGTAGTCGCTATCTGAGCTATCGGGAATTGGCCGACCAATTGATACCTTACGTGGTAGAAATGGGCTTTACGCACATTCAGTTGATGCCGGTGAGTGAATACCCCTTCGACGGTTCCTGGGGCTATCAGCCGATCGGTTTATTCGCACCGACGAGCCGGTTCGGCACACCGGATGAATTTCGCTACTTCGTTGATCAGTGCCATCAACACGATATCGGTGTTTTGATCGATTGGGTGCCGGGACACTTTCCGACCGACGCGCACGGTATCGGCGAGTTTGATGGCACCCACCTCTATGAACATGCCGATCCCCGCCAGGGATTTCACCAGGACTGGAACACCTATATCTACAACTTCGGCCGCAACGAAGTGGCGAATTTTCTGCTGAGCAACGCCCTTTACTGGCTTGAACAGTTTCATATCGACGGGCTCAGGGTCGATGCGGTTGCGTCCATGCTGTATCTGGACTATAGCCGAAACGCCGGTGAATGGGTACCGAATGAACACGGTGGCCGGGAGAATCTGGACGCGGTCAAGTTCCTCCGGCGGCTGAATGAACTGGCTTACGGGCGGCACGATGGCACTGTGACGATAGCGGAGGAATCCACCGCTTGGCCGGCTGTCTCTCAACCGACCTACCTCGGCGGCTTGGGATTCGGCTACAAATGGAACATGGGCTGGATGAACGATACCCTGCGCTATATGCAGCGCGATCCCGTGCACCGCAAATATCATCACCATGAAATGACCTTCGGATTGATTTATGCTTTCAGCGAAAACTTCGTACTGCCCTTGAGCCATGACGAAGTCGTGCATGGCAAGGGTTCGTTGCTCGATCGCATGCCGGGAGATGCGTGGCAGAAATTCGCCAATCTACGCGCCTATTTTGGCTTCATGTGGGGGCACCCGGGCAAGAAGCTGCTGTTCATGGGTGGCGAATTCGCACAGGGTGCGGAATGGAACCACAACCAGAGCCTGGATTGGCGCTTGTTGGACACTCATTGGCACCAGGGTGTCCGGCAACTGGTAAAGGATCTGAACCGGGTTTATCGCGACAGCCCTGCCTTGCACCAGCGCGACTGCCAGGCCGAGGGCTTTGAATGGATAGAGGCGAACGACACGGATCGATCGCTATTTGCCTTCGTGCGCAACGCGGCGGACGATGGAAAGCGGATGCTGGTGGTCAGCAATTTTACGCCGGCCCCGCGGACGGACTGCCGCGTGGGTGTTCCGGCACCGGGATACTACAAGGAGGCGATCAATACCGACGCCGCGCTCTACGGCGGCAGCGATACGGGCAACAGTGGTGGCGTGTGGGCCGAGCCAGTTCGGTACCACGGCCGGGAATGGTCGGTGAATCTGACCGTTCCGCCATTGGCTACCTTGTTGCTGGAGCATCAAGGCTGACCGGCGCCGTCCGCAGCTGGCGCATCAATACCGGCTGTTCAGCTTGGTGCGGCACAATCAGACGAGTCAGCGTCGACTTGGTATGCGCGATAACCTGTCATGCGTCGCGAAGCGCTGGAGGGTACGCACCTGATCCGACCTGGGCGTCAGGCGTTCAGATGACCGGCTGAACAAAAACGATGACTTAGAGTTAGAAATAACAAAGCAATCCCCCAAAACTGCGAATCCGAAGCCGAGGACGAATCATGCAAAGTAACGATCTACGCCATATAAATAGACTGACCCGTGACACGCTTGCCTTGGTTCTGGCCGGGGGGCGAGGGAGCAGATTGTATGAATTGACCGACATCCGCACCAAACCCGCGGTGTATTTCGGTGGGAAGTTCAGAATTATCGACTTCCCGTTGTCCAATTGTGTCAATTCAGGTATCCGTCGTATCGGTGTTCTGACCCAATACAAGGCGCATTCGCTGATTCGCCACCTGGCGCGCGGTTGGAACTCCTTTCAGAGCAACCTGGGGGAGTTCATTGAAGTGTTGCCGGCTTCGCAACGAACCACCGGCGACTGGTACTTGGGGACGGCGGACGCCATCTATCAGAATCTCGACATTATTCGTGCCTTGCGTCCGAAGTATGTGTTGATTTTGTCGGGCGATCACATCTATAAAATGGACTATGGTGAGCTGCTGGCGGACCACGTCGAAAGGGAGGCCGATATGACGGTGGCCTGCGTGGACGTTTCGCTGCAAGATGCCCGAGAATTCGGAGTCATGAGCGTCGATGAAGAGTTGCGTGTTATCGGCTTCGACGAAAAACCCGACCGGCCTCGACACCAACCGGGCATCCCGGACAAGGCACTGGCGTCAATGGGGAACTATGTCTTTAACACCGAGTTTCTGTTCGAGCAGTTGGAAAAGGACGCCAAGGACCCGACATCCAATCACGATTTCGGCAAGAACATCATTCCAGGCATCATCAAGGATCGTCGCGTGTTTGCATTTCCGTTTCGTGATCCGGATACCGGTGGGCAGCCTTATTGGCGCGACGTGGGTACGGTGGATGCTTTCTGGGAAGCCAACATGGAACTGGTGTCTGTTTCCCCTGAGCTGAATCTCTACGACCAGCAATGGCCGATACTCACCTATCAGCAACAGCTGCCTGGCGCAAAATTCATCTTCCAGGACGAAGGCCGGGAGGGCAAGGCCCTGGATTCGGTGGTCTCCGGCGGATGTGTCATCTCCGGCGCCCTGGTGCGCAATTCATTGTTGTTCTCTCGGGTCAAGATCAACTCCTATTCGGTGGTCGAGAGTTCGGTGCTTCTGCCGGAAGTAGAGATTGGACGTCATTGTCGGATCAATCGCGCCATCATAGATCGGGGCTGTGCATTACCCGAGGGTACCGTAATTGGAGAGGACGCTAAGGCGGATGCCAAGCGGTTTCGAGTGACCGAGAAAGGCATCGTGCTGGTTACGCCAACGATGCTCGGACAAGATTCAATGCCCGTCGTTTGACGTATGTTCGCCGATCGCAGCGTCGTAACCAGGTCGCCTAGGCGACAACCCAATCAGCCCGATAAATTCTCGAGCAAGAATACAAATAAATTTCATGCTTCGTTGGCGCAGGGTGTAGGTAGAACGACATAGCAAAGCCCAAACGACTCGTCGATAAAGTAGAAGCAGTCATGCAGAAATTTACCCGAGGTGGGTTTCAGGGTGGTACGACCTATTTGCTCGTCATGCCCGGGCCGACAAACGGTGCACGATTCCATGGCTGAGAAAACATGAGCCAGGCCGGGATGATCCCCTCGCTCTAGCCTGCATGTTGCACCAGCCGAGGTTCCGGCTATGCCGCGTTAGGAATTGATCGGGGAATGCTGGATCGGTGGATCGAGGAGTTGCAGACGGATGAGAGCGATGTGTTTCGTGGCAATGGCAAGTTGACAGCCGACAGGAGGAGCCGCGGCGCCTGCGAGTGGAGAATCGGCGTCTGAAGCTGGAGAGGGAATTCTTCAACAAGCGACGGCCTTCTTCGCGACAGAGTCGAACCAAGCCATCGGTTCATTGCCCAAGAGAAGAAGGCCTGTCCGGTAAGACTGCTTTGCCGGTTGTTGGGCGTTAGCCGCAGTGGATTCTATGCATAGCTGCGGGCTGACGTGGGCTGACCGCCCGGTCAACCCACGGCCTGCCGACCCAGGTTGGCGGCGTCCACGGTAGCTGCCATTTGCGGGCAGCCCGGGGAGTCTGCGCCCCTCGGGGTCGCCACAGCCAGGCGATGCGGTCCGGAGCGGCCGAACGCCACCCGGCTCCACGCGCGCTCGTGCAGGTAGTACAGCAGCATCTTGGTAACCACCTCGGTCAGGCCAATCGCCGCCGCGATCCCCAGGTCGCCGGTGAAGAACCAGGACAGCAGCAGGGTGTCGATCGACCCGGTCACCCGCCACGAAACGGCCTTGGCCAGACTGCGGATCGGGCGCTCGCCCGTACCTGCGTCGGCGGTCTGGGGAAACCTGTTGAACAAGAACATCGATTTTCTCCCGCCCGGCACTCAGGCCTCGAGTGCAACCGGCTGGTAGCCCTCGTGGAGCGCCCCGGCCGCGTGCAGATAAGCGAGCAGCTGGTTCACCGCCCCGGCGACCGAGACCTCACCGGCGCAGATGTGCACCTCGGGCTTCTGCGGCACCTCGTAGGGGCTGTCGATGCCGGTGAATCGGCGGATCTCCCCGCACTCGGCCTTGGCGTAGAGCCCCTTGGGATCACGTCCGCGGCAGGTATCGAGCGGCGCGTCAACGAACACCTCCACGAACTGTCCGTCCGGCAGGATGTCGCGGACAATTCGTCGGTCGGCGCGGAACGGCGAGATGAAGGCCGCCAGCACAATCAGTCCGGCATCGGCCATGAGCTTCGCGACCTCGCCGACCCGGCGGATGTTCTCCTGCCGGTCAGCGTCGCCAAAGCCGAGGTCGCGACACAGGCCATGCCGGACGTTGTCGCCATCCAGCAGATAGGTGTGATAACCCTGCCCGCTGAGGATCTGCTCCAGAGCACCGGCGATGGTCGACTTGCCCGAGGCGCTCAGGCCGGTGAACCAGATCACCAGCGGGCGCTGCGACTTCTGTTCGGCCCGCGTTGCTTGGTCCACCGGGTGTGAGTGCCAAACGATGTTGCTGTTCATGTTCTTTCTCCGATCTTGCCGTTCGGCAGAGTGCAGTGTGGTGTGGTGTGGTGTGGTGTGGTTCGATATGAAACAGACCGGATCAAACCGGCCCCGCGGCGTTACTCGTGGATGCCGCACTCGCGCTTGAGCCCGTGGAAACGGGTGTCTTCGGCGCGCATGCCGGCCTCCAGCGGGCGGCTGGTATGGGTATCGCCGACCGAGACATAGCCCTGTTCCCACAGCGGGTGATACGGCAAGCGGTGACGGCGCAGATAGCGGTAGACGTCGCGATTGTTCCAGTCGATGATCGGATGGATCTTGAATCGCCCATCCTGTACCCGCACGATCGGCAGAGCGGCGCGGCTGTCGGCCTGGTCGCGACGGAGTCCCGCGAACCAGCTGCCGGCATCGAGATCCCGCAGCGCGCGTTTGAGCGGTTCGACCTTGTTGATCCGGTTATAGCGTTCGATGCCGGTCAGACCCTGCTCCCACAGTCTGCCGTAGCGCGTCTCCTGCCAGGTTGGTGACAGCGCCGCGCGATAGGTGTGCAGATTCAGACCCAGGCGCCCGGTCAGCTCGTCCACGAAACCATAGGTCTCGGGAAACAGATAGCCGGTATCGATCAGCACCACCGGAATGTCCGCCCTGACCCGGCTCACTAGGTGCAGCATCATCGCCGCCTGGATGCCGAAGCTTGAGGTGAGGACGTGATTGCCGGGCAGATAGTGCAATGCCCACTCGACCCGCTGCTGCGCACTCAGGGCCTCCAGCGTGCGATTGATGCGCGCCAGGTCGGCGGTATCCTCGAGCTCCGGGGGCGACAGTTGTTCAATGGTCTGCATGGAAATCCTCCGCCGGATTCAGCACCGGCCTGATCAGGCCGGTGCGGATGAGAAAATTGCCGAAACCCTCCCCCTGTCGGGCCTGCTCGGCGTATTGCGCGAACAGCCCCCCGAGTATCTCGAGGATCTCGGCCTCGTTCAGGTTCTTGCGGTACAGGCGCGCCAGGCGCCGCCCGGTGCCGTCACCCCCCAGGTGCAGGTTGTATCGGCCAGGCCCCTTGCCCACCAGGCCGATCTCGGCTACATAAGGCCTTGCACAACCGTTCGGGCAGCCGGTCACGCGCATCACGATGGCACGCTCATCGATCCCATGGAGCGCCGCCAGTCGTTCGACCCGGCCAAGAAGCTCCGGAAAGTAGCGCTCGGCTTCGGCCATCGCCTGCGGGCAGGTCGGCAGGGCGACGCAGGCGATGCTGGCAAGCCGCGTCGGGCTGCGGCCTTCGGCCAGCAGGCCATGCTCGCGCGCCAGGGTCTCGATCCCATCCCGTCGTTCCGAAGTAACCCCGGCAACGACCAGGTTCTGATTGGCGGTGATCCTGAAATCCCCGGGATGTCGTTCGGCGATCGCGCGCAGGCCGCTCATCAGCCGCACCGTTCCGCGGTCCTCGACGCGGCCGTTCTCAATGAACAGCGTCAGGTTCCAACTGCCGTCGGCATTGCGAACCCAGCCGAAACGATCCCCCTGGGTGGTGAATTGCACCGGTCGCGCCGGTTCGAAACGCACCCCGGATCGCGCCTCGACCTGGGCGACGAATGCCTCCAGGCCGATGCGCTCGATGGTGTACTTCAGGCGCGCGTGTCGTCGGCTGACACGGTCACCGAAATCACGCTGCGTGGTGACGACCGCCTCGGCGACCGCAGTGACGTCCCGTGGGCGGATGAAGCCCAGTTCATCGGCTAGACGGGGATAGGTGCTGCAGTCGTCATGGGTGATACCCATGCCACCGCCGGCCAGCACGTTGAAACCGAGCAGTTCATCGTCCTCTGCGATCGCGACAAAGCCCAGGTCGTTGGTAAAGACGTCGACGTCGTTGTGCGGCGGTATCGCCACCGCGGTCTTGAACTTGCGGGGCAGATAGGTGTGGCCGTACACCGGCTCCGATTCGCCACCCGCGACCGGTTCACCGTCCAGCCAGATCTCGTGGTAGGCGCGGGTCTTGGGCAGGAGATGCTCGCTGATGCGGCGCGCCCAGTCGTGGACCTCCGCGTGCAATACCGAACGCTCAGGGTTCGGATCGCACAGCACGTTGCGGTTCACGTCGCCGCAGCCGCCGATCGAGTCGATCATCGCCTGGTTGATGCGCTGTATCAGCGGCTTGAGATTCTTCTTCAGGATGCCGTGATACTGGAAGGTCTGACGCGTGGTTAGGCGGATCGTCCCGTTACCCAATTCGCGCCCTACCGCGTCGATCGCCAGCCACTGGCGCGGTGTGCAGACGCCACCGGGCAGACGCGCACGCAGCATGAAGCTGTAATAGGGCTCAAGGCACCTTTCCTGGCGATCGACCCTCAGGTCGCGGTCGTCCTGTTCATAGAAACCGTGGAACTTGCTGATCTGGGCGTCGTCCGGTGCCAGCGCCCCGGTCAGCGGATCGGCCATGCTCTGCGCCACGGTTCCACGCAGCAGGCGGCTGCGGGCCTTGATGGTTTCGTTGGCACTCACTTCGCTGTCCATCAGTAGGCGTCCTTCTGGTAGCGGCCCTGCGACTGCAGGTCCTCGATGAATTCGTCGGCCTCGGCCGCGCCCAGACCGCCATGGGTCTGAACGACGTTCGCCAGCGACCGGCGCACGGCCTTTTCCATCGCCAGGCCACCGCAGACATAGAGGTGCGCGCCATCCTGCAGCCAGCGGAATATCTCGCCACCCTCCTCCGTCAGACGGGTCTGCACGTACGGGCGCTCATCGCTGTCGCGCGAAAAGGCCAGGGTGACGCGGTCCAGATGCCCGGCCCTGCGGTGCTCGATCCATTCGTTCTGGTACAGAAAGTCGCGATGAAAATGGCGGTTGCCGAACACCAGCCAGTTGGGTCCCCGGTCACCGTTGGCGACGCGCTGCTGTAAAAAGCCCCGGAACGGCGCGATACCGGTTCCGGCTCCCACCATGATCACCGCCCGGTCGCCGTCCTGCGGAAGTCGGAAGGCCGGATTCTCGGCGACATAGATCTGCTGTACGTCGCCTTGCTCGATGCGCCGCGTCAGGTGACCCGAGGCCCCGCCCAGATGGATGCGTCCCAGTGTCCGGTACTCGACCGTGGCAACGGTGAGGTGGACCTCGTCCGGGTATTCGGCCTGGCTGGAGGCGATCGAGTAGAGCCGCGGCTGCAGGGCCCGCAG
>CBDUNM010000171.1:0-10306 GCA_965368585.1 uncultured Chromatiales bacterium | reverse complement strand
CGTCGAGCGCGCCAACGCCTCGCGGGAATTGATCAGCGCCAGGCGTCGTGACGGACGTAGCGTCAACCTACCTGATGCGTCGACACCGCCAACGGCGGGACCCAATAAGGCGTTGTTTACTACTGGGTTGTTTACCACTGTCGCAAGGAAGCCAACCGGAAAGCCGCGGGCAACGCTGCAGAATCAGCCATTTACGCCACACAGTTTAAGTTTGCGATAACACGAGTTCGCCGTATCTGTTTACCTTTCAGAGCAAGGACGCCTGAAGTTTACGCGCCATCGTAGTGGCGTCGTAACCTTCGGGCGTTGCTTATTGCCTCGTACAGCAAGGCAATAAAATATTTCCTTCAGAAAAGAAGCATCCAGAAACGCCCTAGCCTACATGTTGCACCAGCCGATCGGGGACGGGCGCGATTGAATCGGCAGAGGTGCGGCGCAAGTCCAAACGCGCCTGGCCGGCGCGATCATCCCGGATACTGGTGCAACATGCAGGCTGGTCATGCCCATGTAGTCAAAAAACCAATCCGTGCTGAGAGATCCATATGTTTGCGCGCCGCAGACCTGTCAGGGTGTCTTTGTGGATCGACAAAAATTGGTTCTATAACGCTACCGACTTGATACTGATCGGTCGTGACGATTGTAGTGGATTGGTGGCGCGTGCTCGATAAACGCGAATCAGCGCACGTGTTAGGATTTCGCCGATGCTTGATGAGGGGGCACTCTATTTATGATAACGAGTATTCAATGGATGAAATCAACAAACATCCACCGTGACAAACGAAAAATCCATAGACCGTATCCGTAAACTGCTCGCAATGGCCGACGCCTAAAACGGCGCCAGTGGCCAGGAGCGCGAAACGGCGTTGCGTCGCGTGAACGCACTAGTGGGAAAGTACAGCGATTCGATGATGGACATCAGCGAAGATGAGCGCCACGAAGACGAGCGCGGCAGCGAGCCCATTGCGCCCGGAACCGTGCAGTGGAGGGCGGCCGTCATCACTATCATTGGCAAGCTTTACGGAGTCTTCGTCTATCGCACGACCGGTAGAGACGGCCGTGGGTTTTTCGTCGGACGAGCGTCTTCCCGCGTGGTCGTGCGTTACATCTCGGAATACCTGATTCGTTCGATTGAGGCTGAAGCGAAAACGGTCATCGGCAATCGGGCCTGCAAGAACGCTTTTCGCTTGGGCGCGGCGGCTGGCGCGGCGAAGTCCGTCAATGCCGTCATCGATGAACGTAAACGCGCGGCGCAGGGCAGGCGGTCTGATTCCAGCGAGCTAGCGCTCGTCGATCACTATGCGGCGGAAACCCGGCAGAACGCGGCCCTGGCGCATAAACTTTCGGGCGGTGGCTTTGCCAACTCAAGCGCAAGTTTCTCTGACCGTTCCGGATTCGCGGCACCCGTCGTCTTGACCGGCCGCCTGATTGATCCGATGAACAGTTGCAAAGATCGCATCCGTCTCAGGGATCTTCTTCAGTGGCCGACACCTCCTGACCTTGCGCAACCGATAACCCAGGTCGTAAAGTTTATTGTGAAGCGCACAGGTACACGGCAACTCCGCCGCTTGGTAACCCCGCTGGGAAATCAGCCGCAGACGCACCTCTGCGGCGCTGAGCGGTGAATAGATACGGGTGCTGCGGAAGGTGGGATCGGCTTGCCCGGAGGGCTCCACTATCGAACGGATATCGTCGAGCAGATGGGGCAGACGTTCTTCGTCGCGTCGTCTGCCGCGCGCCTAAAAACGGTTTTCAACGGCTTGGCCGCGCTGCCACTCAGCCTGGCCTTTGCAAACCGTGCCACGGTTCCATTCCAGCACCCCTTCAGCAAAGCTCTGACCGCTTCGGCCCAGCAGAGCGACTACCCTGCCCATACACTGACGCCGCTCACTGCCCTTGAGCTGTGATGCGGTATTTTTCCATGAGTAAACTGCCTCTACATTCGATTTTTCTGTGCCTTACTCATGGGCGGAATCTTAACAGCTCTCTGCCGCAACAGGCACGGAATTTGGGACAATCTATTTTTCCGCGGCCCTTAATGCACGAACGTGCTGATCGTCGCGGACATTAAAACGTTTTTGTTCGCGCTCAATCATGGGTAAACTCCGTCTATGAAAACCCGATAGTGGGCAACAACGGAGGTTACTCGCAGACGCGCGGTTTATCCTGCCGCGCAGCGGCTAAGTCCAACCACTCAATATTATTGGAACAAAAACAGTGGCGATACTACAGACAATCGTGACGTGGCTTGTACTTCTGGGTTTTTTGGGCTGGGGCTTTTGGAATTTCAAAAGCGGGCACAAAGCGATCGGAATTGCGCTAATCGTCATCACGCTCCTGCTGTGGCCGGGTTGGCAGTGGGCCCGCCCTCACGTTATCCACGCGAACATTACCGGTACCGAGGTCAAACGCGTCGATCACGATAGCAGCGATCTCACACCGACGCGCGATGTTAGATACATCTATGCAAACGACGGCCGCGATCGCCAGTTCCGCAACGAAGATTCGTGGCTATGGCTCAAAGTAAACAGCGACAGTACTTTCGGGCGGGCAAAACGGCTGGAACACAGTAACGATCTGGCGTGGATTGTCTACTACGGCTGGCGGTCTAATCTGTTCTCGTGGCACCCAAACGTTTTATCCGTAACCGAAAGGTTTCCTTTCGTGTCTACGGTTCGGATGACCTTATTTTACGGCCTGAGCCTGTTACTCTGGGGCGGTATAGCTTGGCTCGCCCTAAAGTTTAGACAAAAAGTGACATGTCGAACAGTGCAACGTGACCGCCAATAATGATAGGGCGCGCGCCGCAGCGTCGCGCCCTGGCTAGAGAAGCAAAATGACCCTGGTAGGGTCGAGCGCTGATGCTTCGGCCATACGCTGTTGGTGATATTGCCGAAACGCGCTTGTAGTCAGGAACTTCGGTACAGGATGGCAGGTACCTAATCGGGAGAGCCCGCGATGACTCTGCCATCATGTCCCAATGAATCCTGTATTCAAGTTTCTGACAACGCCGCGAAAGTTGTCCGCACCCTTTTCGGCGCAGCCTGTATTTACGCTCTAGTGGCGAAGACGTGGCGTCATAACCGCATCACGCGCGTCGATCGGCGAGCGGTCATTGGGACCACCGGGCGACTGGAGAAGGCGCTCGATGTATCGAAGCATTCGATGCGGGCGAACACCGCGTACATAGAGCGTCTCAAATTGACGATTCGGCAGTCGGTCGCTTATCCACGCCGGCGTAGCCCGACTCATGCGCGTTGTGAGAGGCATTTGCATCGGCAGCTTGAGCTTGCCCGTTGCAATTACAGCATTATCGGCGTTCATGCGGGTTTGCGGTTTGGTCGAGAGCGAAGGATGCCGGCCATGGTCGCCGGCTTTCGCTATAGCGTGTGCAGCTTCCGGGAAATCTTCTCCATCGCCTAGATCAACACTCAACGAACCAAGCACCGATTCATTGCCGCGCAGATACTCCTTGCTATTCCCCGCAGGAAGCGTACTTTATCAATAACTGAGCGTTTTAGTCAGTTTCTGGACACCCACCTCCCCCAGACTACCGGAAGTGGACATAGCCCACGGAGGGCGAGTCATGACACACCCGCATTTCATTTCTGCGCTGCCGCCGGTCGGCGCCCGCAGTTTGGTCTTTCGGCCGCCGCCTGCTCACGTCATCGATGATCACAAGCCTCTCCTGACGATGCAGTGCGATTCTACCGTCACCGTTCAGGCTTCCTACGACATTCCCATCAGGCGCTCAGAACGGCATCCGGGAACGACTTTATCGGATCAGAGTGACGAAAACGCGGTGGAGTTCACGCTCATCTGACGCGCCGATCGCAGCCCCCCCGCCCCGAAAACCGACGAGGACAAACTCCATGAATCACCAACCATCCGATCCCAAAGAGACTGAGACCTCCGGACGCGACATCGGCCTACGCCATACTGAACTGGCCGATCAGCACTGGGACCGCGCCAGATCAATGGCGCTGGCCGAAGCAGAAGGGCTCGCATTCAGCGACCAGCACTGGGAAGTGATCGTCTTCATGCGCAGGTACTACCTGGAGCATGGCCTGCCCATCAACGCGCGGACCACAGCGAGGGCACTCAACAAACGCTTCTCCGACAAGGGCGGAAGCAGCTACCTGCGCCGACTGTTCAGCGAAGGGCCTGTTTCACAGGGCAGCCGACTGGCCAACCTGCGCACCCCGGCATTTGCCACCGACGCCTCGTTTGGCACCAGCTATTGAGACGAGTCGCTCTCGAGGAACGGGCGCGCGGTCGAGGTATGCCGTACGCCAGTTTCCTTCGGCGCAAGCGCTTTCTTTCTTTTTGACCAAGAGGTTACCGATATGTCCAACCACGAAAAATCGAATAGAGAATCGAAGAAACAGCCCTTGCTGACACCCAAGGAGAAGAAAGCAGCGAAACTTGCGAAAAAGCATGCGGGCGATCATGTTCCATTGATTGTCCGCAACCCCTAACCACTTCTCACATTGCCGGCCACACTGGTAGTACGCCGGCTTGCAGAGTCCGCTGTGTTCCCACGAGGTAAAGGAGTCCACCATGTATCGCCTGATGCAATCCGCAAAGTACACTTTGGAGCACCCCACCTTGGGCCCCATGTCATCTTTTCGGCAGAGCCTGATCGGCCAATATAGACAGATTCGAACAGCACTGGTTGCCTGCGAGAAGGCGAACGCCAAGGGCGGCAAGCGCTGCTATGTGCTCAATGACCGAGGTCAAGAGAACTACCGGGGTGCGTGGATAGACTGACCGCACTCCCCTGGAACCACGCGCTGGATCCGTGCTGAACTTGTAGTTCAGCGAACACCCGCGCGGCAAGCCAACACTTGTCCACATGGTATAGATGAATATCCCCGCAATTGCACGACGGGCACACTTGGTCATTCCGCCACGAGCTTCGCGGCCTGGTCCCTGATCGTCGGTCTGCTGCTGATTTCGCTGGTCATGTCCGGGACCTTATTGAAGCGCTTACCGCTGAGCACGGCCATACTCTATTGGGCCGCCAGTGACGTCCTTGGTCCGATCGGGTGGGCGGCACTGTTGATTCATCACCCATTGATCCACGCACTCCTTCTCGAGAGATCGACCGAAGTGGCCGTGTTATCTCGCTGTTTTCCGTCGGCTCCCTCCTCGATGAAGTTGCCCTCCGCGTAGATCCGGAAATGACTTGGTGGTTCGCCGTTAATCTGGCCGCCGAGTATGAACGAGGCATTGAAACAAAGGTCGCTCTGGGCAAGAAACTGGCCGTCTCGCCGATCGACGTCACGCACGCATCGCATCCGGCGACAGCATCGCCATGTTGAACATGGATTCTGCACTCCACAGGCTACTGACAGGTGCTTGGAGCGGTCCGCCTGCGCCTCAAACAAGCCAATGACGGCTTGTGTGCCGGCCAGGCTCCCTGAACTCAACAGGACGATCACTAGTGGGCCACTAGGTTTCCGGCGTGCTCGAAGACGCTCATCTTGCAGAAGCAGGGTGGCGTTGTCGACATCGGAGTGCGTACGCGAATCCGACGCAAAGTCAGCCCGCTGTCGAGCATGATTCCTATGCAGGACGTCATGAACGCTTCCGGCCGGACGCCGCCTTAATTTCCGCCGACCTTTAGAGCTTGCCTCTTTTACCAGTTCGCCTCGCAGCGGCAGAGCCGCGATCCGGGGGAGGCGGCGACGCGCACGCCAAGCGTTGCTGCGCTCATCGAATTACTCGGCTTGCTTCTCCACCTTGTCCTGCCCGGTGCCATAGGTTTTCTGGACCTTCCCCGCCAGCTCATCGCCCTTGCCGGCAATCTCGTCGACGCGGTCGTCGGTGACCTTGCCCCATTGCCCCTTGATCAAGCCCTTGAATTGCTTCCAGCTGCCTTCGATGATATTCCAGTTCATTTCCTACCCCTATGCTTTGTTCCACGAACGGCGGATTCACCCGTCGGGCACAGTGCGCCGTGGTGGACTGCATGTTGCGACGGCGCACTGTGTACGGATCAGATTGGGCGCATGACCGGGGGAAGTCTGTGCGGTGCCGTACATTATCGCGCTGCGCCGACACCCAAGCTAACCGATTGCGGGGTCGCCTGTGTCGCCACTGGGGCTTGCGTCGCAGGCATGGCCACGGTGCCAAGTGGCAAGCTCTTCTCAGCGTAGGGCAAAACTTTGGGCTCTGTGTGCGCTGGCGTACAGAACGGGCCACGGGGATCAGTGATAGTTGCATTGCCGAAAGTGGCACCGCCGCCTGGTAGAAGGTCGCTGGGGCGCTATTCGCCTGTTGCAACCAGCCGGCGTTGTAAACACATATTTGGAGGAGAAACGAAATGACACTCGGGACAATCCTGATCGTCGTTCTGATTTTGATGCTGCTCGGCGTGATCCCAACCTGGCCACACAGCCGGAGCTGGGGTTATGGCCCCAGTGGCGCTCTTGGCCTGATCTTGGTAGTGGTGGTCGTGCTGTTATTGCTGGGTAAGATTTGACGCGATTACGCTGTGCTTAGCTACCGCAAACCCATGGAAAATCCACCACCACACCGCTTACCGGCACCCAAGCCGGTACGCAAAAGAGCGCAGCCCGACCCCCTGATGCGTTCCGCGCTTCGAGCAGGCACGACCTATCCCTCAACCTGGAGAACCAAATCATGAAACTACTCAGACGCTTTCGAATGATATTCCTGCCCGTCCTGCTGACCCTGTTCGCCGGCTGTGCGGGCACGGCGACACAGGAGAGCACCGGCGGCTATTTCGATGACACGGTACTGACAACCAAGGTAAAGGCCGCCGTTTTCAACGAGCCGTCCTTGAAGTCAGCCGAGATCAACGTCGAAACCTTCAAAGGAGTGGTGCAGCTCAGCGGCTTCATCAACTCCCAGGACGACATCAATAAAGCAGTCGAGATTGCCCGCGACGTGCCAGGCGTGAAGTCGGTCAAAAACGATATGCGCGTCAAGTGACATAAGACCGGGGGCCAAAAGCGCCACGGCGGCGCCTGGAAGACTCCCGGCTGCCGGAAGTGGTACACAAGGGCATCGGCGGGTGCTCCGGTGTGCCGCCGCAATTTTTTCCGTCCCGCAAATTGCCGGACTGTGCTCGGATGTGTCGACTTGTTGTGGGTCGAAACGATAACGCTCGCCACACAGCCGCGCCACTGCCCGGTGCGGCAGCCGGCGGCGGACTTGCGGTCGGCTCACTTGCAGCCAACGGCGGCCGTTCCACTGCATAAGGCTGCCCAAGCCGCCCACCATCGACGTCTCCGGCGGCACGGCTGGTCAGTCCTTCGTCAAAGCCGCAAGATTGCGGAGTGAATATAATTACCGCCTAATTGTTACCGGGGTTTGTCGCGTCGCGGATGTTATCGCCGGCTTTTTCCATCTGCTCTCCGGCTTTTTCCACCGCGGTGTCGACTTTCTCACCGGCCGTTTCCGCCGGGCCCTGCTGCTCACAGGCGGTCAGGGATACAAGCATCGCGCCGGCAAGCAGTGTACTCGCGGTCAGCGCAACACCAACCGTTTCGCCAAGTTTTTTGATCATGATAAACATCTCCAAGTGATTTCCATTTACGGGTGTAGCCTAACCTGCTCGGCGACGAGCGACTGCGACGCAACAACCGTATGGGCCGGTGCGTCGCACGTCGATCATCTTAGGTCGTCGCTGACTTCGTGGCCGATGATGCCGCCCAGGCCGTGCCGGGACCAACACTTCGTTTCGCCAAGCGACTGCCGCCTTCGAACGCTGACTTCCGTCACGCTGTGGAAACTGCACGCTCGACCGGTTCGGTTGGCGTCAAGCTACGCGGAGCACTTGTCCCCGTCTGTCTGCTGCCGCACATTGCCGGTCATCTGGCAGCAACATTCGGCGATGCGCGAGAATCGCTACCGCTTGGCGGTGCTGCCGGATGAAGGTAGACTTTTATTGGTGGCTACCCGGCAGCCGCACGTGCGGCGCGCCGGAGGCATATGCCGTCGACGCGGTTCGAGGGTGGTCGATAATCGGGAGTTTGCTGATGAATGATCTCCACGCCCTCCAACCCGATCCCCACCAGAATCATCTGCTCGCTGCCCTGCCCGCGGAGGTAAGCGCAAGCCTGTTCCCCCATCTGGAACTGGTCCCGATGCCGCTGGGCGACTCGGTATGCGAACCCGGCATGCCGATGCGCCATGTCTATTTCCCGACCACCTGCATCGTATCCCTGCTGTACGTGATGGAGAACGGTGCGTCGGCCGAGATCGCCGTAGTCGGCAACGAGGGCATCGTCGGCATATCGGTGTTCATGGGCGGCGAAACAACGACCAGCCGGGCCGTGGTGCAAAGTGCCGGGCACGCCTATCGCCTGAGGGGACAGTTGCTGAAGGACGCGTTCTTTCACGCGGGCCCGATGCAGCGTCTGTTGCTGCGCTACACCCAGGCGCTGCTGACCCAGATGGCGCAGACGGCGGTGTGCAACCGGCATCATTCGGTGGATCAGCAACTGTGCCGCTGGCTGCTGCTGAGCCTGGACCGACTGCGCTCGAACGAGTTGACCATGACCCAGGAGTTGATCGCCAACATGCTCGGGGTACGCCGCGAGGGTGTCACCGAGGCCGCCGGGAACCTGCAGCGCGCCGGGTTGATTCACTACAGCCGGGGCAAGATCACCGTGCTGGACCGTCGCGGTCTGGAGGCCCGCGTGTGTGAGTGTTACGAGGTGGTCAAGAAGGAGTTCGATCGCCTGCTCCCGGATGTGATCGGTCGCTGAATCGGCGGATCGTTTTTTCGCCCCCAGCCCCTCCCAGGGCCATTCAACGGGCCTCGACGCCATGTATTGCAACGACATCGCCAAAGTCATTGGAGCAGCGAGGCGCCCCCACATGGGTTTTATCCGGGCAGATCGCACGATCTGCCTGAATGGGATCTGTGCCGGTATCGCTACCCTTGCGGACATGCTGGGCCGCCAGACGAGGCGACCCAAGCAGTGGCCAGCGCCTCACTGACCGTGCCCGCCGCACCAATGATGCGTGGCACGAGTGACCCTAAGCTGATCCGGGCATAACGGACCACCCGGTAGGCCTCCATGCCACGATCGAGAAACGCATATGCCGATCCCCACAGGTAGAGGCGGAACCGTCGATACAGCTCGTCGCCCCAACGCCGGACGATCTCGGTACGCGCAGTCTCCAGATTCTCGGCCCAGGCCTTGCACGTCAGATGGTAGCTGTGCCGGTCGTTGTAGACCGCCAGCACGTCTAGCGAGGTCTTGGCCACCGCGTCGAGAAAATCGAGATAAAAATCATTGTCAAACTCTTAGTGGGTGGCAATCGCCTGCCGGTTGGTCTTGGACCGGTCGATGAGCAGAGGCGCAATGCGGTGCCAGAGATAGTCCAGCGGGTGACTGTCACTCAGGATCTTGCGGAGGCTGACGAAGCGCAGCATATCGCCGACGATGTCCAGGCTGCCTGCCATGTAGGCATCGCAGATGCCCAACTCATCCAGTCGACCGAGGGCGGCCAAGCCATTGCCGTCGTGCACCACGATCTCGACCGTGGGCTCGCCTTCTCCGAAGCGATACGTACCATCGCCCCACAACCGGATCTCGAAGAGAAACCTGACCCGATTCGCGAGTTGCCTCTGTATCCGACGCAATATCCGGTCATCGATCGCGGCCGGCGCGCTTTCCGCATGAACGTCCATCGTTGCTTCCCCCTCTTGAGAAAACGGCTTCAGATACAAAGTGAACCCTGCCTCCGGCAGGGCCCACGCACTGGTAATCCGTTTGCCGCTATGGTTTCAGCTTACAGCCAAGTCTGCATCACATTCAATTCGCGTTCGTACAGACGCCTCTTGCGTTTGCCGTCGCCGCTGTCCCATGCGAACGGCTTGCCCATGCCTGCGCTAAACGCTTGTTCGCATCACAGGACTGCTATGTACGCTACCGCCCAGACCAGTTTTGAATTTTACCGCATATTAAATATCGATCTTGCCGGCGACGTCGTGCGCTTTGAGTCGACATCCGACAGCGGAACTGACGCGACGCCATTGCAGGTGCTGCTTGCCGGATCTCACCACCAGGAGAGTGCCCATGCCACGCACCCAAGCCGCTGTCGGCAATCGTCTGCTTGCCAGTCTGCCGCGAAAGGACCGTCAGCGCATCGTGGCAGGCTGCGAGCCCGTCGATCTGCCGCTTGGCGCAATCCTGGCCGAACCCGGTGAGCGCATTCGCCACGTCTACTTTCCAACCGAGAGTTTCGTTTCCCTGACCACCCCCACCGACATGGGCACTACACTGGAAGTGGGACTGGTCGGTAACGAGGGCGTGCTCGGGATCTC
>CBDUNM010000170.1:0-10309 GCA_965368585.1 uncultured Chromatiales bacterium | reverse complement strand
CGGACCTTGCCGGCCGTCACGGTTCGCCCGCGATCGTGGGGGCGGTCGGCGGTCGGCGGTCGGCGGTCGGCGGTCGCGCAGATGGTGCTCGAATTGCTGGCGGAAGTCGTCGGGGCCTTCGTAGCGGTTCACACCACCGGCGAGCGAACCATCGGGATGAATGAAGGCCGAAAAAAAACCCTCGAGTTTGTCCCATTGCTCGAGTTTCTCTCGGCGACCCGGATCGTCCGCCGCAATCTGCGGAGCGTCCTCACGGCGATAAATCCAGACCGCCGTTTTTTCGATGGGCCTTGAAGCCCTGAGGACGTTGAGGTACTCCCATTCGGTGCCCGAGAGATAGGGCGTTCCGTCGTCTTTCAATTCGAAGTCGGCAGGGAGTGGCGTACCGGTGAGCGATTACAACACGATGACGGCGAGATCACAGTCGTTCGGTTTCGGCAGACCCTTTGCACTCAGGGGAGGGAGCGGCCGCAAGGTCATTACCTTACCCGACGAATTCGCAGCTCGCTCGATGGAAACATACCGATTGAATCTGCTGGAGGAGATCATAGACCATCAGCTTCCTTGATTAACTTACGTTGGTATTCTCTCTGTCGCGAACTCTATCAGGGACCCGCAGCAGCTTGACTGACAATTCGCCCGGGACTAGCCTCGGCCCAGGCGACGAAGGCATCGACGCACTTCGGACAGAGCTGCGTGCCACGGGATGCGCGGATGATCGAGACGGCCTTGGTGTGCGGCATGCCCTTGCGGTAGGGCCGGTCGCTGGTCAGTGCGTCGTAGGTATCGGCGACGGCGGTGATGCGTGCGCTCAACGCGATCTCCTCGCCTTTCAGCCCCTTGGGATAGCCGCCGCCGTCGAAGTGTTCGTGGTGCTGCTCGACCAGCGGCAGCACGGCGGCGAGGCTCGGGATCGGCGCCAGTATCCCGGCGCCGATGCTCGAATGCCGCTGTATGGCCTTGTATTCGGCATCGGTCAGTTTTCCGGGCTTCAGCAGAATGTCGTCGGGGACCCCGATCTTGCCGATGTCGTGCAGGCGACCGCCTATGTGCAGGGTCTCGAGCATCTCTTCGTCGGCGCCCATCTGCATCGCGATCGCCACCGCGAGCTCGGCGACCGAGTCGGAGTGGCCGCGCGTGTAGGCATCCCGGGCCTCCAGCGCCTCGGCCAGGGCGGTAATGCTCGCGAGCATCATCCGGCCCTCGGTCTCGAGGCGCTCGCGTTCCTTGAGCAGCAGGTGGAACTGGCTGGACAGCAGCTGTTCGATCGTCAGGACGAGCTGGTCCAGGTTGAACGGCTTGAGCAGGAATGCCGCGGCCCCCGACTGCATCGCCTGCTGCATGTTCCATCGCCCACCGCTGCGGCTCATCATGACGAAGGGCGCATTGGCCAGAGCCTCGTTGCGATGCACCCTGCGGCATAGCGCCATGCCGCTGAGACGCGGCATATTGTTGTCGCTCAGGATCAAATTGGGTCTCAGGCTGTGCAGGCGGTCGAGGGCGTCCTGGCCGTCCTCCGCGGTCACGACCTGGAAGCCCGCATCTTCGAGGGCCTTGGCGATCATCTGCCGCGTATTCGGTGAATCCTCGACCAGCAGCACGGTCTGGCCGCGTCGAAACGCGATCTTGTTCAGGACGTCCTCGACCACCTCGATGAAGTGCTCGCGCCCGCTGATCTTGGAGGCGTAGGCGCTGGCGCCGACGCCGAATCCCCGCTCGATGTCTTCGTCCTGGTCCCTCGATGTCAGGATGACGACCGGGAGCGCGCGAGTGCGGTGATCCTGCCTGATCCGCTCGCACAGCTGATAGCCGTCCATGTGGGGCATGTCGACGTCCGTCACGACCAGGTCGAAGTCGCCGTTCTGCAGGACCTGCAGACCACTGGCGCCGTCCTCGGCCTCATCCGTCGACGCGCCGCGTTCCACCAGGGCGCTGACGAGAGCGTGGCGGATCATACGACTGTCGTCCACGATCAGTATGCGTCGCCCAGCTAAGATGTTCATGCTTGTCGGACCTTCCCGCCGGCACGACGCGCGGCAGCTTCGGCCAGCGGCCGGGGTGCCGTTACTGCCTGTGGCCGTAGCGGGACGCCGCAGCGCGCGTGCGGATGCGTTGTGCAAGAGTTGCAGTTCTGTTTGGGTAGCGGCCGCACGCGCGGATTCTTGACTGACCGGGCGCGCCGTGCCGCGCGCCCGGTCCGTCAAGGCATCAAGGGCGTATCGTCGCAATACTCATTCGTTTCGTTGACAATATGAATTGAACTGCGCACCGAGCTATTTCCGGCAAGAAACGTGCGTGTGACTGGGATAACAATGTCGCTACGTTGAGAGACCTCGGCACCAGAAGGTGAAGTGCGACATACCCTGGCGATGCTGCCTAAAGGGACTACTGACAAGTTAACTTTCGCACCCTGCGAACTCTAGAAAAATCCCCGCCTATTCGGCCACCGCAGTGCGAAAGGACTTCTTTTAGTTCTATTGCAAGTTATCGGGATTCTACGACATCTATTGATATGCAAGTTTTCCCGCGATCAGCCGATTGTAAATCTTAATGTTTTATGTAGCCGAACAGATTCCTCGTTCTTGACAGGCGCGACGAATCTCCAGCTCTCGGCTGGACCGTAACTGAGCAACGAGGTTGTTGAGCGTAGTCGACGAATCCCCCAAGCATGTTTTTTGCACGATGAAAGAAGATCAATCATCATAATGAAACGAAGTTACCAGACGGCTGCAGAACTAGGCGCCAGTGTGAAGACGCTGCTGACCCTGCCGGATGTTTATTTGCGGGTAAAGGCGGTGGTCGAGGATCCTGATTCCTATCTTACCGATCTGGTGAATGCGATATCCGTAGACCCGGGCATCACGGCTCGCCTTCTGCGGTGGGTCAACAGCGCGTATTTCAACCTAAGTGTGCGGGTGGACAACGTACGTCAGGCAGTCAATTTGTTGGGTATGAAACCTGTGCACGATCTCGTTCTCGCGACCACGTTGACCAGCACATTTGCGCGGGCCAATTGCAAAGACTTGGACATGCGGACGTTCTGGGTAGAAAGCGTCCGTCGCGCAGTCTATGCGCGCCTTGTTGCCGAATGCTGTAGTGCGGAGAGTCGCGATCGGTTGTTCGTTCAAGGGCTTCTAAGCCATATCGGGCATCAAGTCATGTATCTTCAGCTTCCTGAGCAAAGCAGTGCGGCCTTGCGGGCTTCGATAACGACCGGTGTGAAACTGGCGAGCGCCGAACGCGAACTTTTTGGATTCGATTACGCGGAAGTAGGCGGCGAGCTATTGCGTACCTGGGAGATGCCAGACAACCTTACCGACGCGGTTCGAGACCACGTTGATCCTGATCCCTCAGCGCGCTTTGCTAGGGATACGGCAATTGTTCATATCGCAAACGAGTTGAACCAAACACATGAGCAGGAAATCGATCGCGACCTTCTTCTGTCAGGTATTAGCTCGGTCGCATGGGAGATTACGAGATTGGTCCCGGAAGATCTGCTTCCTCTGCGCGATAAGGCCGTAAAGGAACTGGATGAGACGATCGGCATGCTGCTCGGTGGTGACGCTGCGGCCTGATCGTGGGAACACAGGCAATCCACCTGATTTCTCCGCTCAGCAGCTGCTCCGCCCATCGTCCCGGCGGCAACTGATTTTAAAGCCGTTTCCCAATCTACCGATCAGAATCTAGGTATGGCAATGCTGGACACTGGCACGCGCAGCGTGCCACACCAACCGCACTGGGTGGGTAAAATAATGCGCATTTTCACAACTCTATGGACAGTCTTCTTCCTCATTTCCCCAGGATTCTCTGTCAAGGCGGCAAATCCAAAGGAATTGTCGTTCCTCAACTGGTCCGACTATATGGATCCGGAGGTCCTTAAGGAGTTCAAACAGCGAACCGGCATCAAGGTCAAACAGACTTATTTCGACTCCGACTCGGCGCGGAACGAGCTTCTGCTTGAAACGGAGGGCAAAGGCTTCGATCTCGCAATCGTCAATGGCGGCGCGATTCGGATACTGGCCAAACGGGGTTGGCTTGAACCCATAGACGAAACGGATATCCCGAACCTTAAACATATCGACCCCCGTTGGCGCTCTGGGCATGAGCGTGCCAAGGATTACGGGGTGCCCTATTTTTGGGGCACGATGGGAATCGCTTATCGGGCGGATCTTGTTCCCGCGACTGTCTCGAGCTGGATGGACTTGTTTCGTCCCGCAGAGGCCTTGCATGGCAGGATCGGCATGATCGGTGACGCCTCCGATATGGTCGGGGCTGCGCTGAAGGCACTCGGGTATTCACTGAACAGCACGAACAAGAAAGAATTGAAAGCGGCCGAACAACTGCTTCTGGAGCAGGCGCCACAGGTCAAGACTTACAAATACATCTCGCTGGATGAAAAATCCGCCCTGGTCACCGGACAGATTTTGATGAGCATGATGTACAACGGTGATGCGCTGATGGTGCAAGAGCACAACGAAAACATCGCCTATGTCCTTCCCGAAGAGGGGAGCAATATATGGGTCGATTATCTGTGTGTTCTCAGGGAGTCGAGTAACAAGGCCGCTGCCAAACAGTTCATCAATTTTATCAATGAGCCGCAGATCGCGGCGCGGCTCGCACAACACGTCTATTACGCCACGCCCAACAGGGCCGCGGAAGAGCTGCTGCCGGCAGAGTTCAAGTCCGATCCGGTCATCTATCCGAGCGGGCCGGCACTGAAAAAGTCTGAACCTTATCAGCGCATCTCCCCGCGCGCGGAGAAACGCCGCTCGGCTATTTTCTCCCGCATTGTGCACTGACGATATAAGGGAAGGTCGTGCGCCTCCACGCAAAGATTGTGTTGGTCGTGATACCGTTGGCTGTTGTGCCCCTGCTTGTCCTGGGGTGGCTGGCGTACGAGCAACTGCGATCAACCGGGGTTGAGCGCGCTTCCAGTCAGTTGACAACGCTGATGGACCAATTGGCCAGAAATGTTCAGGTACGAACAGCGGTCGCCGAGGCCAATGTCAAGCTGTTTGCGGACTCGTCTTTGATGCGCTCGTACGCGCTGACAGACGATGAGGAAGAACGTTACGCATTAATGCTCCCGTCGCTGCTGAAGCTGTTCAAAAGCTACCTTCGTGCGTATCCCGACTACTATGAAATCCGTTTCCTACTTCCCGATGGGTTCGAAGACGCTCGTGCCACCTTGACCGCGATACCCAACGCGACGGAAGAGGAAGAGGATACGGTTTTTTTTAAACGCCTTGCGCAGTTCAAAGGCGAAATATTCAGCCGTGTATTGACCAATCCCGACAACGGTGAGATTTCGCTACAAGTTGCACGACCCCTCCAACTAATCAACAATGCGACTGACGATCCGCTCAGCACCCAACCGAAGCTTCGCGGTTTCCTGGTCGTCACCATGGATCTTGGTTTCGTCGCCGAGCAGATTGCAGCAAATCGCATTGGCCACCGTGGACATACACTCGTTATCGATAGGTCTGGAAAGATTGTGTTCCATCCTGATCCATCACAGGTCGGCGGCTATCTACCGGCAACACTGATGGAGACGGTACAAAGTTTCACTGACGCGCAGCGTCAATATCGTGCCGCCTACGAAGATGATCACGCCGTGTTGGCCACTCGGCGAATTCATGAGGATCTGCTGCTGATTGGGATCTTGCCCGAATCGGAGCTGATTGAGGAAAGTCGAGACCTGGGCGCGACCGTCGCTTGGGTCACCGTCGTGACGGTCATTCTGACAATTACCGCCCTGCTTTATGCAATGCACTTTTTAATGGTTCGTCCGTTAAAACATCTTGTGCGTGCGGCAGGGGAGATCAGCAATGGAAATCTGACCCCCGATATCCCCCTCACATCCAGGGACGAAATCGGGCAGCTGGCGTTGAGTTTCCAGGGCATGGGGCGCAATTTGGAAAAATCCCGGCAGAAGATCGAACGCTTGGCTTACCACGACAGTCTGACCGGACTACCCAATCGACTTCTGTTCCGTGAATACCTGCAACACATGATTGCGCTCGCTCGCCGTGAAACGAACAAAATGGCCGTGCTGTTTTTAGATCTGGATAACTTCAAGCGGGTTAACGATACGCTTGGACACCAAGTAGGTGATCAGCTTCTCAAAGAAATGGCGGCCCGCCTCATGTCGATTCTGCGGGCAGAAGACTTCGTCCACCGCGAAACTTATCAGGAGACGTCTGAAGTGCTTGCGCGTCTGGGCGGAGACGAATTCATTATTCTGTTACCAAAGATAAACGAATCCCATGACGCGGCAAAGGTCGCCTCACGTATCCTCGAGGTCATGGAGGAGCCCTTCCGGTTTGATGATCACGAGCTGTACAACGGCACCAGCATCGGAATTACGCTGTTTCCCGACGATGGCACCGAGGTGAACGACCTGATCAAGCGCGCCGACGTCGCGATGTATCACGCAAAGGAGCAAGGTCGCAATAATTTCCAGTTCTATTCCGCTTCATACAATTTGGCAACGTCCGAGCATCTGTCCCTGGAAAGTCGACTGAGACGCGCATTGGATAATCATGAACTTGAGCTGTATTACCAGCCCCAGGTTCGCACCGAGACGGGCAGAATCGTGGGACTTGAGGCCTTATTGCGCTGGAACGACCCTGAATACGGGATCGTTTACCCGGATCAGTTCATTCCAATCGCCGAGGACAGCGGCCTTATCCTCCCAATAGGTGAATGGGTTCTGTACGAGGCCTGTCGGCAAATCCAAGCCTGGAACGCCAAAGGACTGCCTCGTGTGTTCGTCTCGATCAATGTCTCTGGCATTCAGCTTCAGCGCCAAGAACTGACGCCCGTCGTCGATCAGGCGCTAGCCGAATCCGGTTTGGAACCGGCGTTACTCGAATTGGAAGTCACCGAAACCATATTGATGAAGGTAAAAAAAGAAGTCATCGATGATCTAGGTGCATTGCAGGAAAAAGGTCTGACCATCTCACTGGACGATTTCGGTACAGGCTATTCATCACTTAACCGCCTGCGGGAGCTGCCGATAGGAAAACTCAAGATCGATCGCAGCTTCGTCCAAGGCATGGTCGAAGACGCCCAGGATGCGGCGATCGTTTCGGCAATCCTATTCATCGCCAAGAGTCTTGGCCTGCAGACGACGGCCGAGGGCGTCGAGACCCCGGAACAGGCGGTCCGACTTGCAGAGAGCGGATGCGACTACCTTCAGGGTTACCTGCTAAGCCGGCCGATACCTGCAGCTGACATGGCCGAGTTGCTGACCGATGACATGATAAACACGAGATCCAAGCCCACAATCAGTGGTGCTTCACTGCGCACCTGTCCGTGATTTGAACAATGGGGCCTCTGGATGCATCTGGCCTGCACAATCAGAAAAAAACGCGGCGAGTAAAAGATGATCAACGCTAATCCAATCGGACTTGGGAGTCTACATGAACATCAATAGAATCGGCGTAGGCGCGCTTTTTTACTTCTTTGTCGGTTCGGCCTTTGCCGAGGGAGAGCTGAGCGCCAATCTCGGGCTGACTTCGGATTACATCTGGCGAGGTATCTCACAGACATTGGGAGATCCGGCAGTGCAAGGCGGCGTGGACTACTCTCACGACTCAGGCGTTTACCTGGGTGTTTGGGCGTCCAATGTCGATTTTTTCAGCAACAATGCACCGGACTCTACGCCGGACGATGATGATGAGGCCGAGATCGAACTGGACCTGTATGTCGGGCTTGCGGGCGAGTTTGATGTGGGCATTGGTTGGGACGTCGGGGTTATCCAGTACCGTTATCCGGAAGCCAGGAAATCGTTGATCGATACCAGTGAGGAGTTTTATGTCGGAGCCAGCTACGACCTAGCCAGCATGATGGTTTATCGAGACTTCGACAATGAAAGCACCTATGTTGAAGCCAGTCTGGAATTTGAACTTCCGCAGGAGTTCAACCTTCGCTTGCGCGGTGGGTACTTCGATTTCGACGACACGCGAGACTATACCAATTACGAAATCGCACTGTCACGAAGTATCGCCGGATTTGATCTCAGCGTTCAATATACCGACACAGATTTATCTTCCAATGAATGCGCAGAGGGTTATTGGTTTGACGATCTGTGCGATGGCACCTTCAGCGTGACGGCAGTGCGAGAGTTGAATTTCTGAGGGCGTGGCGTAATTCGAGGCGGTCGTAAATTAGGCCATCCCAAACTGTTGATGAATATCTTGGTGTATCGCGGTTTTTCACGCAGCTTGAGATGATCGTTACTAAGAGAATAGTCTGTTTAAAAGCAGCTTTCCCAGTTTGACGAAAGTCTCCCCAGGTCGTCGAGCGACCGTCAACTATCCTCGATGCGTTATCGGGCTGGATTGGGGTTCCGGAATCAGAAAAGGGTTCGCCTGCCGGCGCCTGTATCGCGTCCTTTCCGGCCTTCAAACCGACTGCGACCCTCGGCAACTGCTCCTTGTGTTGTTCTACCCCCTGCATCCGTGCAGTCGTGCCGCATCGCTTGCAGCCGCAGCCGGTGTGTATGTTTTCTTGTTGACCGGCCTCACAGTCAAGCATACGGCCCGGCGGCGGCGCCCAGCAGGGCGGTAGTCGGGCGGGTTCTACTGAGGAGTCTTTCTTAGCAAGGTGGATGAGAGGAGTGGTGCATGGATGCACCGATTACCGACCTAAAGATGGAATTTTCTCAATCACCACGGGATCTTCAATGGAGGCGACAATTCTGAGCGCGCCGCCACAGGCATGGCAGGTTCATCGGTTACTTCCCTGTACCCGACCGCTTCGCGGCAGCCTTCGGCTGTGCAAATCGGCTGTCCTGCCGATTTGTCAATGTCGATGTTGAAAACACGCTTGAGCCGTTGTGTCCGGATCATCGAAGCCCTGCGTTCGACCGGCGTAGGCTCGTCCGCATCGTTCGGTGAGAGGCGCTTGCCTCCCCTGCCCCGCTTGGCTGGCGTCACGCGCGCGGTACTGACTGTTCGGGGCGCATACGCCATGACAAATTCATCGGCAATGAATCTGGACAGCTTCGGTGGTCGGTCTTGCAAGTGAAACCGGCCTTTTTAATCAAATGCGTAGCTATGACCCGATACACAATGCCGAGCACTTAGCTCATGATCACTGGTCGAGTGGCGAACAGGAATCGCAACGGGTACGGAAAGCTCAACAACCACTGTCTCACCGGCTGCTCAGGAAAAACGTCATCGACCAGCAAGACCGCGCTTTCCGCCAAGCGCCGCGCCCCGCCGCTCGGACAAGCCGCGCCCCGCAACTGGTGAAAAAAGCGCGATCCCATTAGACCGATCCCGGATTGGCGCCATTGAGTGATCAATGACATGGAGCCGTACCTATGGGTAACGTGCCAGTCTTCGCCCCTACCTGCGAGGGCCTCGGGGTGAAATTCCCCGGGGCTACTCTGCGTGATCACCGCCCGTATGGGCAAAGCAGCAACATGCTCAAATGAGCCCCGCAATACCGGCTGGTATGACACCACCATAGTCGCCAATAACCAGGGCGAACCGAGCACGCGATATAGCAACATACATCTCTTGATCTCGCATAGGTCGAAAAGCTCCGGCGAGGAAGATTATCGAGTCGGCCTCAAGGCCTTTGAATGCATTTAGATCGAAAATACGCAGATACCCCTTGCCTCTTCGCGCCTCTGCCGTCAGTCGGAATCGCTTTGGTTCCGGGAGCCCTTTCAACCACTCATCGCCCGCGAAAAAAATAGCGATCTCCGCGCTCGATATTGGCTTCGGGTGGCGGCGCATCAAACGCAGCCGCTGCCCGTCGACCTGCCAGCGAAAAGGCGTCCTTAGCTTTGGATCGTCGAGAACACTTCTCTGTAATTCACGCGATATGGTAAAGACCTTCGCCGTTTCGTTCACCACGCTGACGTCTTCCGGTGTTGGAAACGGTTCATCGCTCAAACCTGAAAGATTGCGTGCAACGATTTCCGGCCCGTCATTGCTCGTGGTGACCCCCTTTCGACTGTAGTAATTGAGGGCACGGTCGAAGTAATGAACCACTCGCTGCTGCCAACGTTCGGACGTCCTGATAGTCACTTCGGTATTCACGAGCTGGCAACCTTCAAGACGCAATCCACCGCCCAAAAGTACGACGGTCTCACTATCTTCCAGGCCATGTTCGACTAGCTGAGTCAGCGCTTCTCGCAACGCCAATTGTTCTTGACCTTGTTTAACGTCAACAGTCGATACGTATCCCATTCCTTGAAGCGCCAGTTCTGGCTCTGGCGCTTGCGAGTAAAAATACCGAACCAGTTCGAAGATTTGACCAGCATTCCGGCAATTCCTCGAGAGATCGATGA
>CBDUNM010000169.1:0-10365 GCA_965368585.1 uncultured Chromatiales bacterium | reverse complement strand
AGATTACATCGCGCGACTTTTCGATTCTCTATCCTCATAGCACAATGGCGTTTGATAGCCGATAGTCGAGTGATTCCGTTGACGGTTGTAGAAGACCTCGGTGTATTCAAAAACTTCGTGCTCGGCGTCCTGCCTGGTCTAATAGCGCTGGCGATGCGTCAGCAACTTCTTCAGCGTGTGGAAGAAACTCTCTGACGGGGCATTGTGCCAGCAGCTGCCCTTGCGGCTCATGCCATATTAAGAGAATCACTAGTAAAGCCTCACGTTTCCAGTGCCTCCTGCCGGGTAAAGCGTTCAGTGACACGCCGTGAATACACTCCTGTAGGCTCGGCTGCCGCTTCCGTGCAGCAAACGGTCACTTAAACCTTCACCCGACATGAGGCGTTACCAACGCATTTCTTGATAAATGAAACCATGGTTTTTGATGGTTTTCTGGTAAAGATCGGCGGCGTATCGACTACCACGATCACTGTGGTCCATCCGACCCTTGGGGGGCGACGTTTACAGATCGCCATCATGACGCATCATTGGCCAACTCAGCGGTCATTCGTTCTGACATCCCCCAGCCGACAACAGCCCTGGAGTACAGATCAATCAAGACTGCTGGCCTGCATGTTGCCACATGCAGGCTAGGCGGAGCCAGCGTTCATCTGTGTGCAGGTAGGTGATATCACCTGCGTAGACGGTATCCGGCTGTTCAACACGGAATCTTCGATCCAAGAGATGCGGGGCTACAGGTCGACCATGGTTTGAGTGGGTCGTTAAGAGGATCCTCAAAATATCGCACAAGAAAATTGGGTTATAATCCACAGATACTAAGTGGAACTATGCGAGCTTATTGGCACGGGGATAAACTGGAGTTCTCTATGGACTACTTTGCCGACATCGGATTGTACGCCGCAATCGCCACTTGCACGGCGATCATAGTGTGGACGGTGTTCGCGCACCTGCGCTGGCTGCCGAAGTGGTTGTCGCACCCGGTACAACGTCCCCTGCTGTGCCTAACCCTAGGCCTGATTGTAGCAATCCTGGTCGGTTTCGCGGTACCAAGCTTTATTGTGGGTGCCATGGCGGCGATTTATTTCCTGTCGTTCGCACTCGTTGCGGTAATGGGTCTTTGGGTGTTTCTCCATAGCGATATGGATGACCAGCCCGAAGAGGAGTGCGAGAAAACGTACATGACATATGATTCGGATGAGAAACTGTTGATGTTTAACCCCTGGGTCGTAGATTCGAATCCTGCACTGCCCACCAATCCCATAGCGCTCAATGGCTTGTAGCAGGGCAGCCAGGGAACCGCAATCTCTTGGTGGATGACATCACTTGGATTCGCCGCCGGAACAGACGCGATCAACCTTATGGCCCATTTCCTCGTCCTTTATTCCACCACCGACGGCCACACGCGGGAAATCTGCGAACGACTGCTGGACATTATCGCCGAACATGGCCACGCGGTGACCCTGAGGGACATCGGCGATATGCACAAAACCGACCCCGCGACCTTCGACAAGATCGTTCTCGGCGCCAGTATCCGCTACGGCCGGCACAGCAAACAGGTCTATCAGTTCATTGCCCGACATGCCCAGTTGCTGGCGGAAAAGCCGAACGCTTTCTTCTCTGTGAACCTGTTGGCGCGCAAGCCGCAAAAGCGACAGACCGACACCAACCCCTATGTGCGCAAGTTTCTCCGCCAGATCCCGTGGCAGCCGAAGGAGCTGGCGGTATTTGCCGGAAAGCTGGACTACCCGAGATATCGCTATTGGGATCGCCAGATCATCCGTCTGATAATGTGGATGACGAAAGGACCCACGGATCCGACGACTGTCAAGGACTACACCGACTGGTCGCAGGTCGAGGCGTTCGGCCGGTCCGTCAGCCAGACAGAGGACGGTTGACCGGCACTGCGAGCCGGTGCAGGCCCTTTCCACGCCACTCTCCCCCCGCTTCCCTGGCCCACCGACCTGCGCTACCCTCGGGTTGTCACATGCCGCCGCCCCTTTGCCGGCCTCTGCCCCGCTTCGGCCTTGGTGCATGGCTCAACCCCACCTTCGCTTCCGCAACGATGTCGTACCGCCTTCAAGGACGCTGGTCATGATATGAGACATCGACGCCCGATACGCAGTCAGCTGAAGTGTACAAAGTATCGCTATTGCGTCAGAAACTGGCCAGAGTACGAGGCTGGTCTCCGAAAACGAGACGATCTGACCCTGTGGTTTTCCGAGGAGGTCATCGCGGTATCGCGGGCGCCTCCCATTGAGACCTCGGGTGGACAGGCCGTTTCCTCCGATCTCGCCATCGAAGCTGGATTGTCGGTGCGCCTCGTCAACGGGTTGGCATTACGTCAGACCGAGGGTTTCCTTCAGTCGATATCAACGCTAATAAACTTAGCCTTCCGCATACACAATCGCGCCACCTTGTCTCGGCGCTCCAATGATCTCAACGGGCGGATCCCCGCCGTTAACGCTACCGGCCGCAGACAATGGGCGCATGATTCGGGCTACACTAGACGAAGCTTGGTGGAGACGGCCGTGTCGAGATAAAAAGCGTTCATCGGTCGCTCGATGAGCACTTGCACGATGTCATCGCATTCGATGGAGGCTGCGCTCGCATGCGCGTTTTGAACAGTACGACGCAGCTCGGGATGCCCAAAGGTTTCTGCATTGCGTAAGGCAACGTTTAATGACTCCGATAGGCTGCGGCTCGTGTCATGCAACAGGGCCCGGAAAAACTCGAGCGAAGCGGTTTCCAGCTAGACTCTTGGAAAACAAGGGGGTCATGTTTCCGATACAGGTGCGTATGCCCAGAGCATGAATGACGATAAAGACTTGATGCGCCGACTAGGCTACGGCCTGCGCCTGACCCTTGAGCTTTTTGCGACGGTCGGAGAGATAACACGGGAACAGCTTGGTAAACTCCTGCAGATGATGGCAATTGTGTCGGCGGCGCTGCTTGCCGCAATCCGGCCGTCATACTGGCGGCGCACGATCCGCAACGCGTTTGCACGTGCGGTGCTCTCATCCGGGGTAGAGGCCATCGGGATTGCCTGCTTTCTTGCAATTGCGCTTGGTGTATTGCTGGTTGTGCAGTATCAGGTGTGGCTGGCAAACATCGTGCAATCGCTTTTCCTGGGTCCGGTTTTCGTCGCGGTGATTTTGCGGGAACTGGCGCCCCTTCTTGTCAACCTTGTCGTGATCGCGCGCAGCGGCGCGACGATGGCCGCGGAACTCGCGCTTACCCACGTATCAGGTGAAGACCGGGTGGCGGAGGGGCAGGGCGTCGACCCACTAGCCTTTTACGTCATCCCACGGGTTCTTTCCTTGACGCTATCGGTGCTCTGTCTGACCTTGATATTCGCTGCCTGTTCGTTTCTAAGCGTCTACTTTTTCGGGATATGGATCGACGCAAAGACCGGCTCCTTTGCCGATTACACTCAGGCGACCCTGAGTGCCATAACTACTGTGGATGTCATAAACGTGCTGGTGAAGAGCACCGTACCTGCAATGCTCACCGGATCTATCTGTTGTGCCGAAGGGCTCGGCGCCGGCGATACGGCTGCAGAGGTGCCCCGGGCTTCCCGGATCGCCGTGCAGCGGTCAGTGATCGCATTGTTCAGCGTAAGTGCCATGGTCTCTATTGCGACGTATTCCTAGACATCGAAGAATGTCACCATCCGGATCAGATATGACTGACAAAGTTCTTGAGTTTCAGCAGGTCACAGTGGAAGGAGGGCACCTCTACGATACCGCCATATGGCAAGTAAGCTTTAGGCTGCTGAAGTCAGAGCTGATGCTCGTGCGCCTGGAAGCTGAGCATCTTTCCCTGCCGCTTGCCGACGTCGCACAAGGTTTGATCGAGCCGATGCAGGGAAGTGTTTCTTTTCTCGGTGATCGGTGGTCGGCTCTTTCAGAGAAAGTCAGGCTTGCCGCACGAGCCAAAATCGGCCGCGTATTCGAGGAGCCTGGCTGGATAAGCGAACTGGATATGGATGACAACATTACGTTGCTGCAGAGACATCATACGCGGCGTCCGGAATCGGCCATCCGAGATGAGGCGTCCGAACTTGCGCGATTGTTCTCACTGCCGGGCCTTCCTCAGGGCAAACCTTCAGATATGCGCGCGCCGGACCTCAGGCGCGCGGCGTGCGTCCGGGCATTTCTTGGCCAGCCGGAGCTGCTGATTCTCGAACGACCCACAGCCGGTGTCTATCCCGAAATCATGCCTGCGCTGATGGCTAGCGTGCGGGCAGCCCGATCACGCGGCGCCGCTGTGATGTGGACTACCGACGATTGGGAAGTCTGGAACGATGCCGGTATCAAACCCACGATCCGCGGTGCGATGGCCGGATCACAAATGAGCATCGTGCCTGGTTACTGATCATGCCAAAGCCCTTAAAAGTCAGGCGGGTAAACGAAATCGTCGGCGCTTTCATCCTCCTGGGCGTCGCAATCGCGATGGCCGCAGTATTTCTCGGCCCGCGCACGCAGGGGTGGTTCACACCGACCCGAACACTGGAAATTCAATTGCCTCCGGAGGGTTCACTTGGATTACGCCAGGGTAGCGATGTACAGGTCCTCGGTTCCGTAGTTGGGTCAGTGGGTGATATTGTCGTGACAGAGGCCGGAGAAATGATCGCAAAAGTCAGTGTTCGTGGAAACTTCATCCGGTTTGTTCGCGAGGATTCCCGTGCCGTCATTCGCAAACCGCTTGGTATAGGTGATGCCGCAATCGAGATCACGCGCGGCTACGGTGCCCCGCTACCGGAGAGTGGAGGGAATCTGGAAAGTACGGCAGACAAGGCGCCCACCCAACTTATGGAAGAGGCGGTGGCGGCCATTCGCGATGAGGCGTTGCCGGCGATCAAGGAATTGCGTAGTGCGATTTCCGAATACGCGAAACTAGCCACAGAATTGCGGGGGCAGCAGGGCGACATACAGCAGGCCCTGCAGTACTTCAATCAGGCCGGGGAGGAACTAAGAAAGCGCGAGAGCCTGGCCGGAATGCTGCTATTCGACCCCAAGCCTGCCAACGAGCTGCGAGCAGCGCTTCCCAAAGTTAATGCGTCGCTTGACGAGCTACATGCGGCCCTTCGGGGAGTACGCACGGTTTCAAACCGGTTCCCGCAAATGGGAGCCGACTTGGAAGCCATAATGAAGAACTTACGCGTGTCCACTACCGATGTGCGACGGCTGGCGGCAGCCTTGCCAGAGCTTGAGAATTCGGCCGAACAGGCGGTCGACATGTTGCCTGGGGTCTTGTTGCAAAGCCAGGAAACCCTCATCCAGATCCAGCGTCTGGCGAAAGCCTTGCAGCGCAGCTGGCTGGTGAGGGGTAATTTGGATCAGCCCAGGAACGAAAGTCGCCTGAGCAGCGAGCACGTAGGGACCGATCGGTGATGTGGTTTCGTGGTGTTGCGGTGCGGGGATTTCCTGCTGCGCTGGCTTGTCTTTGCTTATCCTGCGCTTCCCCAAATCCGGAATCGAGCTTGGAACGCGGCGACTCGGTCTTTGTGCAGGCGTCGTCCGCGGCAAAGCTCGCATATGAACAGGGGCATCTCGACCAGGCGAAAAAGCTTTATCGGCTCGCGCTCATGCGCGCCCGGGCAATCAACGATGCCGCACTGGCCGCCGATGCAGCATATAACCTGGCCATCAGTGAGATCGGACTCGGAGATTACGATACAGCCGAGCGGCTGCTCAGCCAGGCTTATTTCGATGCTGTCAGCGCATCATCCAGCGCAGCCGACATTCAGCTGGTCCGCGCAAAAGTCGCTGTTCTGCGCATGCGGCCGTCAGAAGCGCTGACCTTCCTGGACGAAAGTGCTGCTTTGGAACCTGCGGCATCGATCCAGCTCCAGGGGATGATTCTACGTGGTCAGATATTTGGCGATGCCGGGGATAGGGATGCGGCGAAATCGGTACTTCAGGCTGTGAAAAGCCTTGTCGTGTCCTCACAGACCGTCCTCTCGGCCTCTGTTAGCGCGGACCTGGCAAAGCTCAAGGGGACAGTGGCCCGCCTGGAAGGAAAGTTGCACATCGCAGCAAGTTCCTTTGACGACGAAGTAGAACAGCTCCGAATCGCACACCGCTATCGAGACATGGCTTATGCGCTTGCCCGCGCTGCCGAAGCATACCTTGCAGTCGGACAAAGGGCATTGGCGGCCGACCGGTTCTTCCTTGCCGCGAGAAGCCTGGTCGGGCACGGTGACACCGAAGCCGCCAGGATATTTCTTGCGTCTAGTCTATCTGCGGCAAAAGGCGCCGCAGATCATGACGCCCGCATCCGTGCCGAGACGCTGTTCGACGAAATCACCCGGCGCCACGCCCCTTGAGTAGATAGGTTGCGATTTCACCTTGGCCCTTGACGTAAAACTCCCCACGCGGTTCAAGCAGGTACTTGTCGTTCAGCAAGCTGTGCGTCGCTGAGCTGACTTGTATATTTCCTGCAAGGCCGCACGATTCAATCTGACTTGCCAGGTTGACGGCAGGGCCCCACAGGTCATAAGCGAGCTTTTTGATTCCCACAACACCCGCGATTGCCGACCCTGAGTGAATTCCAATCCGCACTCTGAGTGTCTCGGGTGCGCCGGTTTCAACCGTCATGATCTCTCGCTGCATGCTCAGGGCCATCTCGGCAATACGCTCGGCGTGATCGACTTGTGGCGTTGGTAGCCCGCAAACAGCCATGTACGTTTCTCCGATCGTTTTGATCTTTTGGACTCCGTGCTGGTCAGCCAGGCGATCGAACAATGAAAACACCTGATTCAGCAGCTCGATGAATTGCTCGGGCGGCCGCGAACCCGCAACGCGATAGAAATCCTGCACGTCGGCGAACAAAATTGTCAGATCGGAATACTCTTCGGCGATGCACGTCGGGGGCTCGTTTCTCAACCGGTCTGCGATGGGTTGGGGGAACAGGCTGTAAAGCAGACGTTCTGACCGCTCCTGTTCGGCGCGCAAGGATTCCAGAAGCTTGCTTTGAGCCTCACTTGCCTGCTCCGCCTTCATCTTGGCCATTCGCAGTTGAAGCAGCGCCACCACCTGCCTGCCTAGCGCCTCTAGTGCATCTTGCTGTGACTCATTCAGTGTCCGTGGAACACGATCGATCACGCATAGCGTTCCCATCGCATGGCCCTTCGGAGTGATTAGCGGCGCTCCTGCATAAAATCGGATACTCGGATCCGAGGTAACCAAAGGGTTCTGGGCAAATCGCTGGTCCCGCAGTGCATCGGGCACGACCATCAGCTCTTTGTGCAGGATCGCATGAGCGCAGAATGCGACGTCACGTGGCGTCTCCGTTGCGTCCAATCCAATACGCGACTTGAAGTATTGGCGTTGTGTATCGACGAGAGACATCAGCGCAATCGGGGTATCGCAGATCCTCGAAGCCAGCAGGATGAGGTCGTCATATCCAACTTCCGGCTCGGTGTCGAGAATCCGATATTCTTGAAGCTCCTCGATTCTTTCGGCTTCGTCTGCCGGAACAGGTGTTTTCATCCGATTCTCCGCTGTTGTGCAAAAGCCCCACTCTCCTCGGGTTAGCCTAGCCCCCTCAATCGGCAGGGCGGTTTCAAATGCACAGGGTTTATATTTGACTGGGCCGGCACAAACAGCACAACTTCCCCGGTTCAGTCCACGGTGCTTGTCTTCTTAGTTTTCTTCTTTGCTTTGCTGCTATCGCCTTTGGATTGTTTCGCACTTTTCTTTTTCGCAGTCGACTTTCTCTTCTTTGACGTCTTTCCGGAAGACTTATTCGCGGGTTCCTTCGCCGATACGGTCTTTTTCGTAGCAGACGATCGCTTCTTTACTTTCGGGGAGGAGGCGTCCGATGTCCTGCTCGAATCTCTCGATGATGACGCGTACTTTTTCTTCGTCTTGCCGCTCGAGGAACTGTTCGCGACTTTCGCCCGGCAGTAGCCGGAGACTTTGCGGTTGTCCTTACGCGTATAACCACCAACCCAAACACAGTCAGACTTTCCCGAACATTGACCGGAAGCCAAACCCTTGCAGGCAGACTCTGCCTGAGCTGCCGAACTGACGACCAGCAGCACCGTGAGTCCGGCCGAGATACCTGATTTAATGAGGTTTTCAAACAGCATCATTTTCACCATGTGGATAAAGTAAACCGCTGGGTCTTTGCGCATTGGACTTGCCGGCAATGCATCGCTGCGGTGGGCGACCAATAATCCTTAGATCAATTCGGAGACAGCACTTCCTTACAGTAGATTGCCAACCCCATCACCACCCGGGTTGCGGACGACGTCCAGCACGACCGGGACAAACTTACCGGTCATGCTGCTGTCCATACCGAGCCTGTCAAAACCGCAAGCCAGGTAGGCGAGCGCGGAGCGATTGCCGGATCCGCCGTCTACCGAAGAGATCAGGCCGCCGCCCGCAGTGGCTGGCGCGGCGGATAACGTGTCGTCGATGCCCGACACATTGTCGGTGATCTGTGCGGACTCGCCACTGTTCAGCTGAACCTCCGTCAGCTTGAAAAGCATGCCTGCCACACCCGTGGACCGATCTTCCGAAACGTCCGGGTTCGACACCAGTAGGCTAATGAGATCCATATCACTGTCCTGCATAAGCTGCGGATTGGATAAGAAATAACTCTTTGCTACAAGACGCTGGTCAACAAACGGCCTGCGTCGGAACAAGCGATTTCTACGTGAATTCTATTTGTGCACAGACGGCAGACTTGTTCACTACTATGCGATATTTCAAGCAAATAAGGTGCCAGCTGAAGTGAGTGAGGCGAAAACACTGCGACGGGAAAAGCACCAGGACTCTATGATCCACCGCGTGTGAACAACTTCCGCAGAATGTACAACCAGGTCAGCTATTCGAAGAAACTGCCTGCGCGAGGCGAATCAGTAACGTCCGCCTTGAATCCTTGACTTAAGCGTACATGCTGGCGATGTCGATGGTGTCGCGCTGAGTCGCCTATGCAACAGAGCGATCTCAGAGATGGGTAACCCCAAGTATCCTAGCACCGACAATGATCCAGGTTATTGATCCCACCGACGGAAAGCCAACTAACGGCCGAGGACTCTATCGGCTTCCCACGGCAGCTGGATTGTTAATTTGCCACCGACATGCGACAGCCACTGGCGGCGCAGGTCTGCCCGCTTACTGCCATCGTCTTCGCGCAACAGCTGCACTGAGGTCGAGATATTCGACAGTGGGTTGTTCAGTTCGTGCGCGACGCCGGACACCAGGACCCCGACGGTGGCGACCTTCTCGTGATGGCGCATCTGGTGCTGCTGCCGACGCAGCTTTTCGAGCATGCTGTCGAAGTGATGCACGAAGGACTGGGTCTCCTTGTCTTGTGAGCGCAGGGTCAGGGTGTCCCTTTCGCCTTCGGCCACCTGATCGAGCTGCAGCTCGAGCTGGGCCAGCGGCCGCACGACCAGGCGCACCACGAACCAGGCGCCGGCGATACCCATCACGATGACCGTGACGGAGGCGGCCAGGAGCGTCCAGACCGCCACGCGCGTGGTTTCGGCGAGTATGCCTCGTTGCCGCAGACCGAAATGTCGGGTCAGTTCCGAGAAGTACTGTCCGGTGGCCCGGATCTTCTTCTGGACGACCGCTCGTTCGGCTTCCGGGAGCGCCAGATAGCCCGCAACGGCACCGCTGTACTGGCGCAGAATCCGGTCGATACTCCGCAGCTCGCCGGGTTCCGCAATCTCCGCGAATACCCGCTCGCCCTTGCTGAGGGGGCGCTGCGCAACCTCCAGGTGCTCCACCAGCCGCTCAAGTGCGTCGGTGTGGTTCTGGAGAAAAAGATTCTTCTCATCCCGGCGGATCTCCTGGCTGGCAACATAAAGGGCGCCCACCGCCTCGCCGCCGATAATCTGGGTCCGCAGGTAATGCAGGTCGGCAATGACCACGGCGACGAACAATAGCAGAGTAATGCCCGCGGCCCCGTATGAGGTCACGATCTTGTTGCTCAGGCTAGTCATAAACTGCGGAGACGCTCCTCCCTGGTCGAGGTGTTTCAACTCGCAACAGTGTTACAGTCAAAGGCCCAACGATTGTGGTATGTTTGTTTCAACATGCAACAAGCGATTCGTTGGAACGTATCTAACTAACTGATTTTTTCGTCACATGGGTTTTGGCGCTAAAATTGCCCAATTCAGGGTTCAGGCGGCTTGTCAGCCTGCTAACTGAGTTCGGGAGCACGGAATGAAGAAGCTGACGGAAACCCTCAAGATCATGCTTGACGCCCTGGCACACGCAGATGCGGGCGAGTTTCTGAACCGGCGCGAGAAGGCGCGGGTCCTGGAGCGGACACATGACGCCATGATCCCGGCCGATGCCCTGATGGAAGAGCCTTCCAGTAGTGCCTGCCGGGTGGGCCTGCACC
>CBDUNM010000168.1:0-10609 GCA_965368585.1 uncultured Chromatiales bacterium | reverse complement strand
GCCACCAGTTGCCAACCCAGGTCCGGACTGCGTCGGAACCCGATGTAGAAACCGATCAATACCAGTGCGACGATCAGCCAGGGAATAAACTTCGGCCAGCGCGCGGCCGCCGGCACCTCGTCGAGGGCTTTGATCACTTCGGCCGGCTGACCTACCCCTTGGTGCAGCTGCGCAGCGATGCCCTTGAGGTGGCCCGCGCCGACCACCGCGAGTATTTCACCGTGGTCCGCGGCTTGTTGCTCGGTCAGCAGCCGCGCCGCCATGTAGCGGTCGCGTTCGGCAATCAGCGGCTCGAACAGGTCTTGCCGGTCGTGGGCGAATTCCGCAAAAGTCGTTTCCAGCATATCGCCTTCTTTGAGGCGCTCGATCTCCGCTTCGTCGACCTCCTCGCGCGAAATCAGACTCATCAGCAGGCCGCTCAACAGCGTCCAGCGTTTCCACCAGGCGAGATTTCGCGCGGTGCGCTTCAGCGTCACGCCGATATCACGGTCGATGAGCAGCACCGGCATATGGGATTCCCGGGCGATGGCGATCGCGGTGCGCTGCTCCTCGCCGGGCCTGATGCCGAACTGGTCGGCCAGCCGTTGTTGATACGCGCCCATGGCGAGGCTGGCGGTGACCATCGCGGCCTTGCCTTCGCGCAGTACCTGCAGCAGATCCATGCGCGACATGGCATCCGGGTCCAACAGGGACTGGTAGCGGCTGGGACAGAGCTCGACGGCGACGGCGTCAAACGCTTGTTCGGTCAACAACTGCCTGACTTTCTCGGCGCTCTGGCGCGACACGTGCGCCGTTCCCAGCAGCGTGATATTGCCGTGCGCCGTGGTTACGTGGGTCAGCGGTTCCTGATCCGGTTCTGGGGACATAGCGGACTCCGTCACATCGATCAGCGCGCATCATAACAGCCTCGGGTTCGAACGGTTCGGCCCAATGCAGAATTGCGCTGCTGCGGGTATGCTTGTCGGCTTGAGCCCATCAACGATAGCGAATCTTATGAAGCCTCTCCGGCATATTGCTGTTCTGCTGTGTGTCGCGCTGACCGCCTGCCAGGCGATGCAGGCGCGTCAAACGGAAACGAAACTGCGCAATACCCTGCGCGTCTACGAAGACGTGGTGCGCTGGGGGCAGTTGCCGAAGATCTACGCGCTTACGCTGCGCCAGCCGGGCGATACCGTGGCAATTCCCGACGGGTTGGACAACGTGCGGGTGATGGCCTATGACGTGGTTGTCGCGCCCAGTCAGGTGACCGAGGAGCGCTGGACGCAAACGGTCGCCATCGAGTACGTCAAGACCGACCAGCAGGTCGTCAAAACCCTGGTTGACGATCAGGTCTGGGAGTTGAGCCCGGTGACGGGGAACTGGTACCGGGTCAATCCGATACCGCTGTTTCATTGACGCCACCGCCGGCGCGGGACGCCTCGGCCGAGGGTCCTAAGGTCGCGCAGGGGCCAGCAACGCCTCGATGCGCTCGATCACTTCCGCGCTGTCCCAGGCCATGGCGCCGAATACCGCGTAGCGCATCGTGTGCCGCTGATCCAGAACCAAAGTCGTGGGGAATGCGTACGCTTGCCAGCGTTTGAACGCCCCGCCGTCGGTATCCAGCAGGACGGGAAAGCGCACCGGGTGGTCGGCAACAAAGCGCCGCACTCGTTCGGCGCTCTCTCCCACGGCCACCGTCAGCACCCGCAGTCCCCTGGGTTCGAGTTGGTCCTGCAAGCGCTGCAATGACGGAATCTCCTCCACGCACGGTGGGCACCAGGTGGCCCAGAAGTTGACTAGCGTCACCTGGCCCTGGTGGTGTTCGATGTCGTGTATCTTGCCCGCGATGTCCGGCAAGCGCAGCGCCGGTGCGGCTCCGGGGCGCGGATGAGGCCGCAGGAGGTTGCCCGCCGCAGTGCGCTCCGGTGTAGCCAGCACGTCCTTGATGAATCGCTGTCCGGTTGTCTCGGTCTTGACGTCGGACAGCAGGCGAATCGCGTTGGTCAGCAGTTGTGGCAGCTTGGCGGTGAGCGCCGCCTCAGCCGGCTCGAAGTCCGGTCTGATGTTGAAGCCGTTGCCGACCCCGGGTAAATGCTGCAGAAATACTTTGCTCCCGCCGGACTCTAGCGCCGCCACGAGATCGCTAACGCGCCAGTAGGTGGCGGCCTGATCCGGCTGCAACAGATAAATGGACAGGTTGGCGGCACGTACGATGGGCAGATACTGCGCCGCCTCGCCGCCTTGCGGCGTGCGCCGGTAAAGCAAGGGATGAAACAGGATGGCGCCGCCGAGCCGGTCTGAGTCCGGATAGTCCTGCCGCCAGGACTGAATGCCCGTCAGGGCGAGGGCCGCGGCCCGTCCGGGGGCCATGACGAACACGCGTTTGCCGGTGCTATCCACGGCCGCCTTGAGCAGGTCCGCCAGAATGAAGGGTTCGACATCGACCAGGCTGTACCGGCCGGTGGGCAGAAACCAGGCGGCATGCAGATCGGGAATCCAGACCTCGACGCCGCGGCTCGCCAACCCCTCGGCGGTCGGAATCTGCCGGGGGCTGAAGCCCCATTCCCCGTTCAACCACAGGACCAGGTCCGTTCCCTTGGCCGGGTAAGTCTGCACGGAAATGACATCGCCGACGCGGGATTCCACCTCTGTTTCGGTCGCGGAGGCGTCTGCACGCGCCAGCGGCAGGGTAGAGAATACAAGAAGCAACAACAGGGTCCGGTTCATGGATCGTTCGCTGCTAAAACGGATCCGAGATTAGAACAGATCCGGCGTCACGCGATCCAGCCCCGGTAGATGCCTACCGGGGACGAAGAAGTCGTGCCAAGCCTACCGGGTCAGGTTGAACCCGCCGGCAGCCAGGTGCCCTGGAAGCGCTCCAATTGCACGTCGTTCAGCCGATGGTTGGCGCGCAGGAGCTTGGCCATGTTGCGGTCGGGTTTGGTCGCCTGACCGTCGGTGTCGTAGTAGACCCATACGTGCTGCTCGGACAGACGACAAAGTGTATCGAGTATGTCGTCCAGGCGAATGGTGTGGCGGGTCGCCAATTGCTGAAGATCATCCAGGCGCAGCGGCTGGTTGGCCGACTGGTAGGATTCAAGCAGCAGTGCCTCGAGTGCGACGTCCCACAGGGGTTCGTTTTGGTTGTCTGCGTCCATGGAACTAGATTTCGTTCTCTCAACTCAAAACTTGAGTTTGTTGTTATAGGAAATTAGATCTTAGAGCGGCCGACTGGTTTTGGGCAAGCTCGGCCTGGATTCCGGGTTGAGGGCGGGTTCGGAGTCGCGCCAGGCGGCTTATCGCGATCCTTCGACCCAGAACTCGCTTTCGAGACGGTTCGCCTGCAGGTCGTAGCCGCGCAAACGCATTTCGGCAATCTCGGTGGCGCGGTCGTAGACGGAGTTCAGCCAAGCGACGGTGTCACCGTCGCCCGGCAGCGGCGCAGCGCTGGCCATCGCCTCGCTCAAACCGATAAAGATTCGGTAGGTATGATAGTTCTTGACGTCTTCCTGCCGCCGGTAGCCTTGCAGGCGCATTGCCGCCCTGTAGCGGCCCAGCAGTTCGGCGTGATAGGCGCGGTTGTAGTACAAATCAGCGGTCACCGCCGCCGCGCAGCTGGCGGCGATATTGCGTAACAGGTCGGGGGCCGCGGACGGGGCCAGTGCGCCAGCATCGTTGCATGCCGAATGTTGTTCGGCTGTGGCGGTGATCGGCAGCAACGGTGCGAGGAGCAATACCATCAGAAAATGTTTCAGGTCCACACCATGTCCCCCGTTACAGCTCACTACAATGTCAATACGAAGTATAGTGGCGCCTTGTCACATTTCCGTAAACTATTCACGCTTCGGAAATCGGGCATCGCGTTGTCTTGCACATGCCTGCCGGTAACGGCTTTTATATGAGGGGCGCGCCAAGCGGGTGCATTGGTCAATTCAGAATCAAAGATGGTCAAAGCAATGCGGACTTCCTTCAGCGAGCGACCGGGTAGACACGAACGTCACTATCGACGCAAGTTGCGAAATCGGCTATTTGTCGAGCCGCTAGGCGACGATGCCGACACACGGCTGTCGGAGGCGCAGCGGCGTGATCATGAAGAGCTGATCGCGTTCCTCGCGGAGTTGCGTGAGGTGGTGCAGCGGGCGGTCGAACTCAAGCCGAATGAAGAAAGTCCGGTCGTGCTCGGCCTGAAGGAGCGGTTGGAGAAGCTGTACGAAACGGCGGCGGGGCTGGCCGACGATCAAACGGGAAACCAAGCGGCTATCCGGGAGTTGATCGCGGTGATCATGGGGACGGTACGGGCGCAAGCGGGGGGCGATGCGCTGGCGGCCGCCGAAATGGCCCGGGAGGAAGAGGCCCGAGCGCTGCATTTTGCGTTGCTGGAGGAGCCCCTGGTGGCGGATCTGCTGCATCCCGACTCCACGATCGGCGCCAGTGAGTTGGTGGCCACGCTGCTGTCGGAAGCGGACCGCGCGGTAGCCGCGGCACTCGAGTTGTTCGATGCCGAGCAGCTGATGGTTATTTATGCCGATGCGACGCGCCTGCTGCAAGAACGCGACCCCGATCGGTCGGGCCTTCCCGAGGCCCAGGCGCGCCTGCGGCAAATCGGCGAACGCATCGCGCGATGCGGCGGCGCGCCGAACTGACCCCCTCCCCCCACGGGCTTGCTGATCGCGTCCGTCAGGCGGTTTGGTCGTCAGTAGCCGCACCCGGCGCGGATTGCTTGACCGCCGCAATCGCCGCGTCGCGTTCCGCCTCGTCGGCGTATAGCGAACTGGTACCCACCACCTGGCCGTTTGCCGCCTTTAAATTGAACATCGGCTTGCCGCTCTTGGCGGTCGAGCGCTCGAAACGAGCATCGTCGCCTGCGTTTTTCGAGACCGACTCTATGCCTTTCAACGCACTGGGTTTTTGTTTGTAACTCTCACTGGCCAGCAGGTTTTTGCCATCGGCCGACAACAGGCGAAACCGAAATTCACCCTTTGCGTCTTTGTACAGTTCGAACTTGCCAGGCATGGAATGCACTCCTTATTGACGATTGATGGTTGTTACGCATGTCGACGGTATTATCAACAACTTCCCAGATTTGGAAAGCCCGTATTGCGGAGGATCGGCCCGCACTCGACGTCGCTGTCAATCGTCGGTCAACTCGATGGTGCCGCTGATATTGACCGCTATTTCCTGTGTGCCCGCCTCGATCTGCGGTGCCGCTATACGCGCCGTGTCGGCCTCCATGGCCATCGATCGCAGCATCGGGCGAGGCGGCTGGGCGTGGGAGGTATTGATATCCATGCGCACGATACGATAACCGCTGCGGTCAAGCTGGCTCTGCACCAGCTTGGCGCGCTCCGCGAAGCGTTGGATCGCGTCGGAGACGAGGGCCTGGTGAGCGAGTCGGCGGGCGTCATTCGATGCTTCGAATCCGAGCGACCGTACGGCCAACCGTTCCTGCAGCGCACCCACCAGCTCGCCGAGCTTGACCGCGTCGCGGCTTTCCAGGCGAATCGACTGATCCACCCGCCAACTGCGTAGCTGGCCGTTGTTGTAGACCGGGTTGGTGTGGTAGCTCTGAGTTTGTACGCTGACTTCGGACACCGCCTTGGCCTGTTGGATGCCCCAGTTGATCGCCTGGTTGACCTCGTCCGCGAGCGCCTGCGAACGGGTGCCCTCGCGTTGCACGAACAGCACGGCAACCATGGTGTCGTAGTCGATGTCCACGCTGGCATCGACGCTGAAGCTGATCAGGTTGTGTGTCGGTTCGTGGTTTTCCGCCATGACGGCCCCCGAGAATTGCAAACACGTCAGAAATAGCATTACAACTCGTCGCAAGACCATTTTGAACTCCTGAGCAGCAGATTTTCAGGTTGGTGGCGTCCACCGCCCCGATGGCATCAAGTTTTACGCGAAATTACAAGGGGGAATCACAGTCAGCGCGCGTCGTCCGGGTTGGATGGTCGTGTCGCGCCGCGGGGCAAAACCGGTTGGCGACGCTTGGGCAATCGACTGTTGATCGATACGACGTTGTCTGTGCGAGGCGGTGGGACGGTTGGGGCGCGCCTTTGGGGTGAGCGGCCGCGCAGCATCTTCAGTGTGGCGATCACCGTGCGTGCGGCGAACATCATCGGCGCCAGCCGCCAAGCCGCCGCAGCAATAGACCAAGCCAAAGGCGTCACCATTGTGCTCCGTAGGCGTTTCGATACCGGTTACAGCGGCGCTGCGCATGAATACTGAATGCGCTTGGTGAGATTGCCTCTTGTCAAAGCAGCACGCGCTCAATCCCTCCTTGCCTCGCATGCGCCATAAACTGCTGTTGCCAGCCGGGTCCCAACAGGTGCTCCGCCAGTTCGACCACGATGTAGTCGGTCGCCATGCCGGTCTCGTCCTCGTACTTGGTCAGGCCCTGCTGGCAGGCCGGACAACTGGTGAGCAGCTTGATCGCGCCGCGTTCGGTCTGGTCCCGCCCGGTCAGTTGCCGGATGCCATGGCGCAGCTCTTCCGCCTTGCGAAAGCGCAGCTGGTTCGCAATGTCCGGGCGGGCCGTCCCCAGGGTCCCCGATTCGCCGCAGCAGCGATCGGACAGCAGCGCCGGTTGCCCCAGGAGGGCTTCGGTCACCTTGAGTGGCGCGTAGGTCTTCATCGGCGTGTGGCAGGGATCGTGATACAAATACCGCACGCCCTCGACCGCTGGTAGCCGCACGCCCTTTTCCATCAGATACTCGTGGATGTCCAGCAGCCGGCAGCCGGGAAAGATCTTTTCGAATTCGTACTTCAGGAGCTGGTCCATGCACGTGCCGCAGGACACGATCACCGTCTTGATATCCAGGTAGTTCAGCGTGTTGGCCACCCGATGAAACAGCACCCGGTTCTCGGTGGTGATCTGCTGGCCCTTGGCGAACTGTCCAGCGGAGGTCTGCGGGTAGCCGCAGCACAGGTAGCCGGGCGGCAAGACGGTCTCCGCGCCGGTCCGCCACAACATGGCCAGGGTGGCCAGGCCGACATCCGAAAACAGGCGTTCGGAACCGCAGCCGGGAAAATAGAACACCGCGTCGCCGGATTCATCGGCGGCGTTCGGCCGGCGCAGGATGGGGACGTAGCGGCGGTCCTCCAGTCCCAGCTCGGCGCGGTAGTTCTTTTTTGGGAGCTCCACGCGAATCGGACGACGCACCAGTTCGATGACCTGTTCCTGCAGCCTGGGTTTGCCCGTGGTCGCGGTCGGCAAGCGGTCTGCCCCGCCCAGCAGCTTGAACCGTTTGGCGAGGTCGTGACTCAGGGAAATCGCCTTGAATCCCCACTGAGCCATGACCTTGCGCAGCAGTGCAATGGTGCGCGGGTCGGTTGCGTTGAGAAACTTCATGGCTGCCCAGGTGCCGGGGTTGAAACGCTTCTGCCCCCGTTCGGTCAGGATCTTGCGCATGCGGATGGTGACATCGCCGAAGTCGATGTTCACCGGGCAGGGGTTCGAGCACTTGTGGCAGACCGTGCAATGATCCGCCACGTCGTTCATTTCGTCGAAATGCCCCAGCGACAGCCCGCGCCGGGTTTGTTCCTCGTACAAAAAGGCCTCGATCAACAGCCCGGTACCGAGAATCTTGTTGCGCGGCGAGTACAGCAGATTGGCACGCGGCACATGGGTCATGCACACGGGTTTGCACTTGCCGCAGCGCAGGCAGTGCTTGACGTCGTCGTTGAGCGCCCCGAGTTCACTGTCTTCGAGAATAATGGCCTCCTGCTGGACCAATTGCAGCGACGGAGTATAGGCACCGTCCAGGCCGGAATCGGGCATCAGTTTGCCCTTGTTGAAGTGACCGTTCGGGTCGATCCGCCGTTTGTAGTCGACAAAGGCCTGCAGTTTATCCCGGCTGAGGTACTGGATCTTGGTCAGGCCGATACCGTGCTCGCCCGATATTACGCCGTCCAGCCGTTGTGCCAGTTCCATTATCCGAGCGACGATGCGATCGGCCTCGCGCAGCATGGCGTAGTCGGCCGAATGGACGGGTATATTGGTGTGCACGTTGCCGTCACCCGCATGCATGTGCAGTGCGACGAACAACCTCGATCGACGTAGTTCGGCATGAATCCGTTCCAGTCGGTGGCGCACCGCCGCCAGATCCTGGCCGGCAAAGATTTCGTTGAGTCGGTTCGCCACCTCTTTGCGATAAGTCTGTCGCAAGTCGCGCCGCAGCATCATGTCGAGCAGCGTATCGCCGCCGCGGATCAACGGGCACTCCGCGTCGCGCAACAACTGGGTATGGGCGTCCGCGGGGGCGTCGAGGTTGGCCGCAATACGCGACCATCGGTCTCTGGCGGCGCGGACCAGGTCGCGCGCCGAGGTCTGCTTGGCCTGCAGGATCGCGGTGTTCTCCGCCGAATCCTCGTAGTCTTCGGCGTTTCTCGCCTCGGGGATTGCGCTGTCGAGATAGCGCTCGATCGCCGTCATGATCTCGAGTTTGTTCCTGATTGATTGTTCGATATTGATACGCTCGATACCCTGGCTGTACTCGGCCAGACGCTCCAGCGGTATGACGACATCCTCGTTGATCTTGAAGGCATTGGTGTGCGCGGAGATGGCCGCGGTTCGGGCCCGATCCAGCCAGAAGCGACGGCGTGCCTCGGGGCTGACGGCGATAAAGCCTTCGGCATCGCGGACGTTCGCCAGCCTGACTACCTCGGAGGCCGCGCGCGCGACCAAGTCTTGGTCGTCCGACACCAGATCCGCGATCAGGACCATCTTCGGGTATTCCCGCCTATTGGCCGCCTTGGTCGCGTACTTGACCGCCTTGACGTAGCGTTCGTCCAGGTGCTCCAGTCCCGACATCTGTACACCCTCGGTGCGTCTGATCAGGTCGCGGATCTCGACGATCGCCGGAACGGCCCGGCTCAGGTCCGTACCGAAGAACTCCAGGCAGACGGTTCTTGCGTGCGCAGGCATGCGGTGCAACACGAAGCGCGCCGAGGTGATCAGCCCGTCGCAGCCTTCCTTCTGCACCCCGGGCAGGCCGGCGAGAAACTTGTCCGTGACATCCTTGCCCAGGCCGATCTTGCGCAGGGAGGCGCCCGGCATGCGGATCTCCTCGCGCAAGCGTATGCGGGTCGCGCCGTCCGTATCCAGTTCCCATACCCCGAACCGAACTTCCGCCTGGTCGTGAATCTTGCCCAGATTGTGGTTGATGCGTTCGATTTCTATCCAGCCCGCGTCGGGCATGACCATGCGCCAGGACGCCAGGTTGTCGAGCGTCGTGCCCCACAGCACGGCCTTTTTACCCCCGGCGTTCATGGCGATATTGCCGCCGATGGTGGAGGCGTCCTGACTGGTCGGGTCGACCGCGAACACGAGTCCGTGCGCGGCCGCCAGTTCCGATACCCGTCGGGTGACGACGCCCGCGCCGGCGAGCACGGTGGCGACCGGTTGCGCGACGCCGGGCAATGTGACCCGTTCCACCGCCGACAGTCGTTCCAGCTTTTCGGTATTGATAACGGCCGAACGGGCGTCCAGCGGCACCGCAGACCCGGTATAACCGGTGCCACCGCCGCGCGGAATGATGGTCAGTCCACAGTCCATGCAGGCCTTGACTACGGCGGCGACTTCGCGCTCCGTGTCAGGGTTGATCACCACGAACGGCATCTCGACGCGCCAGTCGGTCGCGTCGGTGGCGTGCGATACCCGGGCCAGGCCGCCGAAATCGACGTTGTCCTTACGCGTGATGCCGGTCAGGCTGCGGCGCACGCGGTTGCGCAATGCGGCGTTCGCGGCGAAACACCCGGCAAAGTCGCGCACGGCCGCGCGCGTCGCGTCGAGCAGCCGGGCAGCGTCGGGGTTGTCGTTGAGGCGTTGTTCGAACTGGTCCAGGCGGTGGTCCAATGCCTGAATCAGCGCGTCGCGCCGCGCTTGGTTCTGTTGCAGGTCGTCCTGGAGATAGGGATTTCTGGCGACCACCCACATGTCGCCCAGCACCTCGAAGAGCATGCGCGCCGAGCGCCCGGTGCGCCGTGTGCCGCGCAGTTGCTCGATAAGCTGCCACATCTCCTTCCCGAGGAACCGGATGACGATCTCCCGATCGGAAAAGGATGTGTAATTGTAAGGGATCTCGCGGATCCTGCTGCTGGACTCGGTCATGGGCTATGGGTGTGAACTGAACGGGTGGCTGGTTGACGTCGGTCAACTAATCGCGGTCAGTTTACCGCAATGCAGCATTGCGAATCTCATGCGAATAGTGAGGCGGTTAGCTATCTTTCAATGGTCGAGCTATCGCGGCCCAAACTCGGCGATAATCGGGGCAGGGTTTGAATTTCGCACATGACCGAGGCAGCTATGACGATTTCGCGCGGCGTATTTCTGGATTTCGATTCGGTACATCCGCAGGACCTGGACACCACCAGCATACAAGGCGCGCTCACCGACTGGAAGATGCATCCTGCCACATCCGCGCGGCAGGTGGCGACGCGGATTGCCGAGGCCGACGTAGTCGTCAGCAACAAGGTGGTGCTTGACCGTGACGTATTGCGGCAGGCGCCAAACCTGCGACTGATCTGCGTCGCGGCGACGGGCACCAACAATGTCGACCTCGAGGCCGCCCGGGACCTGGGTGTCCCGGTGACCAACGTCAGGGCCTACGGCACGCCTTCGGTCGTGCAG
>CBDUNM010000167.1:0-10755 GCA_965368585.1 uncultured Chromatiales bacterium | reverse complement strand
CGAGAAAGTGGCCTTGGTCGGTGCCAGCGGCGGCGGAAAAACGACCTTGGTACAGATTCTGTTGGGGCTGTACTTGCCGAAATCGGGAAAGATCTCGTTTGACGGCGTCCCGGTCACCCAAATCGGCCTGGACGTCGTGCGCGACAACGTCGCCACGGTCCTGCAGCATCCGGCGTTGCTCAACGACACGATTCGGATGAATCTGACCCTGGGCCGCGAATTTAGCGCCGAACTGCTTTGGCAGGCCCTGGAAATTGCGCAGTTGGCGGATACCGTTCGTTCGATGGATCAGGGTCTGGATACGCTTATCGGACGCGATGGCGTGCGTCTGTCCGGCGGTCAAAGGCAGCGATTGGCGGTGGCGAGGATGGCGTTGACGCAGCCGAAAGTGGTCGTTCTGGACGAAGCGACGTCGGCCTTGGATACGACCACGGAGAATCAGTTGCATCGCGCGCTGCAGGCGTTTCTCGACAACCGCACGACGATCATCGTCGCGCATCGCCTGAGCGCGGTCAGACAGGCCGACCGGGTACTGGTGTTCGAGGACGGCCGTATCGTCGAACAGGGTCGGCATGAAGATCTGATCGACAGCGACGGGCTGTATGCCACCCTCTACCGGCATCAGGAGAACACCGCGTAGACATGCCCCGCGACGGCGCCTCTTTTCAACCCGCGTGGTGGCTGCCCGGTCCACACGCGCAAACGCTTTGGCCGACCTTTTTCCGGCATCGGCCGCGACTGGCGATACAGTACGAGCGACTCGAACTGCCAGACGGCGACTTCGTCGATCTCGCCTGGACCGGCCCCTCCGAAGGTCCCGTGGTATTGATACTCCACGGCCTGGAAGGTTCGCTGAACTCCCACTATGCGCGAGGCTTGTTGAAACGCCTGGCGCTGCAAGGGTTTCGCGGCTGCTTCATGCACTTTCGCGGCTGCAGCGGCGAACCGAACCGCCTGGCCCGCAGCTACCACAGCGGCGACACCGGTGATGTCGAGCTCGTTGCGGAACGATTGAGCGCCCGCCTTGCGACACCGCTGCGCGGCGTCGTGGGATTTTCGCTCGGCGGTAACGTGCTCCTCAAATGGCTGGGCGAACGGGGCGACGCCGCACCGGTGCAACGGGCGGTGGCAGTGTCGGTACCGTTTCGCCTGAATGACGCCGCACTGCGGCTCGAACACGGCATCTCGCGCATTTATCAGCAGCACCTCATCCGGCGACTGCAGAAAAAATTTCGGGACAAGTTCAGCCGTATGCCCTGCCCGCTGGATATCGACCTCGACTCGTTGACGAATTTTCGTCAATTCGACGATCGGGTGACAGCGCCGCTACACGGATTCGCCGATGTCGACGACTACTATGACCGATCGAGCTCACGCCAGTTTTTACGAGCCATTCGCGTGCCGACCCTGGTACTGCACGCCCGTGATGACCCATTCATGTACCCCGAAACCGCACCTATCGATCAGGAATTGGCCGACTGCGTGCACCTGGAAATCGCCGCGCACGGCGGGCACGTCGGCTTCGTCGGCGGTGGGGTTCCGGGCAAGGCCCGCTACTGGCTGGACGATCGGATCTTGGCCTGGCTTGGTCGTTCGTGAGAGGAAAACCGGGAAACCCCTGATTCGTTTAGGTACAATCTGATCTTTCTTTCGCTACCCCAACGCCTATGGCCCATTACGCGGCTTGCGTAATAAATTTGGTCACAATGAGGGCTGCCGCGCCACCATACTCTGGAGGAGGGGACGGTCGACGCAAGAAATTTTCGGCGCGCCAACCGCCACCTACCCGTGACAGCGCGGTGTCCTGCCGCGAACCGGGTCTTTCAGGGGGTGACGCGTGACGCGGGCATCGGCGGCGCGTTTCTCCTGGCGACGCCGCCCTGGTGCAAGGGTTCGGATCTGCAGCTCACCTTTTGCGCCGACGACGGCGAACTCGTCGAACTGGGAGCAATCGCTGCATCGGCCATACCGAACCATGACCAGTCAGTTCAAAACCGTGTTGTCGATTGTGAGTCTGTGCCTAACCAGTACACTGCAGGCGGATGAGCCGATCGACCGGAAAACGCGGGACTGCGTCGCTAAGGCGACCACGACGACCGCGATCGCCGGTTGCGAAACGGCGGCACGAAAACGCTGGCAAGCGCGCCTGTTGAACAACGATCAGCGGCTGCGCTTCAGTCTCGATGAACGATTGCGCGCTTTGTACGCAGCTGCGCAGAGCGCGTGGGAGACCTACCGCGACGCGGAGTTTCGCGTTATCGACGCCACCCTGGGAAAACGGCAGGATGGCTTGGCGCTACCGCTCGCGGAAGGGGCTAAAACCGAAGTGTTACGCAAGCGCGTCGGACAACAGGATACGCTGCTGCAAGCCATACCCGGGACCAAGAGACGGTAAGTGCAACGCCTCCCGATCGGCCTTGGCTTGACCCTGCCGCTCCTGGGCCTGCTTTGACTGCGGTTGGGGAAACTTCCGCTCGGTCGGCCGCCGGGCGACAGCGTAATCGAGCGCGAGAACTGCCGCTCCTATTTGCCGCTTACCGTACCGGTGCCGGTGAGCGCGGTCGCCTCCGTCACAACCTGGCTGGTGCGCCGTTGCCGGGACTAAACCCTGACCAATATCTGGTTAATATGACGTCCAGCCCGCCTCGATCGCACCGCAGAGCGTGGTATTGTCACGATTTTGACTTGGAGGTGGTCCACCATGCCATATTTCGTCTATCGCGTCGCGACCCAGGAAACCGGCAAGAAAGCGCTTTCATACCTCGACGCGTTCGAGGACTATAAGTCCGCTCGCACCCTTGCTCGCGAGCAAAGGGCCGCGGCCGACGCAACGGCTGAGGCGACATTCCGACTTATTTTCGCCAACAATCAGATCGAAGCGGAAAAGCTGTTGAGTGCACCGCGCGACGAACGGGTGATTGGCGAAGATTGACCCCTGTCACGCACCACCCGTGCGACCGCCGCCGGAGCCGGACAGACGATCAACTCCCGGCGAGCCACAGCCGCGCCCTGAGGCCGATCTGCGTGGTGTAGCCGCTCGCGACATGCACGATGTTGCCGTCGGCGTCCAGAATGAAACTCACGGGCACGCCCGTCACGCCCCATTCGCGCGCGATCTCACCCGACTGATCCAAAATGACGGGGAACGAGAGCCGTTCCCGCTCGAGAAATACGCCGACTTTGCGGGCGTCTCCGGAGGACGTGGCAATCGTCAACACCGGGTAATCGTCAGCCAGTTCATCGATGGTGTTGTTTTCGAACGCGCAAACCGGGCACCAAACCGCCCAGAAATGCACCAACAGGGGTTTCCCCCGATACTCTTCGATTTCGACCAGTTGCCCGCTGAGAAGTTGTCCGACCAGGTCGGGTGCCAGCCCCCGTGTTGTGTCGCGCGTTTGCCACCAGGAAAACAGGGTCAGCGCGACGCCGATCAGAATCAGATCCCGGGTCCAGAGCAGCCATCCACGTCGGGAGTTGCGCTTGTTCCGCCTGCTCCCACTGTCCAACTTCACCGCCACAAAAATGTATCCTGTCCGTCACTCACCATCGACAAGCGCCATTATAAACGCCAACCTCCGCTGCAGCCGTGAGATGCAGCAACTTCCGACCATTACAGGTCCCAATTGATTAATTTAATTCCCGTTATACGGGTTCGTTGAGTTGTCTAGTACCCTTCAGTAAAGGCAGCTTCTGAGGCACCTTGGCACGAGTTTCGTTGTTCACCTGTCTGTTGCCGCAACGCGACAATAAGTAGTCGCAAACGATCCCTTGTCACCACTCACTGATCAAGATGAGGAAGAAACGCGCGTCGGCGCGAAAAATGCCCCTCCGCTTGCGTTTTCGGAAAACGTGTCCTATTTTCCGCGGTAGGGAGCCGTCTAAAGATTGTCTTAGCTACGGTCGATGAATCGGAGCCTCCCACTGTGTGGGAGAGGTGTCTCGCGATTTTCGGCGACGGACAGCCGGCACGTCGAGACGCACAATAAAAAAATATGTTGGTGGTACTGCATGTGTAAGGAGAGACGGCGTGGAGCGATCCGATCCGGAACTCGCTCGTCCTGAGCCAGCCATTATGAACGCAACCCCCAATGGCAGGGATTGAACGGGACTGCGCGGCTCGGATCGTTTGGTCTGGGCGTTACCGGCAGCCAACTCGAACTGGCGTGCCCATCAAGCGACAACGTCGCCAGAACCGCTTTTGCTCTTTGATCCTCAGTCCCATTATTCACGAGCAATTCAGTGGTTTCGGTCGTCTATCCCCCCAACGCTAAATACGCACACCTTGTGTCCCGTCCCTCGAGTAACTGGGGTAAGTCTTTGCGTCGGATCTTGCGTTTTCCGCAAGGCGCGAGCACGCCACGATTCAGCCTCAGACCCCGTCAAGGACGAACTGCACAACGGGGACCGAAACAGGCCCGCGCATAGGCGCAGTTAATTGCAGAACAGGACATTGGTGGGTTGCAAACCCGTTTTTTTCTTATCTTACTTGACGAGCATTTTACTATGAACATTTACGTCGGTAACCTCTCCTATCAACTTACGGACGATGAACTCCATGAAGCCTTTGCGCAGTTCGGCGAAGTGATCTCGGCAAAGATTATCAACGACCGTGAATCGGGGCGATCGAAAGGCTTCGGCTTTGTCGAAATGGCCGACAAGGATCAGGGTGAAACCGCGATAGCCCAGCTAAACGGACAGGATCTCAAGGGACGCACATTGAAGGTCAACGAAGCCCGTCCGCGTCCACCCCGCGGTCCACGCCAGTTTGGCGCACACTGAACCGGCTCGAGCAACCGCTTGACAACAGGTCCAGGTCAGCGCGCCGACCTGAGAATACGCCACAGAAACTCGCGCTTTTTCCGTCGGTTCTTAGTTTTGCCCGCGGTTGCCATCAGCGGGTTCGACTTTCCCGAGCATGGTTGGCGTGCCCCACTGACTGATCGCGTCAATGTCGCTTTTGCGCTGGGGCGATGCAATGTCACCGTCACCATTGGATTGGATCTTACTGTTGCCCGTGAATAGAATCTCCGCTCTGCTGTTCAGGACTCTCGTGTGGACGCTTGCCGGTGCCGTTTTCGGTGGCTTGTACGGCGCTCTATCCGCAGCGTTTGCGGGTTGGGCGGAATATTCATGGGGGACCACCACGCTGGCCACCGCACTGGGCGGTGCGATAACCGCCGCGTTTTTCGGTTCCATGTTAACCGCCTTGCTCGGCGCCATGATCGGCGTCGTAGTGTCAGTCGTTTACCTGGTCGTGTTTCCTCAAACCGGCGAATTCGTCCCTTTGACGGTCATCGCCGCCGGCCTCGCTTTTCTGGCCGGCAGCTTACTCCCGCAGTCCGACAACCTCATCATTCGCCCGATCGCTCAAGCCCTGAGCGGTCTGCTCGCCGGCCTCGTCGCGGGACCATTAGCGGCTATCGCCGCCTCGTTGTTTGACTGGAATGTGCAAAGCACCTGGGCGGCTGGTTTCGCGGTCGCAGCGGTTGGCGTGATGTTTCTGGTTTTTTCTCATTGGATAGCCCCATCGTGTCCCGACTGGCTATCCAGTCGGTTCAGCTCGCCGGTAGTGGCCGCAATCGTTGCGAGCACAACGGCGGCGGCGCTGTGGCTGATCGGCAGCAGCATAGGTCAGGGGAGCGGCCATCTGACAACGGCCGAAGTCGATATGATATTCTCGGCCGTCCCTCAGTGCGCCGCGGGGGGCGCAATCGGCGGGGCAATCGGCGGTATCGCAATGGAGATGCTTGGGATAGAACGGCGGGCCTATCGCGTCTGACTACTCGAGTTTGAAACCCGGACCGAGTACTTGCAGGATTTCGGCCAACGTCAGATGTCTCCCAAAGTGACAAGACATCGACCAATCTCGACATATCAGCATGCGAACGTTCTGCTTGCGTTCGGATACCAGCCAGAACAGGCTTTCGTAGTAAAGATCCTCGGAGCAATCCAAGGGCGAAATAATACTCGCCGGCATGGCCGTGAGCTCATTCGAAACCGTGCGTACCGCGCGCCGGGTAACGTAGAACGTGTCCGCCAGCAAAACTTGAGGCCGCTCGTCGACCGTATCGATTTCCAACTCGCAATGCGGGTGGTGGAGATCGACATGCGCCACCTGCCGACCGTTCTGAAACAACGCACGAGCGCGACCCGCCGGGATCGTCACTTCTCCCAACACGGCCAGACGCCACTCGTCGGCACTCGGCGTACCGTAACGGTTAACGCCGCAGCCTGCCGCGAACAGGGCGCACAGCGACAGCACCGCCATCGTCAGGCGGCGCACCTCCATCAGGCATCGTCCTTACGACCGGCGCCGGCAAACCCTGACAGGGTCGCCTCCATCATCTTGCGGAACGCGTCCATACCGACCATGGTCGAGGAGAAATACGGCTGAAACAGACTCAGCGGCTCGTACCCTTCCACGCCTGCCATCATTTTTTCACGAATCTGGTCCAAGAGCTCGCGATTGAATGTCTCGACATCTGGAAGACCCACCAACCGGCGCATCTCCTCCGGGGTTACGTCAACATCGATCCGGATTTTCATTTTTGTGCTCCGCCTAGGTTGCGCACACTAAAACCGCGTGTGCGTTTCGTGATCATAACGCACACCCCGCAAAAACGATCAACACATCCAGGCAGCCGCAGCCGTATGCAGAACGGACGACACCCGCGAGACGGTGAAGCAAAGATCGGTCTTGCATCGAGCAAGCTCGCAGTCGGCGGCACATCGTGTCTTTATCGCCCGGGAAAAATCGAGTTTGAATTTTCCGCCAAGCAGATTTCACATCATCCCTCCCTCACGAGACTCTTCCCAGCGGTTTCGTTCACGCAGGATCTAGCGGGCTAGTGGGTCAGGGCCCACCTTTGTGTTTTCGGATCTGGGACCTCACCTCCTGGTGCAGATTGTTCCGCAATGCCACGACAAAGATTTTCCCTGCATCCTGCGTGTTCGACCGACTGCGCTGCGCGCCGCAGCTTCCGTCCGCTCCTTGGTCAACAGTCCAAGATGGACGCAATCATCCTCCAACAACAGCTTCTGCAACGGCTTGCACTCCTCCTGCAGCTTTTCTTCCATCGCTTTCGGGGCCATCACGGGCCGCGTCGACTGTGCCCGTCGTCGCACCGCCGGAGCATCCGGTTGAGCGGTATTTTCCAGCGCGCTCTGTTCTGTTCTTCGGTGAACTGCTCGGCGAGACAAGACGGGGCGGGCGGCACGGGATCACCGGTTCTGCCGGCGGTCGATTGATCCAATGCGCCCATCAAAAGCACCCGTTGTTCGCTCAGTATGCTTTCGAAATCATGGAGGTTGCCGCGTTTTTCTCGTACTGCGGCATGCACGGCGTCTTGCACGGCATGCGTGCAGGTCGCGATCCGACGCGGCGCTTCCACCCCATGCACTCGGCAGACGCAGAAAATACTCCCCGTAACGTTGAGCTTCATGAACTGCTGCGCGGCGGCGTCGGCCATCAGGAAATCTTCTTCAGGGAGTTCGGCTTATGGCGGCAAATCGACCGTTCAAGCCGATCTTGCGTCAGTTGACAATCGCTATCAAGGCCAGGATTATGCTTACAGTTCCCAATGCCCAGGAGGGATTCCCCGATGTCGCTTACTTCTGTCGGCCGTTGCTGGAACTGCGGTAAGGCGCTTAGCGATTATGATTTGGGACGCGAAGCCAGATGTCCTGATTGCAGTAAACCGGTGCATAGCTGCCGCAACTGCCGGTTTTACCATCCCGGCAGGTCCAACGACTGCATGGAACCAATCGCCGATTTCGTCACCGACAAGACCGGCGCTAATTTTTGCGACTACTTCCAACCCCACGATTTGGCGTACAAAGGCGCGCAGGCCGCCGACGACGGCCTGCGCGACGCCGCGGAAGACCTGTTCAAATCGTAACTGCGTGATGAGTAGCGTCTGAGTTCACGGATTCCGCGATCACCTGGTTCATCGTCGCGCTTTTTTACGCCCTTTGCATTTTCTGATCCCCTTGACGGTGATCGCTTTTCGCGCCGACGGCGACATTCAGCGGCGTCAAGCCATGATCGATACCGCCGTCGATTGCGCGGTCTCTATGTCAATCGGATTTGCGCTGGTCATCTGGCTCGCAAGAGAGCGCCTGTCGCTCGCAAGGATTCTGCTCCTGGTCTCAATGGCGGCACCCTACGTTCGTGTGATTCTTCGCTGAAGTCGTTAACCATAGTCTTATATTCGAATTCACTCTTATTTTCGTGTGCTGATCTGCGTCAATGCCGGGTCGCTCACCCCTAACCATAATTTAAATCGATTCGGGGGTTATATGAATTTATTGAGTATCGCGATTTCGTTGGTTCTGGCCGGCATGGTGGCACTGCTGGCCATTTGGCTACCGCTCGCGATCCTACGCAACATGGACCGCGGCCACGAACGCCGTGAACGACTGGCCGAAGGGGTCAACGGATTGCGCCTAGGCACCATGTTGGACCGGCTCGGCGAGAACCGCGCCTACTACCTGCACCGGAAGCGGGTCGTCGACATCGAACACCACATGCAGCGTTGCGGCGACTGCGAGGAGCTCGAGCGTTGCGACGACGCGCTCAGCAAAGACAAGCGGATACGCGCGGAACAAGTGGATTTCTGTCCCAACATCGCCGACCTTAGGTAGTAGTCGGGGTTCCGATCGGACCCCTACCCTGTCCCAACGCAGTCAGACCGTCGAACCATCCAGCGACGAACGCTATACCCGAATTTGTCAAAACCGGTGCGCGACTGGTCTCCTCACCGCGGTTTCGAGCGATCCCGTCGAGCATCGACCCCGGCGTAGCGATACACCTTCACCCTGTGCAGAACCCCGCCACCCAAGCCCTAGACGAGCTTCCCGAGGGTGGGCGGCAGAGCAGTGAACGCCTTCGGACACCGTGAAATCATGCGCGGTTTCGTTGCGCAAGCGCCATTGGGATCAAATCGGCCCACAGGCCGACCCGAGCAAGCTAGAATGCGCCTCTTTGTTTTGAGAAACCGCCCTCGATGAAGCTGAATCCGATCTATAAAAAGCTGCTGTTGCTCGCCATCGTCTTTGGTCCGATCTTTTGGCTTGTTTTTTCCGAAGATGGGCAACGGCGCGCCGACCTGGTTTTGATCTCAATCCTGAAGGACACCGAAGACATGAATATCGCCTTCGGCAAGCTGCAAGAAAACGTCCTGGAAGCCGACATCCGCGGTAATTTTCCCGCTGTGCCGTTTGAGTGTAAGGATCATGTGAGCCAATTCGGCGATCGCGTTTGCGCGTCGACGATCGCGTCTTTCAACGGTGCGCCCGCCAGCTATGCGGCGATCTTTTTTCGCGGCGGTCGGTTGTCGGCCGTGAAGATGACCTACCATCCGCACTATCACACCTATGTCGAACGCACCCTGCGCACCGAACTTGGCGCGCCCGAGCCAGCAACTGACGGCGCTGTTTGGCGTTGGGACACCGACTACGGCGCTGTTTTTTTCTCCGTCAACCCGCCTGCGAAAGACGATGAACCGACGGTGATCTGGTTTTCCGACCGCCGCATCGCCCGTCCGACCGACGCCGGTTGAAGACCGCCTCCGTATGCCGTTCGGCTTCAAGATGCCTTTAGCGCGGATTCGGAGAGGTCGTGTTCCTCACGACGCAACGAAAATTTGAGCTCCTCTTCGGCCGCCTGGTAGAGGCCCAGCACCTTCTCGGTATTCGGTCCATGGACTCTCAAGCTCTCCATCAAACGGCGCAAGTGATTACGGGCACCGTTCGCGTCACCCGCCTCGTACTTTTGCCGGAAGTTGGCGTGATGGTAATTGGACAACAATTCGGCCCGCACCTCGCCCAATTGCCGGACAAAGTCTTTACGCTCCGCCAGCGCAGGCGACGGTAGCAAACGCGAATTGTCGATGAATGACGACAACTCGTCCAAATGGACGATCAACGTCGCAACTGCCGATTCGTCGGCAAGCTCGGGAACCTCCCCAAGAATCCTGTCCGATTCGACATCCAACCGCAACTGGGCATCTTTCAAGTGCTCGGCGAGTCTTGGGTAGCCGCGGAACACCTGCCCGATCAAGAGATACCGATTCAATACGTCCTGGCGGAGCGTCCGGCGTAACTTCGCCGTCAATGGCAAGGCGCCCAGATCCCGCAACAGACCCTCAATCAAGCGAATACCCGTTTCCATCCGGTTCACGATGGATCGACGTGCCGCCTGCTGCTGCTGATAACGACGCGCAACTCCCGACAGCACCAGGGTCGACACAACCAGACCGACGGCAACCAGTGGCATGAAAAAATGCTGGGCAGACATCGCATAACCCGGAATAGAGAAATCTAGTGACGCTATCGGCTATCGGGTTAATTCATGAAACAGTTCGGAAATCGAATTCCCAGCGCACGAGTCGTTGGTCCGGATTCGGATACTCATGCCTGTTTCGGGAATCCAACAGATCAACGCGCGGCCAGTCGGGACACCGCCGTCGGCCCACACCCAAGGTGCCTGCAGCACCAGGAGCGGCAATGCGAAAAAAGCAAGGAAAAGCCGCTTCCTCCAGCCCGGACGCTTGGAGACGAATCAAGGTTGCCGACGGCAGCCATAAGTGGTTACGACGTCCGAGCCTACGAGACTCGATCCATCGGCAGTGGTGCCAAACAACGAAGCTTCGGTTTCGCCACAAGCCATGCCGCTATGGGCGCCGGCAAACCGAGCCTTCAGGTCCAGGAAGCCATCGCCGTCGATGTCTGAGAACTCGCAATCTCGCGCCAGGG
>CBDUNM010000166.1:0-10779 GCA_965368585.1 uncultured Chromatiales bacterium | reverse complement strand
TGGACGCCGCTGTGGAGCGAAAGGCATAGCTGTCGCTACGACTTGAGTGAGCAGCCAGTGCAGGCGTGCCTGGACAAGCGAGCGCCCGGATAGATCCTGGGCCGGTCACCACCCGTACCCTGCAGAAAACCCCGGAAAAAGAGGATGCGAAGCGGCTACATCGGGTTTCGGTATTTGGCCCATGATCGGCTGGTGTAACATGCAGTTTAACCTGGCACAGGAATGATGGAGATACTGTCCTGCTCGCAGCTGACCGCCCACTGCCCGTCGAGGATCTGCAGTAACTTTTCCCCCGCGACCTTGCGCCGCCAGCCTTCCATAACCGGGGTGTCGTGATCGCCCTGCACCAGCTTGTCGAGATCTTTCCGCGCGGCAATGGCGTGCGGCGACAACTGGTGCGCATCGGCAATCTGGCGCAGTACGGCACTCAGCACATCGGCCTGCGCCTCCTGGCCGGAGGTGAGCTTTTTTCTGATTCGGCCTTCGTGCGGCCAGTCCTGCTTGGGGACCGCCAGGCCGGCCTCGACCGCAGCGAGCAGCGCATCGCCTTCGCGCCGCACGACCGCCGGCTCCAGACCGCGAATCTGGCCGAGCTGCTCGGCGTTCTTGGGCTTGCGCCGTGCCAGCTCGACGAGGATTTCGTCCTTGATCACCCAACGACGCGGTAAATCCCGGGCCAGGGCCTGTTCCTCGCGCCAGGCGGCCAGCGCCTGCAGAATCGCGAGTTGTACGCCGCGCAGGTGCTGGCGCCCCTTGATGCGTTTCCAGGCCGTGGCCGGGTGCTGGACATAGGTGGCGGGATCCGCCAGCTCCGCGAAATCCGCCGCCAGCCACTGCAACCGGTCGCGATCGGACAGGCGCCCGCGCATCTGGACGTAGACCTGCCCGAGGTAAACGACGTCGTCCAGGGCGTAACGCACTTGGCCCTCGTCCAGCGGGCGCCGCGTCCAGTCGGTGCGCGAGTGATTTTTCGCCAGGTCCAAGCCAAGCACCTGCTGCACGAGGTTGGCGTAACCGACCTGATCGCCATAGCCCAGTAGTGCCGCCGCCGGTTGGGTGTCGAACAAGGGCAACGGCAGATGTCCCCAGTCGTGTAAAAAGATCTCCAGATCCTGACGTGCGGCATGGATCACCTTGATTATGCTGCCGTCGTAAATCACGTCCAGCAGGGGTGACAGATCGTCGATCGCCAGCGGATCGACGCAGGCCGCGATATCGCCGTTGCTGATCTGAATCAGGCACAAACGCGGGAAATAAGTCTTTTCGCGTATGAATTCGGTGTCCAGTGCGAGCCATTCACTGCCCTCGAGCTGTTGGGTAAGATCCATGAGAGCGGCCGTGGTGTCTACGAAGAGTTCCTGCATCGTTTTGTCGCGTCGGTGAGTAGAGCCCCAAGGATAGCATCGGATGGGGTGCCGTCTAATTCCATTAGCGCCGCCGGGCGCTTTGCCGCGCGCTTGCTGTATCATCGGCGTTTTACTTGCGATAGCGAACCCGACGTGTCGTCACTACTTACGTTTTTTCTGCAGCTCTGTCTGTTAAAACGTGGTCCTCAGGATCTTCCCGCATCGGTCCATTTACTCGGGGTATCGGCGGCCGTCAGTCTGATCGTCGGTGCGCTGGGCACCACCACCTATTTCGGCGGCGGCTTCCGTGCGCTGGCCGCCAGTACGCTCGACACCATACTGATCGGCGGGTTGGTCTATGCCACGCTGGCGTTTGCCGGGCAGAAGCCGCGCTTCGTGCAAACGGCCACGGCGGTGTACGGCGTCAGCGTGCTGTTCGGGCTGGTGATGCTGGTGGTGCGTCTGCTGGCCGATGGCCTCGATCTGGCGCCGCTCGCGGCCATGGTCAACCTGATCGCGCTGGGTTGGATTCACGTGGCCTTGGGGCACGTGATGCGCCATGCGCTGGAAATGGATTTGTGGGCCGGTATCGTGATCGCAGTGGGTTATACCATCATCGGCCTGACCCTGGTGAATACCTATATCCCGCCCGTTGCAGTGCCCGGGAGCTGATATGCACGTGCATATTCTGGGTATTTGCGGCACGTTCATGGGCGGAATCGCCCTGCTCGCCGAGGCGTTGGGGCATCGCGTGACCGGCGCCGACGCGAACGTATATCCGCCGATGAGCACGCAACTCGCGGCGGCCGGCGTCGACCTGACCGAAGGCTGGGCGCCCGCACAGCTCGAACCCGAACCGGATGTGGTCATCATCGGCAACGCTCTGTCGCGCGGCAATCCCGCGGTCGAGGCGGTGCTGGCGCGCGGCTTGCGCTACACCTCGGGGCCGCAATGGCTGGCCGAGCAGGTCCTGCACCAGCGCTGGGTGCTGGCGGTCGCGGGGACGCACGGCAAGACCAGCACCGCGAGCATGCTGGCCTGGATACTGGAAGACGCCGGCCTGGCGCCCGGGTTTCTGATCGGCGGTGTGCCGCGTAATTTCGGCGCGTCGGCGCGGCTGGGCAGTGCCCCGTTCTTCGTCGTGGAGGCGGACGAGTACGACACCGCGTTCTTCGACAAACGATCCAAGTTCGTTCACTACCGGCCCAGGACGCTGGTCATGAACAACCTCGAATTCGACCATGCCGATATATTCGACGACCTGGCGCAGATCCAGCGCCAGTTCCACCACCTGGTGCGCACCGTGCCGGGCAACGGCCTGATCGTTGCGCCGCGCGACGACGCGGCGCTGCGCGAGGTGCTGGATCTGGGTTGCTGGAGCGCCGTGGAACACTTTGCCCCCGCCGGGGCGGCGACCTGGCAGGTGGCGGATTTGACGGCCGACGGCAGCGGATTCGATGTGATCTGCGCCGGGGATCGGGCCGGGCGCGTCGCCTGGCCGCTGACCGGTATGCACAACGTGCGCAACGCCCTGGCCGCCCTGGCGGCGGCGCGCCACGCCGGCGTGCCGGCGCAGGCCGGCGTCGATGCGCTCAACCGTTTTCAGAACGTCAAGCGCCGCATGGAACTGCGCGGCGAAGTCCGCGGCGTGCGCGTCTACGACGATTTCGCCCACCATCCCACCGCTATCCAGATGACCCTGCAGGGGCTGCGCGCGCAGGTCGGCGAGGGCCGGATACTCGCGGTACTGGAACCGCGCTCCAATACCATGAGGCGCGGCGTACACGCGGCGCAGCTGCCCGCGGCGCTGGCTGCCGCGGACCACACCTGGGTCTACGCGCCGGACGATCTGGAGTGGGACGCCGCGGCGGTGCTGTCGCCGTTGGGCGCCAAAGCGACCGTCGTGACGCAGGTGCAGGCGATCGTCGAAGGCGTCCGCGCCATGGCCATCCCCGGCGATCAGATTCTGATCATGAGCAACGGCGGGTTTGCGGGTATCCACGACCGCCTGCTCGCCGCGCTAGGGGAGGCCGCCCATGCCTGACACCCGCCGGCAAACCATCTCCCTGGCCTGGACCGGTGCGTCGGGGATCGCCTACGGTCTGCGGTTGCTGGAAGAGCTGATCAAATCCGACTGTCGCGTCTTCCTGATGTACAGCCAGGCCGCGCAGGTGGTGGCGAAGATGGAAAACGACCTGGAACTGCCGGCGCGCGCCGCTGAGGCGGAAGTTCTGCTGGGCAAGCAGTTCGCTGCGGCGCCCGGTCAACTGCGCGTCTTCGGCCGCCAGCAATGGACCGCACCCCCAGCCAGCGGTTCGAACCCCGCCGATGCCATGGTCATCTGCCCCTGCACCACCGGCACCCTGGCGAGCGTGGCCAACGGCATCTGCGACGACCTCATCGACCGCGCCGCCGACGTCATGCTGAAGGAATGCCGCAAGCTGATCCTGGTGGTGCGGGAGACGCCGTTCTCGGTCATCCATCTCGAAAACATGCTCAAGCTGGCACGCGCCGGTGCGGTGATCATGCCCGCCAACCCGGGGTTCTACTATCAACCGGTGACGGTTCAGGAGATCGTCGATTTCATGGTCGCGCGGATCCTGGATCATCTGCATATACCCAACGACCTGCAGCCGCGCTGGGGTGAAGTCTAGCAATATAGGGTTCTCGTATTCTTCTATCTGCAATACGTCGACTGACTGCATGCACGCGAGTGCTGTTCCGGTTGCACCGCATCGGCGGTTGTCAACGTGCCAGTGCCGAAAGAGGCGATAGACTGTTTGTCGTCTGATTCAATTCCCGATGAATTGAAACTGCGTTGGCTGTCACCGAGGGGGTTGCTCATGACGATCCGAAGCAGGTTTCTGTCGGTTTGGCGAATTCCACATCTCCTGTGGTTCTGCTTGTCCAGCCAACTGGTGGGTGCCCAAGTGCTGGACGCAAACGACGATGCGTACGGGGTCTCGAGCGGCGAACCGTTGGTCGTCGATACTCCGGGCGTGATGGACAACGATCTGCTGGACGGTGAGAGTGCCGGGGAACAGGGCGCGGTCGCTTTCTTGATCAGCGACGTCGGCGGCGGTGTCCTGACCTTCCGGCCCGACGGGTCGTTCAGTTATACACCCGGCCCCGGATTTACCGGTATCGACGGCTTCACATACCGAATCTCATCCGGATCGGTCTCGGCCGATGCAACCGTGACCCTCACCGCCTGCACGGGCGATGGACCTTACTGGGCCTGCTGGAAAGAGGCCGCTTTCCTGGCGAAGGCGGGCGAACTCGGTTTTGCAGACCGCTATACCGAGGGATTCGAAGACGGCGAGGTCTGGGCCGAAGCACGCTTGCCGCTGGAGGCGGTGTCGGTCGTATCGCAGGGCATTCAGTGGCAGGCGAACCACCCTGAACCCCCCGCGTCGAACCTGATTGCCACGGGCCCCGGGGCTGCTTATACCGGCAACTACGGCGTGTTCGATCGGGAACACGGTTACGCCGAAAACCTCAGCGCGTCGCAGTGCAACGGCGATCAACCTCCGCCCGAATGCCTCTGGCACGACGGGTTTACCGGTATACGCCTGCCCGCACTCGCTCCGCTGAACGGGGTCGGGGGGTACATCAGGGGAATCCTCAGCGGCAAGATAGCCATCGTTGTGGACGACGCACACGAAGTCGTGATCGGCCCGACCCCGCACGCCGAGTTTGCGTTTTTCGGCGTGATCGACACCGCTCCCGCCGGTTTCATGCGCTTCGAGTTTCGCGAACTCGACGGTAAAAGCGATCAGCGGATCAATATTTTCGGGGACGAAGTTACGCTGCTCGGTAAGGCGCCTGCAGGGCCTGTCGTCGCGGCGGCGCCCGCGTTGATCGTGCCGTTGTTGAACCTGCTGCTTGACTGAACCAACGCCCCGCACGGGCGGTGCCGTTGTACGGTGGCTTACGAGCGCGCGCTGCTGCGCGGTTGCAGAAATAGCTGCATCCCATGCCCGGCAGACGGGGTGCTGCGCCGGTCGGCGTCTTTGCAGCGGGTCGTGCTGCGGCTGGTCGACCTGTTCTGCAGGGCGCACGACGGCGCCTCAGAACTTGCGCGCGATCAGGCGCTGCCCCAGGCTTGCGGCGATGTTCAGAATCAACCGGCTGGCGGTGCGCGGCATGTATTTGATCAACCCCTTCAGATCCCGCCAGCGCAACACCAGCACCTCGGTCTTTTCCAGCGCAACGACGTCGGCCGTGCGTCTGGCATCGGCGGCCAGCGCCACTTCGCCGAAAATGTCGCCGACGCCCAAGGTGTTGAGTTCGTCCAGCGTGCCGTCGGCGCGTTGGCGTTGCGCCCGTACGCGGCCGTCGAGGACAACGAACAGTTCATGCGAGGCGTCGCCCTCATGGACGATTTGCGCGCCAGCGTCGAACGCCCTGCGGGTGCTCATCGCAATCAGATGCCGGACCTGAAGCTTGCGCATGCCGTGAAACAGATCGCAATGCTCCAGCAGCCTGGATTGGACTTGTACGCCGAGCACGTCCCACACCGTCACCAGGCGCACATAGCTCAACAGGATCGGCGTGATGACGAAATTGGCCGCCAGCGCGAGTAGAATCACCAGGCTGCCCAGTAGCCCGAAATGGACGACCGGCGGAAAACTGGACAGCGCCAACATGCCGAACCCCAATGCCAAGGCGATGGACGTAGACATCATGGGCCTGGCCACTGCGGCCAAGGTCGCGCGGATCGCCTCGTCGGTGGAAGGCCTTACGGCCATTTCCTGATTGTAGCGAACCAGGAAATGCATGGTGTCGTCGACACAGATTCCGACGGCGATGGCGGCGACCATCGCCGTGCCCGTATTCAGCGGAATATCCGCGAACCCCATGACGCCGAACAGAATCACGATCGGCAGGATATTGGGCACCAGGGCCAGCGCGCCCGCCTTGAGATTGACGAACAGGATGGAGATGATCACATAGATCGCCACGACGATGAGCAGCAGTGATTTTGCCTGTCCGGCGGCCAGCGCGTCGCCCGCCCGCTGACTCAGTATCGACGCGCCGCTGATGCTCACCCTGAGGGCGGGGTCGATGTTGGCGGCGACGAACGCATGGATGTCGGCAACCGCTTGCTCCAGTTGGCGCGATGAGGTGATGTTGTGTCGCACGGTGATGCGCGTCTGCGCGAGATCGCCGCTGACGTAGGGTCGCCGGTGCGCGGCATCGCCGAACAGCAGGAATTCCCGCACCACGGCGTCTTCCTCGGGCAGCGCGTGTTCATCGGGCGCGAGGCCCGCCATGACGCGATTGATTTCTTTGACGATATCAACAAAAGACTGTGTCTTGTCGAAGTGGCCCGTGTGATCGAGGTAGCGCTGCAGCTGCTCGATCTGCTGCAGGTAGCGCACCCGTTCGAAGGTCCCTTCGATACCGCTGGCCAGCACGATGTCGAAGCTTTGCGTACCGGCCAGTTCGCGATGCAGGTGTTGCGACTGGGCAATGATGGGCGCGTCGCCGGGGAAGAAGTCCAGGGTATTGTTGTTCACCTGCAGCCGCGTCGCGCCGGCTCCGGCGGCGACGGCCAGCACCAATGATAGGGCGAGGACGGTCGGGCGACGGCGCGACACGATGTCGAAAAGCCGCTGCGCAAAACGTTGAAATCGATCGGCGGCCGCTCGCCGACGGGCGGGTTGCCATCGCGCCGACCCGCGAACCAGGACGGCGGGGACCAACAGGGTGGTGATGACGAAGTTGAACAGCAGCCCCACCGATGCCACCAGTGCGAATTCCTGCAACAGCTGAATATTGTTCAGTGCCGTCGCCAGGAAGCCCACGCAGGTGGTCACGAAGCTCAGCAGGACTGCAAGACCGGTAACCGCGGCCATGGCGTCGATCGCCTCTGTCCGGTTCATGCCGTCCCGGGTGGCGGCGAAGAAGGCGGACAGCAGATGAATATCCTGGGTGGAGCCGACCACCACCAACAGCAGCGGTACGACCGAAGTTATGACATTGAGCGGAATCCCCCATACGACCATCAGCGCGAGGGTCCAGATCACGCTCGTGAAGGCCGTCGCCAACGGCAGCAGCATACCCTCCCAGCGGCCCAGCGTGAAAAGTAGCGCGATCAGCAGGGCGGCCAGCGAAAGGGGCAGCAGCGTGACCTGGTCGTTCACGATCAAGGTCGAGAGCGCCGCGCGTATTTGGGGTAGACCCAGCGCGTACACCCGGGTCAGTTCGCCGCGCAACGGCGCGATGACCTGCTCAATCCCGGCGACGATCGCCCGGTCGTTGTGGGCGTGATCCGCTTTGAGCCGAATTCTGATCGCCATGGTGCGGCCGTCTTCGGCCAGCAGGTTGCGGACGACGAAGGGGTTCTTGAGCGCGCTTCCCCTGACCGCCTCGGCCTCCTCGGGCGTGGCGGGTATGGGGTCGAGGTAGGGCGAGAACTCCACCAGTTCGTCGTCGGTTAGGCGGCCTCGGCGCAGCGTGTACAGGTTGTCGGTACCGCCGACGAAGGGCAGTTGCGTCAATTGCTCGGCCATGGTCCTGACCGCGGTCAGCTTCTCCGGCGTGAACAGTTCGGCGTCGCTGACCACTACCGCGACCGAATCGGTCGAACCGAAGGTGCGCTCGGTCTCTGCGTGGACGCTTCGCAGCGGATCGTCCCGCGCGACGATGGCTTCCGCGGCGACGCTTACCTCGAGCTGCGGCAGCCGGAGCGCGGCGATGCCGGTGATCACCAACACCGCGAGTATGACCAGACGCGAGTAGCGGGCAGCCAGGCGAATGATGAATTTCATTGCGGCCATAGTCGGTTCAGATTTCCACTGCGTTCCGGTGTCGGAGACGGTGCTCAATCTTAGCGTCATCGAGATGGTCGGTGGGTTGTGGCTGGGGCCAGGTGGCCGATGCGTTCAATTTTCCACCGGCCGTCCGATGAATATGGCTTGACCTTTGCTGCAGGATCCCGAAAATGATGTCCATATTAGTAGACTTTAATGGAGTGCCGATATGCCAACTTATGATTACCGTTGCGAAGCCAATGACCGTGTCGTCGAAGTGCGCCACGGGATGAACGAGGTGCTGCGAACCTGGGGCGATCTGTGCGACCGGGCGGGCGTGGCCCTGGGCGATACCGCCGCCGATGCGCCGGTCAAACGCCTGATCACCGGAGGCAGCGTGGTGTCCAGTTCGGCGCTGTCCAATCCGGAAGCGCCATCCTGCGGGTCCGGTGGCTGTGGCGGGGGGATGTGCGGCTTCTGATGCAATTCTCTGATGAGAGGATATCAAGCCCCTTGGGGGCAGGGTGCGCCGCTCGCGCACCCTGCCCGGTATCTTCGAGGCCCGGCCGGACTCCGAGGTTCGCGCAGCCTTCCGCGCGCCGTGCCATTGCGCCTTCCCGTAATTCGTTTTGGCCTTTGCGCCGTGCCGTGTAACATCCCGTTAATTCCAACGGCACTGATTTAGGCAATTCGTCCCGGGGTATTCGAGCAGAAGGACGCCGTGAATCCTTTTTTCGCCAAGCAGTCTCTGCTGGGCAAAAAAGTCCAGACTCAGCGTCCATGGCGAGACGTTCGCTGCTCTGCTGCCTACCCCTGGAGGCTCGTCTGCAGCATGGATGCTGCAGACGTCTTCGGATCGAATGCCCCGAGACACCGTAACGACCTGCGGGGTTTTGCCAAGAAGCGCCGTTTCCCTTATTTCCTTTCCTCGAACGGCAGGCATTCGGAGCGATGAGCATAAAATCTGACAACTGGATACGCCGCATGGCGACCGAGCACGGGATGATCGACCCGTTTGAGCCCGGCCAGGTGCGCGAGGGCGAGCACGGACGCATCATTTCCTACGGTACGTCCAGTTACGGCTACGACATCCGTTGCGCGGACGAATTCAAGATCTTCACCAATATCAACTCAGCCGTGGTCGACCCCAAGAATTTCGATGCCAACAGCTTCGTCGATGTACAGTCGGACGTCTGTATCATCCCCCCGAACTCGTTTGCGCTGGCGCGTACCGTCGAGTTTCTGCGAATTCCGCGCAACGTACTGACCGTGTGTCTGGGCAAATCCACCTATGCGCGTTGCGGCATCATCGTCAATGTGACGCCCCTCGAGCCGGAATGGGAGGGTCACGTCACCCTGGAGTTCTCCAACACCACGCCGTTGCCCGCGAAAATCTACGCGAACGAAGGCGTGGCGCAGATCCTGTTTTTCGAATCGGACGAGGTTTGTGCGACATCGTACAAGGACCGATCGGGGAAATATCAGGGACAGCAGGGGGTTACGCTACCCAAGCCGTGATAGCCAGGGGCGTGGACGGAGCCTGGACCGCGTCAAACTGAGCGGTGCTCCGCCGATGAATGGGCGAGTACATTCCCCGTACGGAGGAAAGGAAACGTCTGGATGATCCCAAAAACCGCCGTTGGACGGCCCTCAGGGTGTGTTCCGCGTGGTGTTTGGCAAGGCATGACGAGACGGACTAAAACCCGAGGAGCGATTTGAACAGCGATAGCTGGCCCGCAGGGCGAAGGTCAGGACGCCGGAGTAATAGCCGAGCTATTCCGACGAGCTACAACGCGGCATGACCACCGCGGCGCCGGCGGCTCAGGGTTTGCCGATCGGGCCGCCGCGGCGATTCAGCAACTCCATCCTGACACGGCCGTCGGGTACGGTACGTTCGATGAGCACGGGTATGTGCTCCCAGTCCGGCGCGACCCAGATCACCCGATTGGGCGTGTCCACGTCCAGAAAGCACTCGACACCCACCGCCTCGACGGTGCCGGCCGGTAGCTCGAAGCGCTCGCGCGACCGGGCGCGAAACACCGGCTGATCGGTGTGCTCGGGCTCCGCCAGGGGAAAGGTGAACTCGGTTTCGCCGCGCGCGACTAGCTGCGCCAATTGCAACAGATAACTGAGCCGATCCTGGGTTCCGGCGTCAAGCGTCGCCGTCCGGGTGATCTTTCCCGATTGCAGCAGCAGTTGCTGCTGGTTCCATTTGAAACTCTGCTCGAAAACCTGCGTGCCGGCGGTGTTTCTGACGCTGTACAGATAGGTATCCGGCACCAGCGCGCTGTCGCGGATCGCGCCCTCGCTCGATTCGAGGATCTCGTCCTTTCCGCTGTCGCCTTCGTGCTGGTTCGCGGGTACGGTGTACGCCTCGTATGCGTACCGGTCGGGGCCGCTCATGCGCAGTCTGAAATAGGCTCGGGCGACGACCTGTTCGTTGAACACGATCCGGTATTCGGCGTCGAAATCCTGCAACGCCAGGGCCGGGTCGAGCCACCCGGCGGCCAGGACTGCCCACCCGCACAGCAACCAGTGCCTCATCGCGCATGCTCCATTTCATCCAGGTCGAGCGCCCGCGGCAACGGCACACCATCGAACCAGACTTCTCGATCCACCAGGCGCACCCGTCCCTGAGCGTACCATTCGATCACTCGCGGATAGATGACATGCTC
>CBDUNM010000165.1:0-10793 GCA_965368585.1 uncultured Chromatiales bacterium | reverse complement strand
CTCCGGCGGCATGACCAGATCGGCCGGCAGGTCGCCGGGTCTGTTCAACGCCGACGCCAGGCGCGCCCGCGTGGCGCGCTGCCGCGCAGCACTCACAAAACGCTCGCGGCGGGCGCCCTGATAATCCGCTTCCAGCGCCAGCACGTCGATATCCGAAACCTGCCCCAGCTCATTGCGGTCGCGTGCCTTGTCGATCGCCACAAACGCGGTCGCCATCGCCTCGTTGTCCCGCGCGTAGCGCAGATCGGCGAGCAGGACATCGAAGAACCGGCGCATGATCTCCAGCCGACGCTGCTGGCGGGCGTCCAGATACTCTTGTTCCAGGCTGCTAAGCTCGAGCTCGGCCGCATCGATGGCGGCCGAAGAATAACCGAAGTCGTATAACCGCTTGCTCACCAGGAGTTCGGCGTGGTGGTCATTGTGATCACGATCGAGCGAGCGCTTCGAGGGGTCGACCGCGCCCACGCGACCCAGCGCCGCCACGCGCGCGCCGGTCACCGCTACGGCGTCCATCGCGCCGGCGGCCGCCCGCGCAAGACGCGCCCCGGCCAACTCCAGGGTGGGATGCGCCGCGTCGGCATAGACCAGGGCGTCATCCAGTGTCAGGGGGCTGGGCAACGGCGGCAGGTCTAGGGCTTGGGCGCGCGGCATCGATCCGAACGCCACCAGCAGGAGGTAGAGAACCGGATATCGCCGCATGCCTGTCAGCCGGACCCCGCGGCCGCAGACCTTTGGGTGCGCTTGTACTTGGTGAAACTACTGCTGCGGTAGTGGCCTTCGACGATGAATTTCCCCAGCAGGAGAAACTCTTCCGCGTCGCGGGTGGCGCCGGTAAAGCGCCCCCGCTTGATCGGTTTGCCATCCAGGTCAAAAAACTGGAAGACCGGCGTGGCCCGAACCCGGTACTGCTTGAACGCAAAGTCCTTCATGGTCGTCCTGGCTCCCTGGAAATCGGTCATTTCGACGTCGCCTTCGATGTCGACCGGAAAGATCAGAAAGTGCTCGCGGAAGTATTGCTGAACGTCCGAGCGGTTCAGCACCGCGGTCTTCATACGGTGGCAGAAGGGGCATTCCTCCATTTCGAACATGACCAGAATACCCTGTTTGCCCTGATCACGGGCGTTCGCCAGTTCTTCGCTGAAGTCACCGAAACTCTGGTCAAAAAACTCGCTCGCGGGCACCCGGTTCGCACCCGATGCCAGCGACGCCGCAAACAACCACGACCACAAGGCGACGACCGCCGTGCTCCACCTCACCGCCATTTCACACCCCTTTGGTAGATTTTTTCGACTCATAATTCGCGATGTATTTTTCCAGTGCCTTGGCAGTAATCGGCCCGACCTGACGCGCCACGACCTCACCGCCGGGGTTGATCAGAAAGGAGGTCGGCAGCCCCGGCACCTGGCCCAGCATCTGTCGCGGCTGCTCACCCGCCAGTAATATCGGAAACGATAAGAACTGGTCCTCGACGAAATTTCGCAGCGCCTCGCGCCCTATTGCTTCCATGTTGACACCCAGCACGACCGCTTTGGATGCGGCGTTGTTCGTGTGAAAGATTTCCAATTCGGGAAGCTCCTCAAGACAGGGTGGGCACCAGGTCGCCCAGTAGTTGACGAGTACCCATTTGCCCCGGTAGTCGGACAGCTGATGTACCCGCCCATCGAGGTCCGGGAGACTGAAATCGACTGGCGCGCCAGCCGTCGACCGGGCGGAAAAACCAACCAGCAACAAACCGGTCAGCACCAACTGCGAGAATCCAGTGCGTGCGCTAAAAATCAAAGTAACGTTACCTCGGTATTGATTACACGGTCCCTGGGGATAACCCGCACGGCGATGGTACCGATATTCGAAGGGATCTGGCCAGTATCAAACACGGATGTTGCGGGCAGTCGCCGTGACCGCCACGCTCCGCAGGGTTGTCTGACCGGCCTCATTGGCCGCCATGTTTGAGGCAATTCTCTCGAATCACGCCGGTCGCAGGCGCTGGCCCAATGCCGCGGAACATTGATTCGATGTGCGATATGACGCATTCCCGAGTCCCGATCGGGTCCAGTTTTGGATATCTGCGCCGTAAAATAGTTCGTGATCGTCGTGAATCGGGCTGTCTATGTTCAAAGGCTGGGGGAAAAAAGGCGCAAATCACGGTATTGGGCTGCCGCGACTGAGACTGCCTAAAGTCGCCGCTGGCCGTCACCCGGACGCCCGGGTACGACCGCGCGAGTTCAGGGCGTGGTTAACCACCATCGACGACCGCAATCCGCTGCAGAGCTGCAAGGCGATCCTGCATCAATTGCGGTTGCTGGCGCGTTTCCCCGGTTCGATTCCCAAACTGCCGGAAATCCTCAAATTGCTCGATCTGCCGATGTCGGGTTTCGAGCTGCACGCGGACGGGCTGATCGAAGGGCCGCAAACGGAGGCCACGATACGCGCCACCGTACAGTTTCTGCCGGCGTTCGACACCCTCTTGACCGAACTCGGTCACCTGCAAAAGCGCATGGTCAACGATTTGCTCGACTCCAGCGCGGGCCCTTCCCCGGCGGTACTGGTCAGCGCGATGAAGACCCTCGCGTGGCAGCTGCGCATCGACCTGACCCGTTACGAACACACCCCGCAAGAACTTTGGCGCGATATGCTGCAACTGTACCAGGTCGCCGAGTTTTCCGGTGCGACCGGGGTCATGGTCGCGCTCGACGAAGACCGCGAACAGAATGTCCACGACCTGTTCTTCGGCAGCTTGTTGTTTCTGCTGTGCGACCCGCTGCGGCTCCCCCCCCTGACCACGTGGCAACTGTTCGCGGCTGCGGTCCGGTACGCACCGACACTGGAACTGCATGCCGCCAAAAAGCAGTTTCCGGGAATACCCGTCGATGCGACGGGCAACACACCGCCACTGATATTTGCCAGACAACCCCGGTCGTCGGCTCATGAGCAGTCGGAGTATTTAAAGATCGACCGGCTCATCAAGACGCTCAACGATGCGGAAGCGGATGACGTAACCGGTTTGCTGCTGCGCACCGTGACCGAATTGAGCACCAACCGCACCACCATGACCGTCCGTCGGGAGGAGCGACACAGGCGCATCGCCGAATATCGCATGTTCGTCGGCCTGATCGGCATTCAACGGCGCCTGTCGCAGTTTTCACGGGCCGCGCCGAACCGGCACGATCGAGCGCCCGCTGCGCCCGCTCCCCGGTATGACCCGCAGGCGATCCCGAAACACGTCATCTGTCATCAGCTGGATCAGTCGCAGCATGGCGCCGGCTTCGTGCTGGAAAACGGGTCTTCGCGCAGCGTCCTGGTAGGTGACCTGGTCCTGATGGAAACCGATTCGAGGCGCGACGCAACCTGCAGCGTGGGCTTTGTCGCCCGGGTGCGGCGCTTGTTGTTGCGTAACGATGGGCTACTGGAGATCGGCGTCGAAAAGCTGGACGGACGCCTGAAGCCGGTCAATATCAAAGGGTACGCACATGCCGAGCACGGTCTCCTGCAACAGGTCGGCGAGGACTACCGCCTGATCGCCCGCATTGCCGACGTCACGGTCGGCGCGACGTTCGAACTGACCGACACGTCGGGCGGATGGCGTCTCACGGTGCGGGCACTCCAGGCGCAACCCGACGCCTTCGAACCGATCCCGGTCGAGCGGGTAGCCTGAACTCGCTCAGTCTCGAACCGCAAACCAAAACGGGGCCAGACTTGGAGCAGCGGCCGAACGGTTGCTCGCTGCAGCCCCTCCGCTGCTGCGATTCCGACTCAAGACAGCGATTTCTATTCCACTTGAGACTTGGCGATTTCGGCCAGTGACACACGCAAGCGTGCAGCGGACGCCGCATCCGCCTGTTGCAGCACGTCGGCCAGGCGCGGGTCTTGCGGCCAGTCAGGCCCATCCGGCACGGGCACGCGGAACCGCGGCGTACGCGCCAGTTCGTTCAGCTCGATCTGCCCCAGCCCCCTCGCCAATGCCCATCCGCCGCCATCGGTGCGGTGCACGCAGTGCAACTCCAACAGATCGTTCAACAAGTCCTCCAGATGGTGTTCGCTCCAGCGCGGGTCAACAACCACCAGCTCCGCCGCCGACAGCGCGCGGCCGCGCTCCTGCGCCTCACCGAGCAACCACAGCACCCGTACCGCATCGACCAGTTCCAGCCGCCGCACCGCCGATCCGGACGCGCCGCCACGAAAGATGCCCAGGCAGTGCGTGAACTCAGCACCGAACAAGACTACCAGCCATGACAAATAGATCCATACCAGAAAAATCGGGATGGTCGCCAGGGCGCCGTAGATAGCCTCGTAAGTCGGAAAACTGGTGAGATACCACGCGAAAGACCATTTCGCCAACTCGAACAACCCGGCCGCCAACGCGCCGCCATAGATCGCGTGTCGGAGCGACACGCGGCGATTGGGCACCAGAGCGTATATGAGCGAAAAACCCAGAACCGAGGCCAGCAGCGGAGTCAGGCCCAACAAACGGCGCCCAACGCCGGACGCGGCGGCATCGGATAGCACTGGCAGGGAAACCACGTAGGAAGTGGCCACCACGCTGACCCCGATGAGCAGCGGCCCGATCGACAGGATGGCCCAGTAGACGACAAACTGGTTCAACGGGCTGCGTTGGCGGCGCACTTCCCAGATTGAATTCAAGGCCCGATCGATGTTGGCCATCAGCAGCAGCGCAACGATGATCAACAAGGCGAATCCGGCGCCGGTCAGCCTGGAAGCCTTGTCGCTGAAGTTCTGCAGGTAGCGGCGCACCACTTCGCCCGACGTCGGTACGAAATTCTGAAACAGGAAGTCCTGAATGGCCTCACTCACCTTGTCAGCGATCGGAAAAGCGGAGAACACGGCCAGGATCACCGTCATCAGCGGCACCAGAGACAGCAGGGTCGTGAAAGTCAACGCCGCCGCGTTTCGCAGGGCATCGTGGGCGCTGAAGCGCGACACCAACAAGCGCACGAAGGCGCGGACGACCGATAGCGAACTCATCGATGCTCCAAGATAGCCGGATGCGTGCTTGCATCCCTCGCGTTGCGCGCACTCGACACGGATTGTCGATGGCAACCCGCATTCTGCAGGTCGCGATGAGGCCCCAACCGGGTTAGAATCGCGCAGTCTTAACACTTCCCTTGACGATTATGACCTTAAAGATCTATCACAATCCACGCTGCAGCAAATCCAGACAAGCGCTCGAAATGATCAGGGAACGCGATCTCGCCCCGGAAGTCGTTGAATATCTCAAAACACCACCAACGGCGGCGGAGCTGGACCGCATACTGCAACTCCTGGGTCTCGAGCCGCGCGATCTGATGCGTCGCAAAGAGATGGAATACAAGGCGAACAATCTCGACGATCCGAAGCTGACACGCACCGAGCTGATCGCCGCCATGGTCGCAAACCCCAAACTGATCGAGCGCCCCATCGTCGTCACGGACGACCGGGCGGCACTCGGCCGGCCACCCGAGCGCGTACTGGATATACTCTGACCATGAGCTACGTACTGGTGCTGTATTACAGCCGCTACGGCGCCACGGCCGAGATGGCGCGGCTGATAGCGCGGGGCGTGGAGGCGGCCGGGCTCGAAGCGCGGCTGCGCACGGTACCGGCAGTTTCCACCGTGTGCAAAGCAACCGAGGACGACATTCCGGCCGACGGCCCGCCTTACGCCACGCTCGACGATCTGCGCGGCTGTGCCGCACTGGCCCTGGGCAGCCCGACCCGATTTGGCAACATGGCCGCGCCGCTGAAGTACTTTTTGGACGGAACCAGTGAGCTGTGGATGGCGGGTGCCTTGGTCGACAAGCCGGCAGGTGTGTTTACCTCCACGGCCAGCTTGCACGGCGGCCAGGAGACGACGTTGATCAGCATGATGCTGCCGTTGATGCATCACGGCATGATTGTCGTGGGGCTCCCCTATTCGGAACCGGAACTATTGACCTCGACGGCCGGCGGCACGCCATACGGCCCCAGTCATGTCGCGGGTAGCGACGGTAAGCAGCCCCTCACCGACGGCGAACTAAGTCTATGCCGCGCATTGGGGCGCCGGCTGGCCAAACTGGCGCCTCAGACAACGGCGCTCCCTTGAACGGGGCGATGCTGCGCCGCATGCCGCTGTTGCCGCTGCTCGGTCTAATGGTGCTGATCGTCGTGTGGGCGCTGACCGATGTGCGCGGCCGGGTCAACGGCAGCTTTCCGACGTTTCTGCTGTTCGCGCTGCCCTTGTTGATCCCGTTGCGCGGCATGTGGCGGGAAAACCCGAAGGCATTCGTCAGCGCGGCTTTGATCGCCCTCATGTATCTGTTTCATGCGCTCGTGACCCTGGCCAGTTCACCGGATGCCCGTATCTTCGGCTGGTTGGAAACGCTGCTGAGTTTGTGGCTGCTGATCGGTGCGTCGCTGCACGCGCGCTGGTTGGCCGCAAGCGCACCGTGATTCCACAACTACCGCTGTCGCTCGGCTTGCCCTCCGCGAAGCGGCTCGCCGACTTTCTGCCGGGCAGCAATGCACCGCTGCTCGCGGCGCTCACGACGCTGCTCAGCGGCACCGTCTCGCAACTCTTTGTGTGGGGGCCGCCCTGCTCCGGCCGTACCCATCTGCTGCTGGGCGCATGTGCGGCCGCCGAGGACCGGGGACTTCGGGTCGCCTATCTGCCATTGCTGGACAACGCGCGACTCGCCGTGGAACTGCTCGAGGGCATGGAGAACCTGGACCTGCTGGCGTTCGACGACATCCAGGGGGTGGCGCAGAACCGACGTTGGGAAACCGCCTTGTTCAATCTATACAACCGCGCCCGGGAAAGGTCCGCGCGGCTGTTGTTTTCCGGTGACGCCGGACCTGCGTCGTTGCCGCTGGCGCTGGCCGATTTACGCACCAGGCTCGCCTGGGGCGTCACCTACCAGTTGCAGCCACTCGACGACCTGGGTAAACAACGCCTGCTGGAGCGCGAAGCGAACCGACGCGGCATGGAGCTGTCCGAGGGGGTCGCCCGTTATATTCTCACGCATTGCGCGCGCAACCTGTCTCACCTGATCCGGCTGCTCGACGAGCTTGACCGGGCATCCCTCGCCGCGCAACGCAGGCTTACGCTGCGGTTCGTGCGCGAATACCTGCAGGACGCATGAGGTGCATCACCCCGAATTTATCGCGAGCCTACCCCAGCGGGTGACGTAAATGATCCCACTGGCCAGCGTGGTGAACGCCACCAGCCACACCAGGCCGCGCAACAACCCGTCCGGCAGCGCGTAGACACCGAGGTCGATCACTGCCAGCAAAGCCAGCACAATCTGCAACAGGGTGTTGAGTTTACTGATCAACAACGGCCTGGCGTGAAACTTTGCGATACGGAAGTTATACACGACTGCGCCAACCACGATCACGACGTCACGCAACAGCACCAGACCGACCAGCCACCAGGGCAATTCGCCCAGCCATCCGAGGCAGAGATAGGTCGAAATCAATAAGAATTTGTCCGCCAGCGGGTCGAGGACCCCGCCCAGTTCGGACTGCCAGCGGTAGTGCTTGGCGAGAAAGCCGTCCAGTCCGTCCGACGCGCCCGCCACGAAAAACAACGCCAGCGCAACCTCGAAGCGGTAGTTCAGCAGCGCCCAGACGACCGGAAAGACCAGCACGATACGGCCGACCGAGATCACATTGGGGATGTCCTTGATCGCTAGCATGAAGCGTTCGTTCGTCCTGGAGCCTACAACCTGCTATTAGTCACCCGGTCCGAGCGCGGCACGCTTGGTGCCGACTGGTCATGCTCTCACCGAACTCCACGGCACCGTTTGAACAGCCACCTGGGTTACGCATCTCGGCAGGAGGCAGATCTCTCGCCGATGCGCCGTTCATCGGACCCATATCGCCGAGAGGGCTCGGCTCCACAGCCGACGATGTTCGCTGCGTTACCGTGCAGCGCCACAGATGCTGTGGTTGCTCACATCGTAATAGGCGCAATCGCTACGGCTCCCAACGATACGCCAGTTGCTGCATACCGGTCTCCGCGGCAGTCACCGTATCGACGCGCAGTTCCGCAATTTGCGCCAGGCCCTGCGACAGGTCGGTCGCATCCCCATCCAGCCAGATGTCGAACACGATCAGGTCACCTGCGGCGCGGCGCACCGACAGTCGATTGATACCGGGCGCTCGCCCCATGATGCCCAGCACTTTCGCGTAATCGTCCAGCGCATATACGCCGGTCACCGTGACTCGCACCGGAGCCGGGCCCGCGACCGCGACGCCGGGCGCATAGGCGACGGCCAGAAAGTCGGCTGCCATGTCCACGCCCTCGACCATTGCCTCGCCCAAGCCGCCGGGCGCGACCGCGAAGGCCTGGGTTCTCGCCGAATCGTACAAAGTCCAATCCGGTTGCCAGCGCCCGTTGCCGAGGGATTTGAGCCGTCCCACCAGAATCGGCCCGCTGCCATAGCGCTGCGAGGCCGCCAGAATACGAGGTTCGAAACCGCTCCATGCGTCGGCCGCGGTCAACTGCGATTGATCTTCGAGATCCAGCAGCGGCAACTGCATCTCGACCCCGCGCGCCTGCGCCTGCCGCCGCAGCGCGGCACGGATGGCCGGTTCCAGATCCGGACTGACCATGGTGCGCTGCCCTCCCTCGTCCTTAACCAGCCATACCAGCAAGCGCGGGCGAGGTTCCCGCCATATCGACCACGCGCGTTCCGCCAACAGTCGGTCCACCGCCGGGGGGTCGAAGCGCACCGTCAACAGCCGCTGGGGCGCGCCGTCCGCTCCCGCCTCGGCAATTCGGTACCGATACTGCTGCACCAGCAACGGCGCCTGTGCGAGCAGTTCCTGATAAGCGCTGCGGGTCGCCACCGAGCGGCTCCCGGTCAACTTGACCAGCACCTGGCCGAAGGCCGCTGAGACGGCCCGGTTGCGTTCTTCGGCGTCTTCCCCGGAAACGGGTGTTTCCGCCCCGTACAGATCGGCCGACACCGCAGTGGGCACGCCGCATACCAACGGCAGCGCCAACCCGAAAAAGATTTGCCGTAACCAGACTTCGTATTTCCTCGCGTTCATGGTGCGGCATTCTATCCTCGTATCGCCCTGAACCAGAAGCGCAAAACAAAGAATCCGGATACAATCCTCACTCAGAGGCGAGGTTCAAGCGCGCGTAGCGACGTACCGACACCACGCGTCCGCATCGACGACTTACCGACCTTGCCGAAACCATCCAACCCTCGGAGCCCACGTGTCCACCTCGAACGAAACCGATTCGAATGCCACCCTGGACTACAGACAGGCAGGCGTCGACATCGACGCCGGCAACGCCCTGATCGAGCGCATCAAGCCGCTGGTCAAGCGCACACACCAACCCGGCGTGCTGACCGGTCTGGGCGGGTTCGGCGCACTGTTCGAATTGCCCACGGACCAATACCGCGAGCCCGTACTGGTCGCGGGAACCGACGGCGTCGGCACCAAACTGAAGCTCGCCATGGAACTGGCGAAACACGACACCATCGGTATCGACCTGGTCGCCATGTGCGTCAACGATATTGTCGTGTCCGGCGCCAAGCCTCTGTTTTTTCTTGACTACTACGCCACCGGCAAACTCGACGTGGAGGCGGCGGCGCAGGTCATCGGCGGCATCGCGCGCGGCTGCGAACTGGCGGGCTGCGCCCTGACCGGCGGCGAGACTGCCGAGATGCCCGGGATGTATGCGGGCGATGATTACGACCTGGCCGGCTTCGCCGTCGGCGTGGTGGAAAAGGCGGCCATTATTCGGCCGGAGCGCGTCGCCGCCGGCGACATCTTGTTGGGCCTGGCATCGTCCGGCCCACATTCCAATGGCTATTCGCTGATCCGGAAAATTATCGAAGTCAAAGGCGCCGCACTGGATGATCAGGCCTTTACCGACGCCACGCTCGGGGCGGCGTTGCTGGCCCCGACGCGGATTTACGTCAAATCGCTGCTCGGCCTCATCGCACAGTTGGAAGTGCACGCCCTGGCGCACATTACCGGCGGCGGGCTGCTGGAAAACCTGCCCCGCGTGCTGCCGGACCATACCGAGGCGGTGGTGCGCACCGACGCCTGGCCGCGCCCCGCTGTATTCCGCTGGCTGCAGGCGCAAGGCGGCATCGCGGAACGGGAAATGCTGCGCACCTTCAACTGCGGCATCGGCATGGTGGTGGCAGTAGCCGCGACCGACGTGACCCGCGCCATTCGACTGCTCCAGGGCGCCGGGGAAACCGTCTACGAAATCGGTGAAATAACCACCTGTGACTGCGCTCAGCCCTGCGTCCGATTCGCGTGACCCGCTCCCCGGTCGACAATCGGCTGCCGGTGGTGGTGTTGATCTCGGGCGGCGGCACCAACCTTCAGGCCATCATCGATCGCACCACGGACGGCTTGCCGATCACCATCGAGGTGGTGATCAGCAATCGCGCCGACGCCGGCGGTCTGGCGCGGGCAAAGCGCGCCGGCATCCCGACGCGCATCATCGACCACACCGGGTTCGCCAGTCGTGCGTCCTTCGACGCCGCGCTGACAAGCACGATCGACGCTTACTCCCCCGGACTGGTGGTATTGGCAGGCTTTATGCGAATCCTCACCGCCGGTTTCGTCCGCCACTACCAAGGCCGGCTGCTGAACATCCACCCGTCGCTGCTACCCAAATTCCAGGGATTGAATACACACCGACGCGCGATCGAGGCCGGCGAAACCGAGCACGGGGCCAGCGTGCATTTCGTGACCGGGGAACTGGATGGCGGGCCCGTCATCCTACAGGCGCGGGTGCCGCTCAGCGCCGACGATAACGCCTCGACGCTGGCCGCTCGCGTGCTGCA
>CBDUNM010000164.1:0-10978 GCA_965368585.1 uncultured Chromatiales bacterium | reverse complement strand
GCCAATCCCACATGCGACGAGACAGATACAACAACACCCGTTCCGCAATACGCTGCAGCGCTTCGCTGTTTTTCAGCCAGCCGGCCAACCGCAGGCTCCACCACAGGGGCGGCCGCAGCAACCGGACAGGCGAACTGACCGGCCAGCAGCTGCCGGGTTCGAGCACCGATCAGCAAGGTATTCAGCGGTGCCGACGCCTCCAGCGCAATCGCCTCGCGCGGCACCGTGCCGACCACGGCGCCGGGATCAACGGTCGCCGTGCTGTTCGACCCGGGGGTGACCATGATGCCCGTCTGCACTCCGGCCCTGACGCCGATTGTCTGGGCGCAGGCGTGTTGCAGTTCGGTCACCGCGTCGATGATCGCGAGACCGGCGCGCATCGCCTTCGTGCACCTGCGGAAAGGCGAAATAGGCGCTCACCGCATCCCCGGCGGCGATCGCGATCTGGCCGTCGTAGCGGGTGACGATCAGGCCGGCGAGGCGCTGGAATGCCGGCACCTGTTCGACCAACAGTTGCGCGTCCTTGGTCGCGTCGGTCAGGGCCAGGACGCACTGCAACACCGTCGCCTGGCGGCGTTCGGCGCTCAGTGGTTTACGGCTTATTTCGACGGTCACATCGGTCCGCGCCGCGCCGGACGGTGGCAGCAGGCGCCCCAGATCGGCGAACAGATCGCGCATACTCTGGCAACGCCGGTCGGGATCGCATCGAGGGTCGCGAGCAGTTGATCGAGACGCTGCGCCAGCGGTTCGGGGCGCCGGTTGCGGATCTCGTGCAACATGGTATCCAGCGATCTGCGCTGAACGGGCGGGTGCCGCTCAGCAGTTCGTACAGCGTGACGCCGAGCGCCCAGATGTCGGCGCGGGCATCGGCCTGGTTACCGCTCAGCCGCTCCGGCGCCATATAGGCCGGAGTACCCATGCGCACCCCGTTCACGGTCAAATCGACGCCGGCGATCTTGGCAATGCCGAAATCGACGATCTTGCACCCGCGCACACCCAGAATGGCGTTGGCCGGCTTCATGTCGCGATGATAGATGCCGCTTTTGTGGGCGGCCGCCAGCGCGTCGGGTTCAAGGGCTGTGAAACGCGCTCGTTTTTCTGCAGGGACGAAGGGTTCAGAACAGCAACAGGACCAAATCCTCATTTCCAGCTGGTACCGGTGATGACGTCGGCCGTTGCAGCCCATGCGACGCAGCCCGACGTCGCTAGCGCCCGGCGGAGAGCCGTCCGGGATACTATTCATCGGATACCGCGAACGTACCTCCCGACGGCAGAGCGTATCCGGCTGGGTTCTTCGCTGCCAAGCACGACGCGCTCCCAGGCATTGCCGACAGTCCGGTCCCAAACTTATGGCGCGTGACGATGGACTGCCGCGCCGCCTGCCCCAACCCGACCTCTGCCGTCCTGCCAGGCCGTTACGGAACCGGGCACGAGCCTCGCTGGTAGAATTCCTTAACGGGATCCTCGCTTATGACCGTCGTCACGGTGTCGCTGAAGAAACCCAGATAGTCGCCGGACCCCTTGGCACAGTAATACCAGAGATAGCAGCCAGAGGCTCTACCGCCCGCGGCGTGTGCTGCATTCGTGTCGACCCACTCGCGGCAATCGCTGACTACCACCGTCCGCGTTACCGCTGACGCCTGGCATCCTTGCGAGTCACTCACGTCGTAGCTAATCGCGTAGCTACCCACTGCACTGGTATCCACCGATCCGGTCAGGGAAATTCGCGCGGTGATGTCCCCCTCTTCCGCATCGTCTGCTGTCGCTCCCGGGTCAGCGAACGGATCCCCGACACTAAGCTCAATCGTCGCATCGCCCACCAAGGTAATCGTCGGCGCCGCATTGCCGTCAGGGCAGGTTTCCGCCGTCGCCGGGTGGCGCGCAAAAAACTCCCAGAACAACTCACTCGCACTTGGCCCTTTGGAATTGGCGTACTCGCCGTCATTGTCGCCGACCCAATAGTGCGAGCCCTTGCCGATCAAATTGCCGGTCTCGCCCTCGTAAAACACGGTCTCCACTGTGGAGCGGCCCACGACACCGTATTTCTGGTGTATACAAGTGACGCCTTCTTTGGTGCAGTCCTTGGTTTCGTAGGGAACCGGATTGGCCCCAAAGCGTAAAATCCACGCCTCGCGGATACGCTCGCCAGCCCTTTTGTTCACCGTGCAGTCGTTATTGGAATGGACCACCATCAAGGGAATCGTGCGTTGCTCGTCCGCCGCTCGCTGTTCCGCCGCCATTGCTTGCACGATCGCATCGATCGGCTTGAACCACCCGGGATTCACGCACACAAACCCGACAGAAGTGGGCGATTCCGAGTAGGGCACTCCCGCCGCCGCGCCGGCTGCGGCGAAATACTCATTCTGAACGACCGCCAGCACCACCGCCATGGCACCGCCAGAAGATATCCCCGTGACATAGCGTCGGTTCGGGTCGATATTGAACTTCGATTCGACCGCCCGTGCGATTTGGTACAGATCCTCTGCCTCTCCGGCACCTTCATGAATGTGCTGATCGAACCAAAACCCCCAACAGTTCAAATTCCGATGCTCCAACAGCGCATAGGAAGTGATAAACGGATAAACGATAATCAAATTATGGATGTCCGCCAGTTCCCGAAATCCAGTTTCCTGGATCATATTGGATTGCGTCTGGTGGCAGCCATGCAGCAACATCACCATGGGAACCGGTTCATCGCCGGTGTACGAATCGGGAATATAGACATGATACTCGCGGTCTCTGGAGCCGCTGTATGGCATCGCGGAGAAGGTTGCCGTTTCAAGTCGCCCGCCGAACGCCGCTGAATTCACCATCGCACAGGCTACGATCAGTGCAAGGGAAACGACCCGCAATACCCATTCGCTGGATTTCGTAGGAATCAATTCAAACTCCCGTTTTGACCGTAGCGGTCGCGCAACTGTCATCTCCGGCTGAAGGCGCCGACCCGGCTCAGGGTCGGCGTATTGCACTCGGGGTAGGTGCTGCATGACTGTTCTTGGTGGCGCTTCGAGTTCGGCCATCTGCGTGGTCTTCGCGCCGGCTTCGCCGACCGTCACTTACCCGAGGGTGCCTCGTAAGGCATTTCGCAGCCCGGGCCGCTATTCAACGAGGTGGACGCCGTTTGACCGGAGGCGAGCCGGTTGACGGCGTTTCCCAATCCGGCTCGATGGCGCTCAGCAAGGCCTGTTCGACCTGCTCTTCAGTCACCGGAAACGCAAGCGCGGCGAACACCGGCCAGCGCTCGCGAAACTGAGCGAATTTCGCGGCATGTCGTTCCATGAAAAACACAATCAGCTTGGTTTCGCGATGCTTTTGCAAGATCGCCATCAAGGTCTCGAGATTGGAGGAACGATCCCGAAAATCGGTCTGAAAATTATACTCGGCGACAATCACCTCCGGCACCCCTTGTTTCAATTGGCTGCGGGCCTTGCGTTGGGACTGCACAACCTCAACCTCGAATCCCAGGCGTTGATACAGCGGCACCAGGTTGGGATACCCGCCGAGCTCGACGATCGCCAGCAAGCGCGGTGCCGTCACGCGAACACCACCCAGGTGGTGGCGATGTACTTCTCACCGGTTCGCAGCACGTTGGACCGGTGTTCGTGGGTCCAGAACGGAGGGAACAGCACCAGTTTGCCGGCTTCCGGACGAACGCTGACGTCCTGATAAATGAACTGCGTCTCACCGCCCGGGCCGGGAACGTCGTTGAGATACCAGATAGCCACCAGCTGGCGCTGACTGAACTCGTGGCTGCCGCCATCGATGTGCCAATGGTAGAACTCTCCGGGCCTGTAACGCTGTATCTGGTAACCCATATCCTTGAACTTGCCCTTGAAGTAGGGAAATGCCTCACGGAACTCGGACAACGCCGCCGCCATGCAGCGAAACAGCAATTGATCCACGTCTTTCCAGTCGTCCTTGTTGCTGACCACCAGATCCATGGTCTTTTTGACCGCTTGATCAAGGTCCTGAACCTGCCCGATACGACCCGCGGTCTGCTGCTCCGGATGGGCTTCGAAACGGCGCATGATTTCCTCGCACCATTGCGCCGGTAACGCGTTCGGGCGCTCGAAAACAAAACTACCGGGTTTCACTTCACGAATCGTTTTTAACGGAGTGACGGTGCGTTCTATCGGAAACGGGTTTTGCATGGCGCGCTCGCAAAAAACATTAGGAAATGCTAATTATCGCCGTATGCGCCGCCATACGCAAAACGGCCGGTCACAGTCGGTTAGCGGCCACCAGCTGCTCCACTGGGGCGCTCGCGGCTGCGCCGTAAGTTGCATGCAGTTCCAACATTTCCCGGGCGACGCCCGACCAGTGCCGGCGTCCCAGTTCGGCGATCGAACTCAACGCCTCGAAATCCTCGTCGTGCCGCCATTCCTCATAGGCCTGGTGCAGACCGGGAAATATCTCGCGGCGCATCGCGGACAGATTGCCGGCAAAAAAGTGAATAGACGCAGTGTGCTGCTGTTCCAGCAGTAGTGGCAGGGTCCGGGTGCAGTCCGCGATGTGATCGCGTACCGCGTGCGCCATCAATTCCGCCGGCGTGCCGACGACATCCAGCACCATGTCGCTCCACGCCTCGCCAAACCGCTGCCCGACCAGGAATTCCCCGATCTCGTGCTCGCGCGCCGCTGTCAGTTCGACCTCCGTCATCCGATCGAGCGCCTGCTCCAGATCGGTTTCGAACGGATAGCAGGCAAATGCGCGGCCAAAGGCATTGCCGGCGCGCCGCCACCGCCACGACTCGAGCTTTTCCCAGATGTACTGCCGCATTGCCTCGCGCCGCAGTACGATGCTGCGCCCCCGGGTCATGGCCGGCGGTGCACTCAGTCCGCGCGCGAGTTCGGTATCCGCCACGCGCAGATCAAACCCCTCGACCTGTGATTCCTTGCGCCACAGATGAGCCAAAAAGAAATGCGGTTTTGCACCGTGCAGTAAACCCGCGCTATAGACCAGGTTGTGCGGCTCCAGCGCCGCGTTGATCGCCTCGATGTCAAACGGGTCGAAAATCCGATCGTCCACCGCAACATCGTCGTAATCGGCTTGTGACAAATCGGCCCACCGGGCCTCGCGCTCCATCAACCAGGGTCCGACCTCCTCCTTGGCGATCTGCGCCCTGAAACCGAGGCTTTTTTCCCAGCGAAAGTACTCGCGCATGCGCATCAGGTACGTACACATCCCAAGATCACCGCCATGCCGTGCGTCGGCGACGTCGCAATTGTGCTGTACCGCCCGACTGATCTGTTCGACGACTGCCGTCATGATGCTGGACCCTCCCGAACCCGGTCCGCCGGTTGCGGATGCATGCCCGCGTTTTTCCGAGTAAAATGCTAAGTCTTTTCCCGGTCAAAACTATCACGCCCTCAAGTGAATGACCAACCGGGAAATTCCTAAGGTTCCCGAATCCTTGACAAGGGAGGCATTCTCGGTGGCGCTCAGAATCAAAAGCCGCTGGCACGATGACGCGGCGGAACGTTCGCTCGACGAAATCGCCGGGGCGATCGGCTATATCACCTGGCGCATCGCCAAAGACAAGGCGATCAATCTACACGGCCAGGATTTCGAATATCAGGATGACCGCCAGCGGATGGACGTGATCATCGAGTACCTGGTGTTCCAACTCCAGTTGGTGGACCGGCTGGCGAGAGACCGGATAGGCTTGGACGACGAGCAACGCCGGGCGCTGATCGTCGCAACTGCCAAGGCCATGGCGAAACATGTTCAGGACAACAGCATGGACCTGTTCGGCCCGGGCGACCATGTTCAGTCGTTCGTCAGTCGCTTGAACGCGCGGGGCGCGGAATACGCGGAATTCACCTACGACGACGATGGTCCTTCGTATCCGTTCATGCGGCATCTCGGATTCGAGGTCCAACGGGTGATGGGCGAATCGCACGCCAATCGCTGGGTCATCGATCAGGTGATGGACAAAGATGGGTACGATGTGGACCGGCAGGTCCGTCGCGCGCTGGATGATCTGTTCGGTTAGGTGCACCGTAACGCCGGTGGCGCGGCATGATCGCGGGGCAACGGCGTGCACAACGGACGTTCCTGGCCCAGTCCGCCGTTCAACGGGCCAGATGATAGTTGATGGAGCACCGCGGGCATTCGGGACCGCACACCAAAAAGGCGGGGATCACCCGCCTTTCCTGGTCCAATCGACAGCTAAAGACGCTGGTGTTCAGCCTTTGGCCCAATTGGCGAAATTCTCGGTGCTTTTCTCTTCACCGTCACCGTAACCCGCCTCGTAAGCTTCGGTTACACGCTGCTCCTCGCGCTTCGGATTCTGCAGAAACCCTGCCTGCCAGCCCTGAATGTATTCTTCGTCGACACCCAACTCTTCCATTTTGGTCACGGCGTCATAGTATGTCTGATTCATATCCGGTCTCCGATTGGAATTCCCACAAAGCCAAGCCGGCCATACTGACACGACTTGATATCTACCCGCAAGAAACACAAGGTTTTTGCGGTCTTTGCGCCGAACGATTGATAAGTTGTTAGTGAGTTCAACGCTTGGCTTGCATTAGAATAATCTGTTTTACTGAAGTCTGACAACTCTTAAATCCGCGTTACGAAGAGGGCACAATCATTCCCAATCAGCATGCGGGGTTGATCTTTATCTGCCCGCTCGACATTCTCTCGCCCTCAACAAGGAAATCGGCAAACCTATGCGACCGGCCCAACTACTGACCATTCTCGACAGAGAGTTCACCAGCACCCGAGCTGGACATCACACACCTGTCATGTTGTGGGGCCCTCCCGGGGTGGGCAAATCCGACATGGTACGCCAGACCGCGCTGCGCCATCGGGTGCGGGTCATCGATATCCGTCTGTCGCAGATGGAACCCAGTGATCTCAGGGGTATCCCGTTTCGCGTCGACAACAAGGTAGACTGGGCCATCCCGGCAATCTTGCCCGACTCGGAGCGCCACGGCGCTGAAGGCATCTTGTTTCTCGACGAAATCACCTCGGCGCCACCCAGCGTCTCGGCAGCGGCCTATCAGCTCATTCTGGATCGACGCCTGGGCGAGTACCAGGTCCCCTCCGGCTGGGCGATCTTCGCCGCCGGCAACCGGCAGGGCGACCGGGGGGTGACCTACACCATGCCCGCGCCATTGGCCAACCGCTTTTCGCATTTCGAAGTCGACACGCATTTGGATGACTGGGTCGCGTGGGCGTATGCCAACGGGATAGACGAGCGGGTGATCGGCTTTCTACGCTTTCGCCCCGAGCTGTTGTTCGATTTCGACCCCGCGCACAACCCGGTCGCCTTCCCCTCCCCCCGCTCCTGGGAATTCGCCCATCGTTGCCTGCAGAAGTTCAGCGATCACCCGGAACTGATGCAAGGAGCGCTGCAGGGCTGTGTCGGGCCCGCCGCGGGCGTCGAACTCAACGCCTTCGTGACCAGTCTGGACAAAATGCCGGACCTGGACGAGATCGTCGCCGGCAACGACGTGCCCGTGCCGGACGAGATTGATCTGCAGTACGCGGTGGTGGCGGCGCTGATCGGGCGCGCGATCAAGGCGCAAAAAGAACCGGATTTTCCAGCCGTGTGCGGCCATATGCTCACGTTCGCAAAGCGCTTCCCGCAGCGGGAGATGGGCGTGACACTGGTCTTCGACCTGTACAAGGCGGTGGGTGAGGTCATGTTTCAGGTCCCGCAATTTCAGGAGTGGGCGAAAGATGTCGCACCCATCATGCTCGACTAAGGTAAACGTCCCTTGAAAGCACCCGATATGGACGCCGCCGAGGCCAAACTGGCCGCGGCACGCACCAAGCTGATTCTCGACAAACCCTTTCTCGGAGCGTTGGTGCTGCGCCTGCCGCTGGTGGCGGCCAAGAGCCACTGGTGCCCGACCACCGCCACCGATGCGCGGTCTTTCTACTACAACCCCGAATACATTGACAGCCTGAGCACCAGCCAGGCCCAGTTCATGCTCAGTCATGAGGCGCTGCATTGCGCACTGTCGCATTTCGCGCGCCGCACACATCGGGTCAAACGGCGCTGGGATCTCGCCTGTGACTTCGCCATCAACCCGCTGCTGCTGGAGGACGGCCTGACGCCGCCGCCCGATGCTCGAGTGCTCGACGCCTATAAGGGTATGACTGCCGAAGAAATCTATCCGCTCATCGACGAGAGCACCGACATGCAGACCCTGGATCAGCATGTCTACGATCAGGAACAGCACGTCGGGACGGGCAACGACCGATCCCGTCCGCCGCAACACAGTGACAAGACCCGACCGGACGAACCGCAACCGTCGGGCGACCTGATTCAGGACCGGGACCAGGATCGCGCGCAAGGCGAACCGCAACCCAAACCGCAGGAGGCAGACCCAGGCGCGGCAACACCGGCGCAGATGCAACCGCAAGACAACGACGAACCGTCCACCCACACCCATCAGGTGCTGGCCGATGCACCCACACCGCTGACCCCCGACGAACGGGAGACCCTGCAGGTGCAATGGCAGCAACGCTTGGCCGGCGCGGCCCAGCAGGCGCTGCAGGCCGGCAAGATCGGCGACAGCCTGGCGCGCATCATCGGCCATCTGCTGCAACCCCAGTTGCCCTGGCGCATGCTGGTGGCGCGTTACGTAACGGCGTCGGCGCGCGACGATTTCAGTTTCATGCGGCCGTCGCGGCGTGAGGGTGACGCCATTCGACCGTCATTGCGCAGCTCGCAAATCGATCTGGTGGTCGCGGTCGACACCTCGGGTTCGATCAAACCCGCCGAAATCGACGAGTTTCTGTCCGAGATCAGCGCCATCAAGGGACAAATTCGCGCCCGCGTGACCCTGCTTGCCTGCGACGCAAAGATTGTCGAAGGCGCGCCGTGGATCTACGAACCCTGGGACGAGATCAAGCTGCCGGAAACCCTGGCTGGCGGCGGTGGCACGGACTTTCGCCCGGTGTTCGACTGGGTGGACCGTGCCGGCGTCCGGCCGGATATGCTGGTCTATTTTACCGACGCAGAGGGTCCGTTTCCTGCAAACGAGCCGAACTTTCCGGTACTCTGGCTGGTCAAGGGCAAGGAAACCATCCCCTGGGGACAACGTGTCCAGTTGAATTGAACGCGCTCCCTGAACCGAAACTGCGCCGGTCGCCAACCCTAACCGTAGACAGGTCGATGCCTCATTCAGTCACCGCCAACCGCTGTGTAGCCACCCTGCTGACGCTGACCCTCGCGTTCGGTCCGGTATTCGGCCAGGCCCCGGTTGCGGAACGGCTGCCGGAGATTGGCGATATATCCGGCAACCTGATGACCCCTGCCGAAGAGCGCCGGCTCGGCAAGGCCTTCATGCGCGGCATCCGGGCCAGCGAGAAGGTCGTCGAAGACCCCTTGCTGGTGGACTATCTGCAGGATCTCGGACGCTCGTTGGCCGGCAACAGCGACGCCGCCGCGGGCAGTTACACCTTTTTCCTGATCGACAATCCGCAGATCAACGCCTTCGCCGGACCCGCGGGTTACATCGGCGTCTACACCGGTCTGGTGCTGACCGCGCAAACCGAAAGCGAGCTGGCGGCGGTGCTGGCCCACGAAATCGCGCACGTGACCCAGGCGCACTTACGGCGCACCTGGCAGGCGGCCTCGAGCCTGAGTCTGCCGCAGGCCGCAATACTGCTGGCCGCCGTCGTGCTGGGGGCGACCGTCGGGGGCGACGCCGGCATTGCGGCCGCGACCGCCGGGCAGGCCGGCCTGATCCAACAGCAGATCAACTTCACCCGCGCCAACGAGCATGAGGCCGATCGGGTCGGCATCGGGATCATGGCGGAATCCGATTTCGAGCCGCGCGCCATGGCCAGTTTTTTCCAGCGACTGGGACGTGCCAATCGCGGCGAAGGCAGCAAGATTCCCGAGTATCTGCGCACGCACCCGGTGACCAGCAATCGCATCGCCGACTCGCAGGGCCGGGCCGAGCGCTATCCCATCAAGCAGCGGGTCGAAAACGTCCGCTTCCACATGTTGCGCGCCGCATTGCGCGAAAGACAGATCGCCAATCCGCGCGAAGCGCTGCTGCAGTTCGAAAAATCGCTTGAGGAGGGACGCTACCGCGACGAGGATGCCGAGCGCTTCGGCTATGTTTTGGCTTTGATGCGCAACGAGCGTCTGGGGGAGGCGCGTCGTCAAATCAACATCCTGTTGCGGAAGTACCCCACGCTTTCGGAACTCATCATCGTCAGCGCCCGCCTGCACCGCCAAGCGGGCAATACGGGCCAAGGCCTGCAAGCGTTGCGCGACGCTCTGAGCCTGTTCCCCACCAACTACTCGCTGACCTTGACGCTGGCGGATTTCCTACTGGCGGAAAACGACGCGGCCGAAGCTTACGGATTGTTGCGCAACCAGCTACAGTTGCGACAGACTGACGCGCGGATCTACGAATTGCTGGCGCGTGCCGCCGCATCTACCGGCCGGACAACCGAAGGTCACGAGCACTTGGCCGAATACCATTACTTGCGCGGGGATTTACAGGCCGCCGTACTGCAGCTCGAGATCGCCTTGCGCGACAAGACGCTCGATTTCTACACCAGCTCGCGGCTCGAGTCGCGGCTTAAGCTGGTCAAGGACGAGTTCGAGGAACTCGAGAAGCGCGACAAAAAATGACGGAACGGCGTTTCCCATTGTATCAACTGTTAATTATTTTTATATCGGGCTGCTTAAAGGGTTGCGAATAAGTCAACGTTGTCTATCCTACCGAGCGATCCGCGAATTCGAAGGGCGCGGGTTCCGACCCACCCGGCACCAAAGGGGCAGAGGCCGCGCGGATACGCACGACAGTGAAAAGAACCCGCCCGTTGTACCCGATGCGAAATAGTTGACGGCAGGAGGAAATTGAATGGTTAAAACGACGCAATTGGTCGTCCAGGCGGCGGCAGCGGCCGTGCTGTTGACCGGTACCGGTTTGACCACCCAACTCGCTCGAGCCGCCGATGCCGAGACGATCAAGCTGGGCAAGGACGTGGCGTACGACCG
>CBDUNM010000163.1:0-10990 GCA_965368585.1 uncultured Chromatiales bacterium | reverse complement strand
AACGCGGCGCTGACCGGCGCCGGGGCGTTGGCGTGGACCGGAGGCAGCCAGAAATGCAGCGGGAACAGCGCGCACTTGATCAGCAGCCCGGCGCTCATCAGGACCAGCGCCACCCAGGCAGCGGGCTCGGCTTGCACCACCCACGCCAGCGCCACCATGTCGAGACTGCCGTAACGCGCGTATACCAGGACCACACCGGCGAGAAACATCATGGAGCCGAGCAGTCCCACCACGAGGTAGCGTAAGGCGCCCTTGACGGCGTCGGTCGCGCCGTTCATCGCCCCCAGCGCCACCGCGGTGAGACCCAGGAGTTCGAGCGTGACATAGAGGTTGAACAGGTCCGCCGCGAGCAGCAGTGCATGCAAGGCGGTCAACAACAACAGCCATAGGGGCCAGAACTTTGCCCGGTCCGCGGCATTGGTGAAATATCCGATGGCGAAGACACCCGCGCCCAGCGCCACCAACGAGCTCATCAGCAGCAGGGACACGGCAAGTGCGTCGGCCCGCAGGGCGATGCCCAACCCCGGTTCCCAACCGCCCAGAGCATGAGTCAATGGCCCCTCGGTCACGACCCGCCATAACAACCAGCCCGTCGCCACCAGCGTCGCGATGGCGGCCGCGACGCCGAAGCGGCCGCCGTGGCGGGGCCACAGCAGGGCACCCAGCGCGGCTGCCAGAGGGATGGCGATCGGCCAGATCAGCAGGCTATTCATCGCCGGCCGGTCCCAAACGGCGTCCCAGGGCGAGCGCCAGCCCGGTCGCGCTGACCGCCACCACGATGCCGGTCAGCACCAGGGCGTGAGGCACCGCGTCCGGGACCAGCTCCGGTCCCCGGTAGGCGAGAACCACGAACATCAAGAACACGCCGGCACCGCAGATATTCACGGCCACCACCCGTCCGAGCAAAGACCGGCGCAGCAACGCGCCGCGCAAACCCAGCGCGAACAGGGCCGCGCCGACCAGACCGTAGAGCGTTTCGGGAAAAAGCATCAGCGAGCCTCCCGGTTCATTTTCGACGTCGGAGGCGTCGCGCCGTTTTCCCAGCCCGGCGGACGCCCCCCGATGTAGATCAGCGCCAGCGTGCAGCCGATGGCCAGCGTGGCGGCGCTCTCGATCAGCAGAATCAAGGCGCCGTCTGCACCCTGCGGGTATTGCAGAAAGGCCGCGCCGCCCGCCGTGACCAGCAAACCCACGGCCAGGAAAACGCCGACGCCGCCCGCCAGCAAACCGCGTTGCATCGCCGGTCGAGGCAGCCCCGCGCCGTTGAACCCGACCAGGCGCAGCAACACGGCGGCGCCGGCCAGCAACGCCCCGGCTTGAAACGCGCCGCCCGGTGCGTGCGCCCCGACCCACAGTAAGTAGCCGGCGGTGATGATCAGCAACGGCACCAGCCAGGTCACCAAGCCACCGAGCATCTGGCCCGCTGGGCGAAAACCCGGGCGCGCCGGCCCCAAAGCCATGACACCGAGCACGGCAGACAACAGCACGGCCAGTTCCAGCAGGGTGTCGTAGGCGCGGAAATTGAGCAGCACCGCGGTGACGGGGTTGCTCACGCCGCTGTGCGGGAGCTGCGCGTACACTTGGTCGGCGAGCCGTATCGGGTCACCGTCGGCGATCCCCTCTAGCAGGGCCCAGGCAACGACAACGCCCAGCACCAAGGTCAGTAGACTCACCGCCCAGGCAAGCGGACCCGAGACGAAATCGCTGCCCTCCTCCGGTACGGGCTCGTCCCGCAATGCCGCCAGGAGCAACGCGCCGGACAGACCCGCGCCGATGGCCGCTTCCGCCAGGGCAAGGTCCGGGGCGCGCAGCCGTGCCCATACCAGTGCCAGCAACAGGCCGAAGGCGATGAACAGGACCACACCACGCTGCAGATCCGAGCTGGAAACGGCAGCCCACCCCAGGCCGACCAGCAGCAATGCCAGCACGAGGTCCACTGCAAGCCACACCCCGACGTCCATCACGAATTCCCCCGCCGCAGCGCTTGTTGCGCGATCAGGTGCGCGGCCGCGGCGCTGCCCGCCAACACCAGTACCCACAACAGCAGCAGCTTGGCGGCGTTGAGCAGCGAGCCGTCGAGCACCGCGAGTCCGGCCACCAGCAGCCCCAGACCCAGGTTGTCGGCCTTGGTCAGGGCATGCAGGCGCGAATGCAGGTCGGGCAAGCGAAGCAAACCGATGCTGCCCGCGGCGAAAAACGCGATTCCGGCGAATATCAGCAAAACGGCGATCAGATCAGTCACGGTCTGCCTCCCGGCGGGTCAGGGCGGCCACCGCCACCACCGCCAGCATGGCCAGGATCAGCGCGACGTCGACGAGGGCGGGCGCGCGCCACAGGCCGGCCATCAGCAACAGCAGCGCAACCCCACCCGTTCCCAGCAGTTGCACCGCTAGCATTCGATCCTGCAGGGTCGGTCCGCGGAGGGCTCGGATCAGGCCCAAGCCCAGCGTGAGCAACAGCAACAAGCTCGCCACCGAAAGCACAACGTTTGATTCGAACATGGCCGAAATTCCTCCGCTACCGACCGTCGGGATATACGCCGGACACCGCGAGTTCCAGCCGCCGCAGTTCCGGGACCGGGTCGACCCGCCGATCGAGCATGTGCACGTCAAGGACATCGTCACGCAGATCCGCCGCCAGCGTGCCGGGCAACAGGCTTACGCAGTTGGCGAAGAACATGCGTGCATCGGATCGTTGCAAGCGGATCCGATAGGCAACCAAACCGGGCTGTATGCGCAGCCGCGGCGCCAGGGTTCGCGAGGCTACGTCGATACCACCGCGCAGGGACTCCCAGGCGAAGAACGGCAGGAAACGCAACAACCCTCGCAGTGAGATCCGCCCGGCGCTTTCAGGCCGCAACCGCCGCGCCGTCCAGGCGGCTGCCGCGACCACCGGCAACCCGATCAGCCAGGAGCTCCAGTCGCCGACCGTCAACAGCCACCAGAGCCCGGCGAACAGCGCCAGCGTCAGGGCCGCACGCGAATCGAAGGTCACGGCACTCATGTCAAACACGCGGGTTTTGAACGCGCGACGTTACCGGCACGCCGTGGTACCGCTCAAACAAACTGCGTATGGCCCACACCGCCGCCACCGTGATCGCGCCCAGTTTAAGAGCCGCCGCGGTGCCCGCAACCGAAAGAAATGCGACTTCCATCAGACTCATAAGGTTCTCCTGGGTTACTCGATTATTGGTTCTCAGCGCCGGAATATGCCGGTCACGAGGCGTATGATGCGTGTGCGCAGAACAAAATAAAAATCGAATATATGCGATTTTCACTTCGGTTTTTTCGAACTCAGTATGCATCTGAACGAAAGTGCGGACGGTGCCGTTGAGGCCTGCACGCAAGACCATGTCCACTTGCGGACGCGCAAACACTGCCCTTTGGTGGTTGAGCTGCAGAAGCCGAGCGCTCTCGTCGAATCACGTCGCTGCGTTCAGTCGCATCGGCCATGACGACGCCTCCTACGGCGCTTCGTCGTCCAGTCGATCGTACAATAGATCAGTACCTGTGCGGTGACAGATCACGGCCTGCCCGGGACGTTACGCTGTCTCGCAGCGTGCGCCCGAACGGTAGTCGGCGAGCGAATTCGCCGTAGCAGGGGTCAATCAAAAATTCGTCGGTCAGGCGGCCGAGCCGATGGAAAGGTTATCGACGAAGGCATTCTAGCCACGACATGAGATGGCCGCACCGTACAACGGTGCCAGCGCTAAGCCGGTCGCAGACGTCTTTGCACGGTTCTAGCGCAACGGTTCAGGGCGCGCGATACCGCCAGATCCTGACGACTCTGCATCTCCTCCACGGCGACGCGTTGACCGTTGCAGAGGTCGAGTTCGGTGCAGCAGCGGGTGAGCTGCACCCCTAACGGGTCATATACGACATCCACGCGGACCCGGGCGGCCGCGATGTCGAGAGCCACAGGCGCCAGGGCAAAACTCAACAGCCGTCGCACGCTGGCGGCCACCAGATCGTTGGAGGCTTCTATCCGGACACGCATTGGTTAACCCCATCGACTCTCAGGCCACCGGTTCGAACGCCGCTGCGGGTATCGCGTCCAGCGCCGTCTCGACCATCGCGACTGCTTGATCGAAGTCGATGGTCGCTACCCCGCTCAGGCTTAGGCGCAACGTTCGAGTACGTGCTTCGAGCTGGCGCCTGGCCGGTACCTGGCCATCGCTGAGATCCAGATAGCAACGCAGAAATGGCGCTTCGGACGGATCGACGCTCACCAGCAACGCAATGTGTCGCCGCAGTTCCCGAACTCCGGCTACGGCTGATGGACGTGCAGTCGCTGATTTCACGTGACAAATCCTCGAGTATTTGGTTGACAGCATCAGTGTGGTCCACTCCCAGTACTTCAAGAATTCGAAAACAGGTGTTCCATACCTCGTTTTTTCCGAGCAATCGCTGTCGCGATGGGACGCACGTCGCCGAGAGGGCTCGGCTCCTGCAGCCGACGACATATGCGGCGCGACTGCGCCGTGCCGCCGGCGACAGGCCGGTGCGTCGCGTCCGGGGCATTTTCCCGGGCCGGCATTAGAGGATAATGCGCACATACGAGCTAATCGGCAGATCGGTAGGGCGGCACACTATTCGCGTGTTTTGTAGCCACGTACACGCTTGATGATGTCAGTGACCGAGGTGAAAACATGCCTTGCAAGTGGTTGCACGTGAAAGGGGATCCTTCGGTGAGAGCGTTTCGCTTTCATCAGTCCCGCGTGGAGAGTCTGTTCGGCGGGGAGTTGGACCGCGTTCACCGGATAGCCAGGCGATTGTTGAGCGACAAGGGCGCGTTTCACGTCAAAGTCCATTTTTCCACCAGCCAGTTGACCCGCTGGTTGTGCGACGCTGTCTGCCGGTTTCGAGTCTACGTCAAGGAAAGAGGTATTGGCGCCGGGTTTTATCGACCGATTTTGCGATTTGCCGCTCGCTCATCTCAAACCGGTAGTCGATCTTGATGAAACCGAGGCTATTCTCGCCGATTTCAAACGATTGCGGATGACCGACGAAACGGTTGATCGTCGCATTGCGTCGATCAACCGTAGTGACGGCATGAATGGCACGACGTTCTCATGCGACGGTGCACGTTACGTCGATCACAAGACGTTTTTCGATAAACTCGATACCTTCGCTACACCTTGCGGCACGTGAGCGCAGGGGTTCACGGACGCAGTGATCTGCACCGATTGTTCTGGGAGGCACCATGTCGAACACGCTAAAACTGGCCGAAACCGTGCGCGCTGCATGCCTGCGAGCCGCGTTGGATGCCTTCGAGGACGCGGGCATCAGCGGGCTGTGCCTGGAAGGTCGCTGGGAAATTGCCATGCAGGCGATCAGAACGCTGGATCTGCAGCCGATCGTGGAGGAGTTGGACACCACCGCGGATCCGCATCCGAGCTGAGGGTTCGCGCGCGTCGTCCATACTGACCGAATCGGCATTCGGCTTGGGTTGCACCGAAGTCCGGTTCATTTCAGGTCTTCTCAGCTCGGCGACACACCCGCGTAGGCGATACCGGTCAGATGGGCCATCCCGCGATCGAAAGTGGTCAGATCGTCGCAGCAGAACTTGTTCACGTGGTCGTGGCCGCAGGCCCGGGCCATCACCTGCATCAGTTCAGTGGCGGCGCGAAAGAAGGTGTCGAGCTGCTCCGCCCCCCTATCGATCTTGAGACGTTGCCGCAGATGCGGCTTTTGCGTGGCGATGCCCACCGGGCAGTTGTTGGTGTGACAGGCCCGCATACCCAGGCAGCCAATGGCCTGCAGCGCCGAGTTGGACACCGCGACCGCATCGGCGCCCAAGGCCAGGGCCTTGATGAAATCGGCCGGCAAGCGCAGACCGCCAGTGATCACCAGGGTTACATCGTTACGGCCCTTGTTGTCCAGGTAGCGACGAGCACGGGCCAGGGCGGGAATAGTGGGCACGGAAATGTTGTCTCTGAAGATCAGCGGTGCCGCACCGGTACCACCGCCGCGGCCGTCGAGAATGATGTAGTCCACGCCTATTTGCAAAGCGGCCTCGATGTCGCGCTCAATATGCTGCGCCGAGAGCTTGACGCCAACCGGAATACCACCGGTCGCTTCGCGTACCTCTGCGGCAAAGCGACGATAGTCGTCCACGGTGTCCCAATCGGGGAAACGCGACGGCGAGATGGCCGCTTCGCCTGCGTCGAGTTCACGGACCTCGGCGATCCTTCCCTGTACCTTGCTGCCGGGCAGGTGACCCCCGGTGCCGGTCTTCGCGCCTTGGCCACATTTGAAATGGAAGGCCTGGCATTGCCGCACCTTGTCCATGGAATAACCGAAACGCGCAGAGGCCAATTCGTACAGGTAGCGCGAGTTGGCGGCCTGTTCCTCGGGCAGCATCCCACCCTCGCCCGAACAGATGCCGGTACCAGCCCGCTCCGCGCCCATCGCCAACGCGACCTTGGCCTCTTCCGACAACGCACCGAAGCTCATGTCCGATACGAACAACGGACGCTCCAGCACCAGCGGTTTGTCGGCGTTGGGGCCGATGACGACCCGCGTTCCGACCGGGTGGTCGTCGAGCAGCGGCATCTTGTGCAACTGCGCCGTCAGGATCTGGATCTGCTCCCACTTGGGCAATTCGTCGCGGGGCACGCCCATGGCACTGACTCGGCCGTGGTGGCCCACCTCGTTCAGTCCGTACTCGGCAAGGTGCTGGATGTATTTGAAATGCGGCTCTTCCGGTCCGCCGTGCAAATCCTTGTACAGGCCCTGGTAGGCGTCTCGGTCATAGGGCTGGGGATTGTCCACGGCCCATTGCCGGATCTCGTCTTCATCCACCCAGACCTCGTCGTCCTCCACCCAGGCGTTGAAGCGATGTAATTGCTCGGCGGGGTCGTAGGCGCTGATGCCGGTCTTGTAGCAGTAATCCCAATCATGCAGACCGCAGATGATGTTGCCTCCTTCGACGCGACCGTCCGCCATGAGAGCGCCGCGGTGCGCACAGCGCCCGTACAGCACCGAGACCTGCTCGCCGTCCGGCCAGCGGATAATCACCAGATCCACACCGGCGGCCAGTGCATAGGACGGGTCTAGCGGCTTGAGATCGGGCCACGAGGCAACAGCGACTTTGGACATGGTTGTACCCCTCAGTTGAATGTCGGGTTGCGGGGCAACGCGACGTCGATTGCAGCCGGTGCACCGTGATTCTAAATTAGTAGCACACTGACACCCCAAGTCGTCGATCTTGGATGCCGGAGGGCATACCGTTCATTACGTTTAACCTTATCGTCGGAACATCGCCGCAGCAATCGACCACGATCAACTCCTCGGTCAACGCATGGAACGATTGCGGATCCAGACCGGTGACGGCGGCGTTTTTCCGGCCGTGCGCAGCATGTATTCAAATGCACATGCAACATACTGGCTGTGCGCAGGACGTTCATGCGTGCAGCGCGTATCTGCCGCACAATAGCGACGCTTGAACGCGGCAGGACCGCGTTAGCGCGCTACGCCGTGTATGATATACGAGACAGAATGTCTAGCGTCGGCGGCCTTTTTGACGACGATGCGCCCGTCGCGACACGCAACTGATTACTGTGGAGACAGTCCTTATGAACGCCATCGCCTGGTTTGCCATTCCGGTAGCCGATCTCGAAAGAGCACGGCGGTTCTATTGTGAAATGTTAGGCTTCGATCACATGGAAGACATGGTGACACCCAACGGCACCTGCGCAATCTTCCCCCATGGAGAAGACGGCATCGGCGGCTCGCTGAATCCATTCATGGGGATCAAACCGACGGCCGATTCCGGCGTGACGGTGTGGTTGAATGCGGGTGAGGACCTGCAGGCCGCACTCAACCGGGTCGAAGGCGCCGGCGGGAAAATCCTGATGGAGAAAACGCCGATCAGCGACGAATACGGCTTCATGGGCATGATCCTCGACAGCGAGGGAAATCGGATCGGGCTGCATTCCATGCAGTGAGTGTATGGCGCGTATTCGGTTCGGCTGACCGAGTCGCGAACCGGATTCGCGTCGCCGTGGCGGCCGAGCCCAAGGAATCGCGCCAGCTGGCGAGGTCAGTGACGGATGGACGGATAAGGTAATTTACGCCGAGGGTGCAAGTAGTCTATATTCCCAACTGAACAATATCTTCGTGCGATCAAGGCGCGAAAGAAAGCAAACCGGCCGATTCGAGGAGTGCCTCAGCACATTGAACCAGAGATGCAGCCTGCTGATTCGACGTCGAAAATCACCAGGTCGCCAATCGTTTCGGAACACAAGACAGGCTTGTCAAGGATGCTTGAGACGTGAGCCTCGGCAAGCAAGGAGACTGCGCATGAGATGCCCCATCGTTTTTTCGATTTTTGTAATCGCTGCCGCAGTTTCCGGATGTGGGACCACGAGTGATTCGACGAGTACGAACACGCAACCGGACGTAGCGGAGCGCCTCACGCTTGCGCCCGGTGAGTGCACGTCGACACTACTACCCGGCCGCAGGCTGCGCCTGATTTGCGCGCAAGACCTGCACGCTTCCGCCGACAACCTGGGACTGCTCAAAGGACAGCTATACGCGATCGAGCAAAGTTACGACCAACTCCTGGCGGAAAAAGTATGGCTGGAACAGTTGCTAACCACCGCCCAAGTCGACAATCAGAGCCTGGCGGAAAAATTGGCCGCCGTCTCGCAAGAGGAGAGCGGCAAGGTGGCCCAACTCAAATTGCAGGTCGAATTCTTGAGCTCGCGCGTGGCGGAACTCGCCGCGGAAAAGGCATCGCTATTGTCGGCTGACGACGATCGAGACGGCGTCGCTAATCTCGAAGACCTCTGCGCGGATACGCTCCAAGGCTTATTGGTGGATCAGACCGGGTGCGCACTCAACCAGGAAATCGTACCGCGGGGGGTCAATTTCGCGTGGAACTCGACTGATCTGGAGCCGCGATCGCAACGGGTGCTGAACACGCTGGCGATTCAATTGAAGCACCATCCGCACCTGAGTTTCGAGGTCGCGGGACACACCGACAATACCGGCGACGCATCATCCAATCTCCGTATTTCAGCCCAACGCGCAGGCGCCGTAAGAGAATATCTTGTGGCGCGAGGAATTCCCGATACGCGGCTTTCGGTGCGAGGCTACGGTAACGAGAAGCCGATCGCTGACAATGCGACCGCCGCCGGACGGGCGCTCAATCGCCGCGTCTCGCTCTACCGCCCCGGACAGCAAGTCAGTATTCGAAGATGAGAGGCGCATGGAATGAAGGGCTTGCCTGGTGCTGCTTCGCCAATGCGGGTTTCGGCGAGTTCGCCACACCGTGCCACTCGCGCCGAACAAAGACCAGGGCACCAACGCCGGCAAGCGCAACCGCTTGACTTGCAGCCAAGGTACATCTCACGGCCAAACAAAAGATAGAAGCACGCGGACGCCAGTTCCAGAATTTAAACGCGCTGGAATCGTTTCCGAAATAAAAGCGGCACGTTTCCGCTGCCTCCTGCCGGGCAAAGCTTGCAGTGACCCGCCGTGAATACTTTCTTGCTACGCAGTCCCTGCTGCGCAAATAAGTCCAGCCTCGCCATCCATGGCAAGGCGTTCACCGCTTCGCGATTCACCCCTGCAGGCTCGGCTGCTGCTTCCCTGCAGCAAACAGTCACTTGAACCTTCACCCGAGATGAGGCTTTGCTAGCGCATTTCTCAATAACCCTTTACCCGGCAGGAGGCTTTACTAGCGCATTCCTTGATAAGCGCTGCAACACCATTCTCCGTAAACTAACGTTCAGCGATCCGGGCGGCTGGTCGCGAACGGCTCTGCAGCACAGGCCGATTAAACGGATGAATTCGGGCAGTCGCAAATCGTCAGGACGCGCCAACGCCGTGCTGGTCGTTCATACGCGGTCATACGTTGGCAAACCCAGTTCCTGGCTTCGATACAGCTCGAGAAACTCAGGTAGTTGTCGGAGTCTGCGTCGACAATGAATTCCCATCCCCACCAGCGCTTGGATTCAATACGATAACGCTGGGTCTGGTCATTGTAGACAACGCGCCAGTTCATGTCTGCTACTCCTGTAGGAACATACGGGGCAACGCAGCTTGGTCAGCGCTTGTCGCAGAATTAGATTTTCATCAAATACCGTTTCAGCAAGACTGACCCCTGAATGACAATCGCGTTGCAGCGCACTACAGCGAATGAGGCCGATGGGGCAAATGAAGTCTTGTTCGAAGCTTGGTGAGAAAGTTGGCGCGTACGACGATTTTTCGATGCACCCAACGAGGACATATCAACCGCTTCCATGGGTATTGACGGTGCAGGTGAGTGGGATCGACTGGCGGGCGGACCCGACACAACCGGCTTGACCTTGGGCGCGTCCCTCGCCGAAGTGTCCGCAAACGACTCGCATCTGAAGAGTTGCGGGACATGCTGAAGAACCGCTGGCGTGAATTCATCCAGCGTGCAGCACGAACGCTTCGCGCTTTAGTTCGCATGTCGCGAACCGATATACTTCGCGGCGAATGTTGCGTCGGGCCAAGGCGCCCCAGTACAAAGCAACACCCTGAGTAGGAGCCGCATCCTCCCCGTAATCGGGTAAGTCGGAAGGCCCTTCAAGAACACAGCAGCACTACGGGAATGTGGCCGGATGCAATGGTTGTTGATGTTGGTCGGACTGTTCCTCGGAGGCGGCGCCGCCAGTTCCTTCTCCGGAGCCTTGTTCGGCGGCGTGTTAGGTCTGGTCGTGGGGCAGGCCATGCCGCCCTGCGCCGCGAACTGCAGGACTTCGCGCAACGCTTTGAGCAAAGCACCAAGGACATCGACGAACGACTTCAACAGGTCGAACGCGCTGGTGCGGGGCCCGATACCTCACTTGAAAAGGCAACGACGCCGGCCGAAACCGTACCGCCTCCCGCTCCCGGCACAGTCGAACCGCCGCTGGCGGCGGATCAGACGGTTGCGGCGAATGCGGATCAAGCACAGGCCGAGGTCCTGACCGAGCAAGGCACGGCGACGCCCGCAACCCCTGCGGATGAGGTCTCCA
>CBDUNM010000162.1:0-10991 GCA_965368585.1 uncultured Chromatiales bacterium | reverse complement strand
CGGGTTCCGCCGATATGGATTTCTACCGGGCGGCGAGTGAGCTGTTCCAGGCCTGCCCCGGCGATTCGATCGACTACGCGGTGATGGAGCCGCTGTCGCGGGACGGTGACGGCGCGGTACTCGTGGTACCCCTGGATGCCGGCTGGTCGGATATCGGCGCCTGGTGCGCGCTGTGGTCGGTGAGCGATCAGGATGACCAGGGCAACGCCGTCCACGGTGACGTGTATGCGCATGATTCGCACGGCAACCTGCTGCATTCGCAGTCACGCATGGTGGCCGCGGTGGGGGTCAACAATTTGATCGTGGTCGAGACACCGGACGCGGTGCTGGTCGCCGACAAGTCGCGGGCGCAGGAGGTGAAGGCGGTTGCCGACCACTTGAAATCGTCCGGACGCACCGAAGGTGACCTGCATCGCCGGGTGCACCGACCCTGGGGGTCGTTCGAGGGTATGGACCAGGGCGAACGCTTCCAGGTGAAGCGGCTGAGCGTCAAGCCCGGCGCGGCGCTGTCGCTGCAGATGCATCATCATCGGGCCGAGCACTGGATCGTGGTCAGCGGTACTGCACGGGTGACCTGCGACGAAAAGGTGTTCCTGCTGTCGGAGAACGAATCGACCTATATCCCGATCGGGACCAAACACCGGTTGGAAAACCCGGGTTCCATTCCGCTGGAAATCATCGAGGTGCAATCCGGCAGTTATCTCGGCGAGGACGATATCGTGCGCTACGAAGACGTCTACAACCGGAATTCGAAAGACTGACTCCGTAAGCGGCCAGCCCGCGCTCGGCGATGCAGATCTGATTGGCTTTCGGTCGTTGCGGGGCGCGCTTCCCACGGCGGCTTGCTGCGTGGTCGAAACGCCTGCCAAACCGTTGTGCAGGCATGCAGCCCGGCGCGCATTCGGTTATCCTTGCCGCCTTTTCTGGCAGGAGGTCCCCGGGGATGGGTTTCAAATGCGGTATCGTGGGTTTGCCGAACGTCGGTAAATCCACGCTGTTCAACGCCCTCACCAAGGCGACCATCGCGGCGGAGAACTATCCGTTCTGCACCATCGACCCCAACGTCGGTGTGGTGCCGCTGCCCGACGCACGGTTGGAGGTGCTCGCGGCGATCGTCACACCGCAAAACGTGATCCCCACCACCATGCAGTTCGTCGATATCGCCGGCCTGGTCGCGGGTGCGTCGAAGGGCGAGGGTCTGGGCAACAAGTTTCTCGCCAATATCCGCGAGACCGACGCCATCGCGCAGGTGGTCCGTTGCTTCGACAATGACGATATCGTGCATGTGGCCGGCAGGATCGAGCCGCTCGCCGACATCGAAGTGGTCAACACCGAACTAGCCCTGGCCGATCTCGAAACCGTGGAAAAGGGGCTGCAGCGCGCCGAGAAGCAATCGAAGTCGGGCGACAAGAAAATGCTCGCGCGCAAGGCGCTGCTGGAACGGGTGCGCGATCACCTGGATACGGGCGCGCCGGTGCGCGCCATGGGTCTGAGTGACGACGAACGCGGGGAACTCTACGACCTGCACCTGCTGACCATCAAGAAGACACTGTACATCGCCAACGTCAATGACGACGGGTTCGAAGACAATTCCTATCTGGATGCCGTGCGCCGCCATGCCGAGACCGAAGGTTCGGAAGTGGTGGCCGTGTCGGCCGCCATGGAAATGGACATGGCGGAACTGGACGACGAGGAGAAGACCGAGTTCCTGCAGGAAATGGGCCTCGACGAGCCCGGCCTCAATCGCGTGGTGCGCGCCGGCTACAATCTGCTGGGACTGCAGACCTATTTCACCGCGGGCGTGAAAGAGGTGCGTGCCTGGACCGTGCCGGTCGGCGCCACCGCGCCGCAGGCCGCCGGCGTCATCCATACCGATTTCGAACGCGGGTTCATTCGCGCCGAGGTGGTCGGCTACGACGATTTCGTCGCCTGCAAGGGCGAGCACGGCGCCAAGGAGGCCGGCAAGCTGAGGCTGGAGGGCAAGGATTACGTCGTCCAGGACGGCGACGTGATGCACTTTCGATTCAACGTGTGACGCGGTCGGCTGCCGTCGTCGCCCGCGCCGAATTTCCGTGATTGCCACCGACAGGGGCCGGTTTGACAGCTTTCGCTATTCCGGCTATCGTTCTCGCCTTCCCTGTGGCTACGTAGCTCAGCTGGTTAGAGCACAGCACTCATAATGCTGGGGTCGGTGGTTCGATTCCACCCGTAGCTACCAATCAATTAATTCAAGCCGTTCCTAACCTCCTGGCCGTGCGTTCTCTGCGATGGGGCGCCAAACCGTATCAGTTTTACTCGTTCTCGAGTCACCTCTTCAGCATCCGTGAGCAACCGGGCGAGCCCATTGGGTTAAATTATTCCAACGTGTTGAACGGCCAGAGATTTCACCTTTCGCTATGGTCTACGTATTTGTTGTCCGGAACATCCGTTTTCGCTTGGGTTATCTATGGTGGGTCGGACGTCTACTTGTCTCAAACTTGCAATATTCTGTACATTCAAAAACCACAATGCTTTGGTAACGCGAGCTATCAACCGGATATTTCACTAACTCCAGTCGCGCATTCTGCAGTCCATCCATCAATCCACTGCGTGCACGCAGTGTGATCCCCGAATCGTTGTGCCGGATTTCCGTATAGCAATTCAATAGGGACGATTCTTCATCTACCTTCATCGTTGTTCCGGCGACGAGATGAAACGCCGTTCCATGCTGTTCGTGGCGTGGGAAGTGGCCATCGGCGGCCCCTTGAACGCCGGTAAACCCGCTTCTTTACTGAAGAGAGAGCCCGACGGCAGGCCAGGATGCTGATCGGCAACGGCGGTGCAAAGTAAGCTTGCGTAGGGACTTACGCTCCACAATAGTGTAAGCATGAAGAAAGCCGTTTTCATCGGCATGACGTTCCATCTCCTCGCAAAATCAAGGTGTCGGTTCGTAACCCGTCCTGTCGTTGGTTCGCGCACGCTGCATGATCGCGGTTAGATAAACTTTGAAGTGAACGGGATCGGCACGTCCGCCTTGTTGTCGGTCAAGAGCGCCTGCCGCCCCGAATCTTTCAGGTCCAGCGTCGCTCCAGTTCGCGGATGTGCTGCCGATGCGTCAAGTCCACGATCTCGTCGTCGGCCGTCAGCCTCGTATCTCGCTCTGGCAGGACGAATGCCCGTGCGCGGTAAAAACAGATCACCCGGCTCTGCTGGGGCAGTTCCAGATCCTCCAGCGGGCCGGCGTCTTCATCCGGCAGGATGAAGGAAAACACGCGGGCCTCGTAGCGAATCATGGTTGAAAGCTCGAGCGGGTCACGGCCCTCGACGAGACCCGTCAGGAAGCGCCCGGTGGTGCGCGCCGGAATGACGGCGTCCTCCAGACCGAGTTCAATGCAAACATACCCGAGTTCCGGATCTTCGCTCCTGGTGACGACCCGGGCGAACTTAAGCGAGCGCCCGACGAGGCTCGCGCTGATGTTGGCCTGATCGTTGTTGGTGAGGTAAAACAGATAAGCCGTTGCGTCCGGACCGGCCTCGCGCAGAGCGCCCGGGTCGAGCGTGCTGACCCCGACCGTCGCTCGCGCGGAGATTCCGCATAGCAGCGGATGCAACAGGCCTTGCATGGAATCCATCGGAGCATCGGTTCGGGGTACCAGAAAAAACACAATGCTCACCACGCTCACCAGCGCGAATAACCCCAACAGCCCGCCATCTGCGAGCAGTTTCTTTCACGTCCCGCGCCTCGCTTGGTAGAACGGCACCAACGGAACCGCGCCGCCCATCGCGAGCAGGATGACGACAAACGGGTACGTCGTTGTCAGGGCGGGTGCGACGACGGCCCCAGCACCACGACCACCCATGCTGCGTTGATCTGAATATGTTCCCTCGAGGGCAATCGGAAAGCGGGGGTGGCAACGATTGAAAAAACGGCGCAAACCATCAAGTACCGCGCTGCGAGCGCATCGTCGCCGCTCGCGACTGCCATGCCGAATGGCACCAGGTAGACAAGCGCCAACAGCAATGCGATCTGGCCACGATGCTTGGCGATCACTGCGATACGCACGGCACAAAAAAGCGTTGCGACGTCTTTTGCCACCAAAGTAAAGCCGGCGCTAGATGCGTCTGGCTGCGTTTGACGGCACTGAGTTCAAGCGCTATCTTGTCCGACTTCAAGCATTGTCCTGTTCCCTTACCGGCTCGGCTCGAGTGACTTGCAATAATGGAAATACTGTTTGACCCAAACGCGTGGGTTGCGCTGCTGACGCTCACGGTGCTCGAGATCGTGCTCGGCATCGACAACATCATCTTCATCGCCTTGATGGCGGCCCGCCTGCCCGAGGAGCAGCGCGAGAATGCGCGCCGACTGGGTCTGGGCGTTGCGCTGGTCACCCGCGTGCTGTTGTTGCTTTCGATAACCTGGGTGATGCGTTTGACCGAACCCTGGTTCCACTTGCTCGACCACGCGGTGTCGGGACGCGACCTGATTCTGCTGGGCGGCGGGCTGTTCCTGATCGCCAAGGCCTCGCTGGAAATCCACAACTCGCTGGAAGGTCCGGTGGAGCAGGCGGGTCCGGGCCAGGCCTCGGCGGCGTTCTGGAGCGTGGTGCTGCAGATCGGCGTAATCGATATCATTTTCTCCCTTGACTCGGTGATTACCGCCGTAGGCCTTGCCGAGCAGGTCGAGGTAATGATCGCGGCCATTGTCATCGCTATCGGCGTCATGCTGTGGGCCGCCAAACCCATCGGCGATTTCGTCGAGCAACACCCGACGGTGAAAATGCTCGCGTTGAGTTTTCTGGTGCTGGTCGGTACGGCCCTGATGGCCGAGGGAATGGGTTTTCACATACCCAAAGGCTATCTGTATTTTGCGATTGCATTCTCCTTGTCGGTCGAGATGCTCAATCTGCGGCTGCGCCGGTCAAAAAAGGTCGAACCCGTTCACCTGCGCGGTCCGCACGAATCCGACATCGACTAGTGTATTGTCGCAATCCGTTTGGAGCTTAAGGGCACCTCCAACACTCGCCTATTTTCGCGAACCCCTACCCGACCCACGCCCCACTGCGCGGCCATGTGCCTGCGCCGCATGCCTTCAGCAGGCAGCGGCACAATCCCCGTGCACGCAGCGCCAACCCGCAGGACGGGCTGGGCGGGAGTTCCCACCCGCCGCTGTCGCGCAACGTCGTTGCAGCATCTGACAAGGGACAATGCCATTGCCTGCGTGATGAGTGCTGCGCCGGGCGCGAAACAGCCTGTGAAAGCTGAACCTGGCAATATCATCTTGAAAGAGTACCAGGAAAACGCATTTGATCCGTCGGTCCTACCGCTAAGGGCGTATGATCTGAACAAAGGTACCAGGGCGCACTGGCCCGCTCACATCCGTTCACCGCTGCACCGCGCATGACTCACGGGCGGATCTGCCCGGAGCGTTGTGATCATCGTCATGGCCGCTGTGGTGGCGTACGACCTGGCGCAATTGCTGCCGTTAGCCGATCGGTGAGGTGAAAAACGTGGGACCAGCTTGGAAGGACCTTGACTCGAAGCGTTTCAGGCCGTGGCTGCGGACCAGGACACACCGGGCACGGTTGCGCCTGGGCTTGAGCGGGGCGCCGAGACAGCCTTTCCAGGACGAGCTGCCGCTGCGCGCGGAATTGTTCAGTTCCGATCAGATGGAGCAGCACGGCGTGCGCCTGGCATCCGAGCACCGCCTGGCGCCGGGACGCGTTCCGGACCAGCTGTTGTCGCGCCTGGCCGCGAACGAAAGGGTGCTGATCGAGACCTGCAATCGGTTGACGACGGCGGTCGCGGCGAACCACCGTATCACGCCAGCCGCGGAATGGATGCTCGACAACTTCTATCTCATTGAAGAACAGATTCGCACCGCCAGGCGCCACCTGCCCAAGGGTTACAGTCGGGAACTGCCCAGCCTGGCAGAAGGCGCGTCGGCCGGGCTGCCGCGCGTGTACGACATCGCCCTTGGGACCATCGCCCACGGCGACGGCCGGGTAGACCCGGACAGTCTGAGCCGATTCGTCGCGGCCTACCAGACGGTCACGCCCCTCAGGCTGGGCGAGTTGTGGGCCATCCCTATCATGCTGCGTCTGGCGCTGATTGAGAATCTGCGCCGCGTCGCGGCGCACATCGCCGCCGGCAGGATAGACCTGGATCTCGCGGTCGCCTGGGCCAACGATCTGACGGAGATCGCCCGCCGCGATCCCAAGAACCTGATCCTGGTGATCGCGGACATGGCGCGCTCGAATCCACCGATGACGGCGCCGTTCGTGTCGGAACTGGCGCGCCGCCTGCAGGGACAGGGTCCCGCCCTGGCCCTGCCGTTGACCTGGATCGAGCAGCAGCTGGCCGAATCGGGGCTGAGCATCGCGCAGCTGGTACGGTCGGGGACTCAGCAGCAGGCCGCCGACCAGGTCTCGATCAGCAACAGCATCGGCAGCCTGCGTTTCCTCGGGACCATGGACTGGCGTGAGTTCGTCGAGTCGATAAGCGTGGTCGAGCGGACCCTGCGCACCGATCCGGGTGGAGCCTACGCCGCGATGGACTTCGCCAGCCGCGACCGCTACCGCCACGTCATCGAAGAAGTGGCAAAGGGCAGCGACCTGTCTGAGGACGCGGTCGCCTGCCGCGCCATCGAGCTGGCGCAGGCGGGCGCGGACCGGCTGGCGGGCGACGACAGAGCGGCGCATGTCGGCTATTACCTGGTCGACCGCGGCCGGCCCGAGCTGGAAACCGCCACCCAGGCGCGTCTGCGCCCGGCGGCGGCGCTGCGGCGCGGCGCCAGCCGGTCGCCATTGTTGCTCTACCTGGGCACGATCATATTGACTGCGGTGCTTCTGGCAGGCGGGCTGTTGGCCGAGGTACGGGCAGACGGTTTCTCCGGTTGGGCGCTGCTGCCGCTGGGCGTCCTCGCCCTGTTGGCCGCCAGCCAACTCGCGGTCGCGCTGGTCAACTGGGTGGCCACCTTGCTGGCGTCGCCCCATCCGTTGCCGCGCATGGATTACTCCGCGGGCATCCCGCCGGATAGGCGCGCCCTGGTCGCGATTCCAACCCTGCTCACCAGCCCGCACAACGTCGAAAGCCTGGTCGAGGCGCTCGAAGTCAGGTTTCTGGCCAATCGCGACCAGAACCTGTATTTCGGCCTGCTGACCGATTTCGGCGACGCGGCCGAGGAAACCCTTGCCGACGACGAGTTGCTGCTGGGGTTGGCCCGGGAGCGGATCGAAGCCCTGAACCGGCAGTATTCGGACGGCCGGAACGATGTCTTTTTCCTGTTTCATCGCCCGCGCCGTTGGAATGCCCAGGACCGAATCTGGATGGGACAGGAGCGCAAGCGCGGCAAGCTGGCGGATCTGAACCGTCTGCTGCGTGAAGGTTGCAGCGACGGTTTTTCCCTGCTCGTCGGTGCGACGGCGGTGCTGGCCGGCGTGAAATATGTGATCACTCTGGACACCGACACCCAGCTGCCGCGCGACGCCGCGCGCCAGTTCGTCGGCACCATGGCGCACCCGCTGCACCGTCCGGTCTACGACGAGACCCTGGGGCGGGTTCGCGCGGGCTACGGCATCCTGCAGCCGCGCGTCAGCGCGAGCCTGCCCGGCACCAGCCAATCACGCTATGCGCGCCTGCTCGGCGGCGAGCCCGGAATCGATCCCTATACCCGCGTCGTCTCCGACGTTTACCAGGACATCTTCCGTGAAGGCTCGTTCATCGGTAAAGGGATCTACGACGTCGATGCATTCGAACAGGCGCTCGAGGGGCGTTTTCCCGATAACCGGATCCTCAGCCATGATCTCTTGGAAGGCTGTTACGCCCGTGCCGGACTGTTGAGCGATGTGCAGTTGTACGAGGAATACCCGGCCCGCTATGGCGCCGATGCCAATCGACGCTACCGCTGGATCCGAGGCGATTGGCAGCTCGCGGGCTGGCTGCTGCCACGGGTTCCCGCCGCCGGTGGGCGGCGCCGGCGCAACCCGCTCTCGGCGCTGTCACGCTGGAAGCTGTTCGACAACCTGCGCCGCAGCCTGGTGCCGGCCGCATTGACGCTGCTCTTGCTGCTGGGCTGGATGGCGTTCTCATCCCCCGGTTTCTGGACCCTGGCGGTGCTTGCCATTCTTCTGATCCCTTCATTGCTGGCCACCCTGCTGGACGTGTTTCGCAAGCCGGCCGACTTGCGGCCGGTCCAGCATCTCGCCGCCGTCATCGATGCCGCCGGCCAGCGCGCCAGCCAAACGGGGCTCGCCTTGGTGACCCTGCCGCATGAGGCGTTCTACGGCCTGGATGCGATCCTGCGCACGCTTTGGCGGCTGCTGGTGACGCACCAACGGTTGCTGGAATGGAATCCTTCCGGCGACCAGGAGCGCCTGAGCCGGACCGACCTCACCGGCTCGTTTCGCGCCATGTGGTTTGCCCCCGTGGTCGCCGCCGCCACGGCCGCCGCCTTGGCAGTGGCGAATCCGGCGGCTCTGCCGGTGGCGGGGCCGGTGCTGATGCTGTGGCTCGCGTCGCCTGCTTTCGCCTGGTGGATCAGCCTGCCACTGGCCCGCCACGAGGCACAACTCAGCGCCGAGCAGACCCGGTTTCTCCGGCGCATCGCACGCAAGACCTGGGCATTTTTCGAAACCTTCGTCGGTCCGGATGACCATTGGCTTCCGCCGGACAACTACCAGGAATTCCGCGCTGCCAAACTGGCTCATCGTACCTCACCCACCAATATCGGGCTGGCGCTGCTGGCGAATCTTTCCGCCTACGACTTCGGCTACATCCCGGCCGGGCAGCTGGTCAAGCGCACGGCCCACACGTTGGAGACGATGGCGGGACTGGAACGCCACCGGGGCCATTTCTACAACTGGTACGACACCCAGTCACTGCAACCGCTGCACCCGGTTTATATCTCGACGGTGGACAGCGGCAACCTGGCGGGTCATTTGCTGACCTTGCGCCCGGGTCTGATTGCGTTGCTCGATCGCCCGATTTTTGAGAAGTGTTGGCTGGACGGAATGGGCGACACCCTGGGTGTTTTGGAGGAGGCCACAGGCGCTGCCGCGTCGCCCACGCTGGCCCAGTTCCGCAAGGATCTGGACGCCGCGTGCGCCGCGCCGCCGGCTACGCTCCCGGCAGCGGCGCTGCTGCTGAACCGGCTGGCGCGCGTCGCCGGGACGGTTGCAGATGAGCTGGGCGGCGAGCCCGAAAGCCAGGCGGCCTGGTGGGCAGCGGTGCTGACCCGGCAATGCCGGGCGGCCGGCGATGAGGTGATCTTGCTCGCGCCATGGACCGGGCAGCTTGAGGCGTCGGATGGGCTCGGCGAGGTCCCCGAAATCGATGCTATCCCGACCCTGCGACAACTGGCAGGGCTCGCGGTAGCCCTGTCAAACAGCCTGGAGGCGGGTCCGACGCCTGCCCGTGAGGCGCGGCTGAGCGAACTGCGCCGGCACGTCGAACAAGGCAGCGCGCGCGCCCAGGCGCGCATCGCGCTCATCCAGCGCCTGGCCCTGCAGGCCGGCGAACTCGCGAACATGGAATACGGCTTTCTGTACGACAAGACATCGCGTCTGCTGAGCATTGGCTACAGCGTGGACGAGCGGCGCCAGGATGCCAGTTTCTACGATCTGCTTGCTTCGGAAGCCCGCTTGAGCGTGTTCGTCGCCATCGCCCAGGGGCAACTGCCTCAAGAAAGCTGGTTTGCGCTGGGGCGCCTGCTCACCAGCGCCGGCGGCAAACCGACCCTGCTGTCCTGGAGCGGTTCGATGTTCGAGTATCTGATGCCGCAACTGGTGATGCCGACCTATGAGCACACGCTGCTCGACCAGACCGCCAAGGCGGCGGTGGCGCGGCAGATCGAATACGCCCTGCAGCGCGGCCTGCCCTGGGGTATGTCGGAATCCGGCTACAACACGGTGGATCTGCATCTGAACTACCAGTACCGCGCCTTCGGCGTGCCCGGCCTGGGGCTGAAGCGCGGACTTGCCGAAGACCAGGTGATCGCGCCCTATGCCTCGGCGCTCGCGCTGATGGTGGCGCCGGAGGCGGCCTGTCAGAATCTGCAACGGCTCACCGCCGCCGGGGCGGAAGGGCAGTTCGGTTTCCATGAGGCCATCGACTATACCCCGGCTCGGCAAAGACGCGGCGAATCGCAGGCCCTGGTGCGGTCCTACATGGCTCATCACCAGGGCATGAGCCTGCTCGCCCTGGCCAGCCACCTGCTGGACCGCCCGATGCAGCGGCGCTTTGCCTCCGACCCGCTGTTCCAGGCGACCCTGCTGCTGCTGCAGGAGCGGGTCCCCAAGGCCACCGCATTCTATGTCCACACCGCCGAACGTACCGGTATCGAGGCCGGCGCGGCCAGTCCGCCGCTGCCGATACGCGTGCTGGCCAGTCCCAACACGCCGCTGCCCGAAGTGCAGTTGCTGTCCAACGGCCGTTATCATGTGATGGTCACCAATGCCGGCGGCGGCTACAGCCGCTGGCAGGACCTGGCCGTGACGCGCTGGCACGAAGACGGTACCCGTGATCCCTGGGGCACGTTCTGTTACCTGCGCGACCTGGAGAGCGGCGCGGTGTGGACGACCGCGTACCAGCCCACTGTGCAGCGCGCCGAACACTACGAAGCCATCTTCTCGGAAGGGCGCGCGGAATTCCGCCGTCGCGACGGCGATTTCGACACCCATACCGAAATCGTCATATCACCGGAAGACGACATCGAACTGCGCCGGGTGCGCATCACCAACCATTCTTCAGCACGCCGCAGCATCGAGGTCACCAGCTACGCCGAGGTGGTGCTGGCGAACGCCGCCGCCGACGCGTTGCATCCGGCCTTCAGCAATCTGTTCGTGCAGACCGAGATCGTGGCGGCGCGCCAGGCCATTCTGTGCACGCGCCGGCCGCGCTCCCGCGACGAACGGGTGCCCTGGGCGCTGCACCTGATGGCGGTGCACGATGCCGACGTCGGGGAGTCTTCCTACGAGACCGACCGTGCGCGCTTCATCGGCCGGGGCCGCACCTGT
>CBDUNM010000161.1:0-11124 GCA_965368585.1 uncultured Chromatiales bacterium | reverse complement strand
CGACGGCTTGGACATGCCCGCGGGAAATGCGCATAAGAATTTTTATGCGATCTATACTTCCCCATGGCGGTCTTTTCGACAGGTGCAACGGTGAGCGCAAGGAGTAGAGGGCATGCATAAACCCGTCATATCCGCTGCGGAGGCCGCCGGACTGGTCAAGAGCGGTGCCACGCTCATGATCGGCGGGTTTATGTTGGCGGGTACGCCGCACGCCCTGATCGACGCGCTGGTCGAGACCGGCGTAAGCGATCTGACGATCATCGTCAATGATACCGGCTTCCCCGGCCGGGGTATCGGCAAGTTGATTGCGAGTGGTCAGGTGCGCAAATTGATTGCCTCGCACATCGGTACCAACAAGGACACCGGCGACCTGATGAATGCCGGTAGGTTGGAGGTGCAACTAATCCCGCAGGGAACACTGGTCGAGCAAATTCGCGCCGGGGGCTCGGGTCTCGGTGGAATTCTGACTCCCACCGGGGTCGGCACCGTCGTCGAGCAGGGCAAGGCAAAAATTCCCGTCAACGGCAACGACTACCTGTTGGAACTGCCACTGCGGGCGGAAGTGGCGCTGATCAACGCGGCTACCGTGGACCGCAGTGGAAACGTGGTCTACCACGGTACGGCGCGCAACTTCAATCCGGTCATGGCTACGGCGGCCGACCAGGTCATCGTCGAGGCAGAGCGGCTGGTGGAAGTGGGCGAGATCGACCCCGATCACGTCGCCACGCCGCGTATCTTCATCGACTACATCGTGCCGAGGTGAGGCCATGACGCAGGAAGAGCCAAAAATAAGGATTGCACGACGGGTCGCCCAGGAGCTGCGCGACGGGGACGTGGTCAATCTGGGCATCGGCCTGCCTACCCAGGTCGCCAACTATATTCCGGACGGCATACACATCACCCTGCAGTCGGAGAATGGTTTCGTCGGTATGGGTTTGCCGCCGGACGAGGCGGATTGGGATCGCAATATCACCAATGCGGGCGGCCAGCCTGCAAGCATTCTGCCGGACGGGGCCTTTTTCGACAGCGCAACGTCCTTCGGCATCATCCGTGGCGGACACGTCGACGTTACGGTGTTGGGAGCGCTGGAGGTGGACCAGAATGGCGATTACGCGAGCTGGATGATCCCCGGTAAGCTGGTCCCCGGCATGGGCGGGGCCATGGATCTGGTGGTGGGCGCCAAGAAGGTCATTGTCGCCATGCTGCATACCAACCGGGGGCAGGCAAAGATCCTCAAGAAGTGCACTCTGCCGTTAACAGCCGTCAAACAGGTGAACATGATTGTCACAGAGCTGGGGGTCATGAGGGTTGTGCCGCAGGGCCTCGTCTTGGCCGAGTTGGCCGCGGGTGTCAGCGTCGAGCAGGTAAAGGCCGCCACCGAGGCGGAATTGATCATATCGCAAGACCTGGACGCAGCCTGATTCACGGCGCCCGGACGGCTCCAGCTGCAGTTTCATGACAGGCAATTGGCCGTTGGCTGATTCCAAGCAGCCGCCAACGGGATTGTTCAGCCGCTTTTCAGCCACGCGGTGGGTGAACGGCATGTCGCAAGAACGTTAGGCAAAGAACCGGGAGCCGAGGGCCGGCAGATCATTTCGGCTTGTCGTGGTAGCAGGCTCCAAGCGGCGGGAAACGACCAATCGGTCTACCGATACCACCATAACGGGAGAGCATAATGATTCGAACTCTGGCTGGCTTCTTCACGAAAGTCGTACGGCGATGGTTGCCGGACGCATTTCTTTTCGCCGCCATTCTCACCTTCATCGTCTTCCTTGCCGGCATGCTGGGTGAGGGCAGGAGTCCGGTTGAGATGATCGGATTCTGGGGCGGTGGATTCTGGAACCTGCTCACCTTCGCGATGCAGATGGTACTGATCCTCGTTACCGGCTACGTCCTGGCCATGAGCAAACCGGTGCGCCGTGGATTGGCCGCCATCGCCGGCCTTGCGAAGAATCCTTCTCAGGCGGTCGTCCTGGTCACCCTGGTAGCGCTGGCAGCGTGCTGGATCAACTGGGGGTTTGGTCTGATCGTCGGCGCCCTGATGGCAAAGGAGCTTGCCACCCGTATCCGCGGCATCCACTACCCTTTGTTGGTCGCCTCGGCCTACACCGGATTTTTGGTCTGGCATGCCGGGCTGTCGGGATCGATCCCCCTGAAGATCGCATCACCCGGCGTTGACGCCCTTTCGAAGCTGACCGACGGGCAGGTGATTTCTGTGGCTGATACGATATTCAGCTGGCAGGTGCTCGTTGTGGTCTTGATCCTGTTCGTGACCCTTCCGATCCTCAACCGCATGATGATCCCCAAGCCCGGCGAGATTCTCGAGGTGGATCCGGTGAAGCTGAAGGAGCCCGAGGAGGTGGAGGTCAAGCCCCGCGCCGAAATGTCTCCGGCCGAGAAAATGGAGAACAGCCCCGTTGTGCCGATCATCTTGGCGATCATGGGAGGGGGCTACCTGATTCACTATTTCGTCAGCGGCGGTTCACTGGGGTTAAACAGTGTGAACTTTCTGTTTCTGTTTACCGGCATTCTGTTGCACAGGACGCCGGCGAACTACCTGAACGCGCTGAACGAGGCCATCAAGACCACTGGCGGCATCGTGCTGCAGTTCCCGATCTACGCCGGAATCATGGGAATGATGGTCGGCTCGGGCCTTGCGGCCTCCATCTCCCAGTGGTTCGTCGAGATTTCGACGCCGGCGACCTTTCCGTTGTTCACCTTCCTGAGCGCAGGTATCGTCAACTTTTTCGTGCCCTCGGGTGGTGGGCAGTGGGCAGTACAGGCGCCCATCGTCATGCCTGCGGCCGCATCCCTCGGGGTGCCGCTCGGCAAGGCGGCGATGGCCGTGGCCTGGGGCGATGCGTGGACCAATATGATTCAGCCATTCTGGGCGTTGCCTCTGCTTGCGATCGCCGGTTTGGGTATCCGCGACATCATGGGTTACTGTGTGGTCGCACTGCTGTGGTCCGGGGCCGTTATTGGAATCGCATTGGTGGTGCTTTAGCCGGCCTGCGCGGAAGGTACCCGATCCGGTTCTTCAGGCAGCTTTGCCCGCCATTTCATGAACGGTGGTGGACTGAATGGGTGCATGGCCAACCATCCCATTCCCATCCTGATTGTCGCTACAGTCCCATCTTGATTGTCGCCGGACACGATACTCGACATACAGATCCACCCAGGTGACGCCGGCCAGGCCGCGGACCGCATCCGCCATAGGGCGTTTCACTTCCGAGCGGTCGAGCGAAGGGTGGGCGAGCAGCACGAGAATCCGCCGTGTTGGTTGCGCTGCGCTGTTTGCGTTTTGGTCTGTATCAGGAGGGTCCGCTTTCATCGCCTGCCGCTTGTTTGCCGGGATCCGCTCAGCGTGCCGTATCTACGGGACTTCCGTGACGTCTTTTCGACCCTTGCCCGACGGTGTAGGGCAGGTAGTGTTCGAGCAGGCGTTGGCGGTAGTCGTGCGGTTCTATCAGGGTGCCGTGAAAGATCGCCGTGTCGCACATGGATTCGTACCAGCTGTGGTAGCGCGACCAGACGGCCCCGCTGGTGGGCAGAGAGAAGTCGCGGTAGTGGCCGAGCAGTGTATCGATTCGGTAGGCAAAGGGGTGAAGGGTAAGATCGACCGCTGTCGGCTCTGTGCCGGCAAAGAATGGTCTGGAAGGCGACATCGCTGCGCTCAGTTCCCGTAGGCCTTCAACCAGCGCTGCCTTTGAGGCATCCCGATATTCGCCGGGCTGATCGGCTGCGAGCAAGCGGTACAGGTATGGAACGATCCGCTCATTGATGTGGTCGACCCAGAAGCGAAGCTCGGCCTTGTCATTCGGGTCACCGGGAAACAACGGCTTGGTGTCAGGTGCGAGGTCTTCGAGAAACTCGATGATACGCGTGGAATCAATCACCGTAGTCGAGCCGGTTTGCTTTCCAGAGGGCGCAACGATCACGGGTACCTTGGCCCGGTTGCGCGAGACATCGAGCCACCACCGCGATTTCCGGTAGGGATCGACTTCGAGGTACTCGCAAGCAAGCCCCTTGTGCAGCAGGGCCATCCAGGCGCGCTGTGCGAACGGACAGTACCACGCGCAATAGAACTTCAGCGAGGCCTTGATAGATAGCTGGCCGTCTTCCACGGGTGATCTAGCCTTTTGGAATCTGGGCATCGATGTCGACGAAGCGACGGTCGTAGTAGACGTGTGCGTTCGATTTAAACTCTTCCGGCAGTTCGTCATTGTTGCACTTGCGGATCTGCAGCTGCGATACCAGTCGCCAGCTCATCGCACTGGTATTGTACACCGTCTCGCCACAGTGCTTGCAGAATACTCGGGTCATAATTAGCGTCGGGTACTTGTACCCGCCGACATGATTTTCTCCCGACGCGATCCGCACCTTGTCGGCGCCCCAGGCGGCGACCGAGTGATAGGGCACATCGAGCAGCGTGCGGCAATCCTCGCAGTGGCAGAAGGCATGGACCCTGGGGGCGCCGGTCATCTCGAGCTCGACCGCCCCGCGGTCGCACTGCACCTTGTAGCCATTACTCATCGCAATTGACTCCTAGAAGTGCTTGTTCGGGTGGGCTTCGAAGCGAACAAGATCGTTGGCGATGTCGGAATTCTTCACCACATCGTGACAGGCGAAGGTCTCGATCGGTTCGATACCGAAGAATCGGAAGTTCATGTTGTCGGTGACTTCTCGAAGGGCAGCGACGGGGTCATTCTCGAAGGCAAACAGCACCTGGAGGATGCCGCCGGACAGCGGGTCAACCTGGTCGAATTCAGTGTTTCGCGTTACCTCCTCGCACGCGGCCTGGACAGCGTAGACATGTCTGAACCCGACCTGGCGGTGGTCAACACATGGGATGCCGACATGGTGACTGCCTACGCCACCGACGATGTCACCGCGGTCGTCACCTGGAATCCATTGCTCAGTGAGATCGACGCGCTGCCAGACAGCTACAAAGTGTTCGACTCGCCGCGAATCCCGGGTGAAATCATCGATCTGCCGGTGATCGACCGCGAAACCCCTGCCGCCAATCCGAAACTTGGCAAAGCGCTGGTCGGCGCCTGGTACGAAACGTTGGCACGCATGAGCGGCAAAGACGAGGCAGGTGTTGCCGCACGTACCGCGATGTATTCGGCCTCCGGCACTGATCCCATCATGCATCCTCCGCCAGGCGCAGGCCGGTAAACGCCCAGCGTTCATGCGTGTAGAAGAAGTTGCGATAGCCCGCGCGGATGTGGCCTGCCGGCGTCACGCAGGCCCCCCCGCGGAGGACCATCTGGTTGGACATGAACTTGCCGTTGTACTCGCCCACGGAACCGGCGAGCGGGCGGAAGCCAGGATAGGCCGTGTAGGGCGAACCGGTCCAGGTCCAGAGGTCGCCGAACCACTGTCCCTCGCCGCCCGCCGGGGCGGGATGCAGCAGGCCGTTGTCGAGGAAGCCGCCCCGCACCGGTTGCTCGGCGAGCAAGGTCTCCAACTCACCCTCCAGCGGCAGACGCTTGCCCGCCCAACGCGCATAGGCGTCGGCCTCGAAGAAGGAGAGATGACAGACGGGTTCGTGTGGGTTGAGCGGGCGCTTGCCGCCGAGGGTGAACTGCCGCCAGCCGTCGTCGGTCGCCTCCCAGTAAAGGGGGTGCGCCCAGTTCTCAATCTGGATAAGGGACCAGCCGTCGGACAGCCACAGGGCCGGCTCGCTGTAGCCGCCGGCCTCGATAAATTCCAGGTACTCACCATTGGTGACCAAGCGATCCGCCAGCCGGTGATCACGCAGCAGAATGGGGTGGCGCGGCGTTTCGTTGTCGTAGGCAAAGCCACTGCCATCGTGCCCGATCTGGTGTATGCCGCCCGGCCGCTCCACCCACCTTACCGGTCGGTTTTCGCCCGCCGGTTCGGGAAGGTCTTCGCGATAGGCCGGCCGCAGCGGGTTTGACCAGAAGTTGTGCTTGACGTCCATCAGCAACAGTTCCTGATGCTGCTGTTCGTGGTTTAGCCCCAGTTCGATAAGGAAGGTCAGCTCTGCCAGTTGCGACTCATCGATCTCCGCGACCAGCGGCCGCATGGCCGCGTCTACGTGTGCACGATATCGGTATACCTCCTCGACAGTGGGGCGGGAAAGCAGGCCACGGCGCGACCTCGGGTGCATCTCGCCGTGGGTGTAGTAGTAACTGTTGAAGACGAAATCGAAACGCGGGTCGAAGGGGCGGTAGGCGGGGGCGAAGTGCGGCAACACGAAGGCCTCGAAGAACCAGCTGACGTGGGCGATGTGCCACTTCGGGGGGCTGGTCTGCGTGATCGACTGGATCTGGTAGTCGTCCGGTGCCAGCGGCTCGCACAACGCCTCCGTATGACGGCGCACGCGGTTGTATTCGCCGACGAGCCAGCCGCGATGGGCCTGCGTGGTCACTGCGGATTCGACTTTCATTCGCTCACCCTGCGGGGCTGTTTCCGATTCATCGACGGTGAACGGATGCCCGCCGGTTGATTTGCATTCGATATTAAACCACGTTTGCAGCCAAGTTTGATCCGAGCGTCAACTTCTGGTTTTTTTAAACTGTGAAGAAAGGTATGGTCGGGCGCGGTGTAGATGCCCGACTTTCACCCAGTTCACCGTCGGCTCCTCGACCAATAGGTAGTGCCCTATGATGTGCGGCTGGCGCAGCCAGCAGGTTAGATAGTGCGCCGCTGGTATTCTTGCACGTTGCCCATGCGAGCAACGAAAGCAAATACAATGACGGACCGAGCAGCGCGAAATCGACCAAGTTCATTGGTGAGCGGCCTCCGAAACTGTGCTGACGATCTCATCGAACAGACTGAACAGATCTTCGCCATCGGGCACAGCGCCCACGGTCTGCGGCAGGTCCGCGACCGGCGTGCCTAGCTGTTCCCTCAGCCAGGCCGAGGGTTTTGCGTCGTTCAGTGGTGAGATGATGATCAGGTGTGCCGACTGCTGCTTGAGGTCGGCAAGGTGCGCCAGGTTGGGGGGATGCCGGGTTTCGGTTCCAGTGAGCCGACCCGCGCCATGCCGAGCCAATCCAGCAGATAGGTCCATTCACGGTGATGGATGATCACTCGCCTGCCTTTCAGCGCTCCCGTCTGTTGCCGCCATCGCGCGATCGCTTCCTCCCAACGCCCGGTGAACCGTTGCCGCCGTCGCTGGTAGTCAGCGCCGTTCTCGGGGTCGGCAGTCCGCAGTCGCGACGGTAAGGCCTTGGCGACTTGGAGCCGCCGCGGCGGATCGAGTGGGATGTGTGGCTTGCCATCGCCGTGGGTATCGCCAGCAGCGTAACCTGCTGCGCTGCTGGCGGATAACCCGGCTGGCCCGCAAGCACTTTGGGGTTGCGGACACGTCGTTGCAGTATCGGCACCCAGCCGGATTCCAGCTCTGCGCCTGTGCATACGGACGGGTCAGCCGAGCGCAGCCTGGCGATCGGTGAGGGTCGGACCTCGACAGGGTGCGGGTCCTGTCCCGCATGGGTGGCGGCGAACACCCTGGCATGCTCGCCGGCCAAAGCGATTCGTGCGGGTTCACTGGCAAACACCTTCGGCTTCGCTTGAGTTGCTGCCGATAAAGACAGCAGGCACAGTGCACAAAGCAGGCGTATGAGTGCGTTTGGCTTCGCTGGTTGCGACGCTAAACCGTTGTGGCTGAGCAGTCTAACCCGTGCGAATGGGTTTGCCTGGTGTTTGCGAAAGATTTCAGACCATGATAAAGCCGTGGGGTGGGAATGCCCACGGGGATCAGAGCTATTGGTGTTCGCGGGAGAAGAAAATGTGTCGCTTCGATTCGCGCGGTGGCCGGAGTTTCCGAACAACGCTGCACAGGCGCCTGGGGCTATGTACGGCCAATGCCGTTTGTCGAGAACCAGCATGCAGGGCCACCGCCGCACGAATCTCACCAGCGTGTCGTATTTGTCCGTTCTTATTCGTTGTCTCAGTAGAAAGGATAAATTTTGAGGGTCCCGAAGGCCTGAAACCGGTCCGCGCATGGGAGCCGGCTTTGAAAAAACCCGACAACTACAGGGAGAAGCAGATGAGCAGCTCAGTCAAACCCATACCCGAGGGTATGCATAGCGTAACGCCATACCTGACGATCAAAGATGCGCCTGCCGCCATCGAGTTTTACCAGCAGGCCTTCGGTGCCGAAGAGCAGCAGCGCATTCCGGGGCCAGATGGCCGCCTCCTGCATGCCCGCCTGAAAATCGGCGACTCGGCGTTAATGCTGTCGGAAGAAATTCCCGAGTTCGGCGGCCAGGGGCCATCTGTACTGGGTGGCTCACCGGTATCCATGCATCTCTACGTTGAGGATGTCGATGCGGCCTGGGCGAAAGCGGTCGCGGCCGGTTGCGAGATCACCATGCCGTTGGAAGACGCGTTCTGGGGCGATCGCTTCGGCGGTCTGCGTGACCCGTTTGGCCATCTGTGGTCGCTGGCGTCGCGGATTCGTGACCTGACCGCTGATGAGATAACAGAAGCGGCAGCCAACGTCGATTTCGGCACGATGTGTCCCGAGCAGAGGTAGACGATGGCATATCTGTTACTCATACGCGAGCCGCGAGGCCAACGCGCCGACCGCAACGAGGAAGAGGGCGAGCAGGCCTATGGGTCGATGCTGAGGTTCGGCGAAGGCCTGGCCAAACGCGGCATCCTGGTTGCGGCGGAGTCGCTACGCGACGATTCGCAGGGTGTCCGTGTCAGCATTCGTGATGGCAAGACCGGTCTGGTGGACGGACCGTTTACCGAATCCAAGGAAATGATCGGCGGGTTTTTCCTGCTGGATGTCAGCAGTAAAGAGGAGGCAATCGAGATCGCCAGGCAATGTCCGGCAGCGGCTTTTGCGACGGTGGAAGTTCGGGAACTTGCCCCCTGCAATGCTCCCTAAACAGGTACCACGAGATAAACATACCCAGGCAAACGATCATGTCCGCACTTGAAACAACCAACACGGTATCGATACTAAGAATTATCAAAGCGCCACCGGAGCGGGTCTTTCGAGCCTTTACCGAGCCTGACGCCAAGGTCCGTTGGGAACCGCCGTTTGGCTTTGTCGGCAAGGTCCACGAATGGGATTTACGTGTCGGTGGGCGCTATCACATGTCATTCATCAATTTTTCGACTGGCACCAGCCATAGTTTCGGGGGCGAGTTTCTCGAACTGGTCGAAAACGAAAAGATTGTGGTCAGTGATGCGTTTGATGATCCGAATCTAACGGGCACGATGCGCACCTCGGCAACAATGCGCCCGGTGATCAATGGCACTGAACTGAAGATAGAGCAGACCGGTGTTCCATCGGCTATTCCGCTCGAATTCTGCTGTGCGGGCTGGCAGGAGTCCCTGCTGCAACTGGCCCAATTGGTTGAGGCGGAGATTCCCGATGCACCGACGGGTTAGTGTGGTGCTTCGCTGAACCGGAAATCACAGCAACGAAGGTGAGGAACGACGATGAGCTATGTAGATGGTTTCGTGGTGCCGATTCCGAAAGCGAAGCTGGAAGATTACCGGCAGATGGCTGAACTTGCCTGCAAGGTCTGGATGGAGCACGGGGCGCTGGAGTATCGGGAATTCATCGCCGACGATGTGCCTGACGGCCAAGTCACATCCTTTCCGATGAGCGTGCAGCTGAAGGACGATGAAATGGTGGGGTTTGCCTATGTCCGCTATACATCACGCGAACATCGCGATGCAGTGGTGAAGCGCGTAATGGCGGATGACCGGATGGCGCAATGCATGAGTCCGGAGAACCTCCCGTTCGATGGCCAGCGCCTGATCTGGGGAGGGTTCACACCGCTAGTGAGCAGCGAGTCTTGACCGTCCAATGAGGGATTCGCGCGATTGCCGCGCGACGCTGGATGCCATCTGGCGCCTTGAGTCCGGTCGTATTGTCGCTGCCGTCATGGGTCTGGTGCGTGATCTGTCGGTGGCAGAGGAACTGGTGCAGGACGCGCTTGTCGCGGCGCTCGAAAAATGGACGGTGAGCGGCATTCCGGAAAATTCCGCCGGCTGGTTGATGACCACCGCACGAAACCGTGCGATTGATTTTCTGCGGCGGCAAGCGGTGTTCAACAATGTGCAACAACAGATAAGTCATGAACTGTCAGGACAAACCGCGGCCAACCTCGTCGAGGAGTCTGCCGAAGACGGGATCGATGACGACGTGTTACGCCTGATGTTTACCGTCTGCCACCCGCTGTTGTCCCCGGAAGCGAGGGTGGCGTTGACGCTGCGGCTCGTCAATGGGCTGAGTGTGGCGGAGATCGCGCGGGGTTACCTGGTGCCCGAGGCCACGATCGCCCAACGGATCACCCGCGCCAAACGCACACTGAAAGTCACGCGGGTGCCATTCGAACTCCCTTCAGCTCCGGATAGAAGCGGGCGGCTTGCATCGGTTCTCGAAGCGATTTACCTGATTTTTAACGAAGGTTACGCGGCGACTTCCGGTGAGCAGTGGCTGCGCCCGACGCTGTGCGAGGAGGCGCTGCGCCTGGCGCGCAGCCTGGCGAGCCTGACCCCAGAGGATACCGAAACACTAGGGCTGGCAGCATTGCTGGAAATTCAAACTTCGCGTTTTGCAGCACGCCTTGGCGGCGACGGTCAACCGATGCTGCTGGCACAGCAGGACCGTTCGTTGTGGGACCAGCTGTTGATTCACCGTGGGTTTGCCTATCTCGACAAAGCATTTGAGCTGAATCTTCCGGTAGGCGTCTATTGTCTGCAGGCGGCGATCGCCGCCTGTCATGGCCGCGCGGCGAGTTGGGAAGAGACGGACTGGGAAGAGATCGTGGCCTTGTACGACGGTTTGCGGCAGGTGCAGCCGACACCCGTTGTCGCACTGAACCGGGCGGTCGCCGTAGGCATGGCCGACGGCCCTGAGGCCGGGTTGGACATCGTCGAAGACCTGCGCAGGGATGGGCAGCTGTCTGACTATCATCTCCTCTACAGCGTCCGTGGAGATCTGCTGCAGAAACTAGAGAGACACCACGAGGCCAAAAGAGATTTTTTATATGCTGCCGAACTTGCCGGCAATCAGCAGGAAATAACCCTGATGCAGCGCCGGGCGACCGAATGTGTCGAGGTTGCAAATCGCACCGGGATCGAACCGCACTGAACAAAGAGATGGCGCACCCGTCAACGGCC
>CBDUNM010000160.1:0-11194 GCA_965368585.1 uncultured Chromatiales bacterium | reverse complement strand
TGCCGAGACTGCGGACCCTGTCGGTATCCCGCATCATGGACCACGCATCGGTCGGGCGATCGATCGGCAGGGAGGTCGGAAAAGTCACCCGCGCCACCGCCGTCAACGCACGTGCCACAACAAGCCCGATCTGCGTCGACATACCGCCGTCTTGCGCGGGCGGGTCGTTGCGCCAACCTAGTAGGAGCAGCCGCCCCGTCGACGGCGCCAGCGGACTCAAGCGCCAGCAGGCATCGCGGGGATCCCAAGTGACCAGTAACGAACCCTTAGACATCAACGGGAAACCTCGGGTAACGGGGCGAAATAGGTACCTTCGGCCCAGTCATAAACTTCTCCGGCCAGCGCAGAGCCGCCGAAATAGCCCCCCAAGCCGCCAATAATGCAACCGGCTACACCGCCGATCGCAGTGCCAACCGGTGTTCCCGTGGTGCCTATGGCCGCGCCGCCGGCCCCGATGACTTTGCACCCGGCCCAAGCGCCTGCCCAACCGGCGACGGCCTGAGACGCGCGACGCATGGGTTTGCTGGACCGGACAATCGAGGCAATGTCCACCGCAACGCCCGCCACCACCAATACGCGACCCGCATAGCGAAAATACTTCGCCGCCCGATACAGCGTCTGTCCACCGCGCTGCACCCGGGCGTGATCCGATATCCCGAAGGTCCCGTGCGTGCCCTTCTGATTCCAGTGGTAATCAATCGTCTTGGTCTTGACGTTGTATCCATAGTCAAGACGCAAGTGCCGTTTGCCCGTGGGATCCTGAAAAAACAGCGTTGATGTCGAACCGCCCGAAGGAATTCGTCCGCGCGGCCGCAGCTCTATGCATAGACTACTACTCCCCGGCACCGGGATTCGAACCGCACTTGCCTGACCGATCGCGTAGGGTATCCCGCCCGAGACCGGCGTTTCGTCAGTGTCTTGCGCCACCCGTATGCCCCCTCCGCCTTGCCGTAAAACCCTTTGTCAAATCCATAACGCTTGCTTACAGGTTTAAGATAGATCAACCATGGTGCTGCGTGCTACTTTGACACACCACCCGCTTGAGTCTAGGCTGCAGACCGTAAGGCACTGATCCGCAATAGATTTAAAACGCCTTACCGGCGCCATAGCGAACGCCCTATCAACCAAGGAGTACGCCACCGTGACTGACGCAACGGATATTTCCCAACTCCTCAAACAGCGCAAGCTGACGCGGGCAGTCGCCGAACTCTTTGCACGTGAACTAAGCGCCTACCTGAAAACGTTGGCGCCCGTATTCAACCCTCGTTCGATCTTCGGCGAATACATCCACGGCGGCTCGAAATCGGCTACCAAGACTGCCGCCAAGGCATTTGAAAACCTCAAATCGTCGTATGAGAAGATTCACAAGACGAAGCCTTTCAACCTCAGAAAGCAATTCGACACCCCCATACCGCTACTCGGCGCAAGCCCTGAAATAACCGCGTACACTTATCGCTACAGCGCGCGGAGCGAAAATGGTGAAAAAGATGTCGTGGTCACTTCGCCGCTGAAATGGATTCTCAGCTACGAAGGTTTTGGACCGAATCATCTGCGCGAGTTATTGACCTCGACATCCGATGCTAACGGTCCGAAGCTGCAGCAGACGGTACTGCATAATCTGCTGCTCTGTACCACGCTGGAAAACAAGCCAGGCGCGGCAGCTCTGCTCGGAGGGTTGCGCTTCCCGCTAAGCGTTGAAGAACACCAGGATTTCGGGCCGCTGCCGTTGATCGTCCTCGCAAGCCCGCTGGCGACCAGCCTGCCACCCGATAACATCATCATTGACAGTACCGAAATATCCGGTTCGTCCGATTTCGAAGAAGTCCTCGATCCCAATCAACTGGATACACTAGCCGATCCGCTACGCGATAAGATCCACGAAGTCTTGGCATCACAAGGTATTGCGTAATCACCGGCAAACACTGTACGGATCTACGGCACAGTGAATTCTGTGGGCGAGACGACCGGTGAAACCGTCAGTATTCCCGTAGCGCGGTCAAACTCCGCGAGATAGGCCTGTTCCCACTCCCCGGATTTCACCAGCGGCAGGATCCGCTCTTCGGTCATATAGCCCGCATATTTCGCTGCCGAGAACACGCTGATGCTGTATTGCTCAGCCCATTGAGGATCGGCCTCCATACAGGACTCGGCCCGCCGAAGCAGTGCCACCAACCCGTCTCGATCGGGCGTGGTCGCCGATGTCCATGTCAGAAAAATCCGGTGATTGTCCCCGTCGGTTCGTACCAGCGTCTTTCCGTACTGGGACTCAAGGCAACCATGCAATCCAGCGGACGTTTCCCGCGTTGCGCACCCAAGTAACGCCAAGGCGAAACAGCCAACAGAGATCAACCTGTACGCGCTGTTCATTTGAAACTCGCGAATTTCCAGCGACGCGGGCGCTTATCTTTAAGCTGGCCGAAATCGATCAGACCAAAGCGCTGGGTCTTCTTTTCGGGGACAACCGGCGGGAGATTTCCCTGGTAGAAGGTCACCTCGCGATTCGCGTTCACCGCGCCTGGTTTGACCGAAACGATGATTCGAGTGTGTCCTAATCTCCCAGACCACTTGCTCATGATCAGGTCGCCGGAATTCGTATTGGACAGATCAATGGGCTCCGTATTGTCGATCACGTTCAGCGCACCGAAGTTACGCTTCACATAGGCCTTGGTGGAATCGAAGTTCTGTTGCTTCGGCTTGACCACATAGGTCTCCCAAGAGGTCCCCGAATAGTAGCGAAGCGAAACCGGCAGGTTGTTCTCGCGGGCGAAATCCAACAGATACTCCAAAGCCAAATCTGCGCAATCGATCTTCGCCTTTTTCTTGACGAACTTGTCTTCTATATAGGCGGTGGAGCCGGCGTGAAACTTTTTGATTGCCTCTTGCGTCCACATGATATCGACTCCTCGCGTCCTTGATCTATTCAGGCCTAAAACAATCTCGACGACGGCCGTGGTCGTGGTATTTATCCTTAACGAAAACGACAGTTATCAGGTTGGTTGCAACGCGACAAGACCATGATTCGGACGATTTCAAACCTAAACAGATAATACCTCGATGAGCAGCTGGGTTAAATCTCCTCATTACGCACCCGATAAGTCTAGACGCGGAGATCCTCAAGATTATGCGAAATATTTACCCTTATCCCGGGTTGCAGCCAGATACAATCCGCTCAACAACTCAGATCGGGTCGTTCAATACTGCATTTCGCAGTCGCAAGGGGAGCCTACCATGTCAACCGCGCGCTGGCACAGAGTGAGTTGCAGATCAGCGACGGTCTTTTACGCATTACCTGTTTGCCATAGCATTAGCGATAGTCTGCGTGCGTACCGTTCGCGGCCCTGATACGGTGTCGTCTGGCAAGCGTCATTACAGAAACACTGGCGACATCACTAGAAAAAGCAGGATGCACGGCCTGCCGGCATCAAGGAGAGCCATCCCGTATCGCTCGAGGTGAAAGCCTGGTTTATCGGAAAGGTCGTTGTCCCGATTGGCCCGAAAAAAGCTTGAAAACGGATACTTCCCGTATTCTGTCAGAGATAAAAGTACAAGAAAGAACTCACTGCTGCAAAAATCACGGCGACGCGCCATCGCGTTTTCTGCGCGGGCGCAGACGCGGCGTCTTTTTTAAACAACCCGGCCAACGCGAGCGTGCCGTAGACCAGCGCAAGGACGGCGAACAAGGTGGGTATCCAGATTCGCGCTTCCATCCTGCTGCGCCGTCACTTCAAGCCCAGAAGCTGCATCTGCCGCTTGGCAGGTGCTGACGTGTTGAAAAAGGGCTCGTCGGGACTGCGCAAGGCCAATTCAAGGGCCGCCGCTCGTCGCTGTCGCTGGAAACCCGTCTTCAGAACATCCAAACAGGTCTCTCGACTGATCGGCTTGCCGCACAGGTAGCGGGAGCCCTTTCTAAATTCTTGCTCACGCCCCGACCACCAGTTTATCAGTAGATCCGGGGCCGGCCAGGCGAGGTCTTCGTCGGCATCCATGGCCACGTCCTCGTCTTCCGGGTTTTCCGTGGGGCCCGCCTCGAAGCCCTCCGGCCAGTCATTTTCAAAATCGTCGTACGCCAAGTCGACACCGGTGATCATGCTAAATGCCTCACCGGCGACCCGTGCCAGTTCGGGCTCCTTCATTTTTTCGATCAACCAGGGGATAGACATAGGAGCGCCGATGATACCGGTTGCCTGAACGACCAGCCTCGCGAATTCAGGGTTCTGATTGAGCTCGCGCACCCAGTCGACGGCTGCGGTTGTATCCATAGCGCGCAGAGCAAGCTGCAAAGCCGGATCGCGAAAATCCGTCGAGGTACTCACCAACTCCTGCAATGTCGATATTCCCCTGGAATCTCCTAATAAAGCCGCCGACCACGCCGCCCAGGAACGGCAAGGCGCATCATCATCGGCGAGGCACTCGACAATCGCCGGTAGTAGATCGCGCCGCTGCATCTCTCCCGCGCTGCGCAGCGCGCGCGCACGAACGCCGGGGTCGCTAGCGTCTATTGCCTGTTGCAGATAGGCGCCGCAATCGACCCGCTGTACGCTACAGGCGCCAAGCCCGATTTGCCTGAGCAGGGGGTCATCGGATTTAAGCCAATCGGCAACTTGGCCCCGCAACTTATCACGCGGCACCCACCCCAAGGCAGATACCAGCCCAGCCGAGGTTTCCGGCACCGCCGCGACCGTCATCAGCACCGGTGCCAGCCAGTCTTGTCTGGCATTAACCAGGGCAAAAAAACCGGCCGCGAATACCTCGCCGACCTCTTCCCGTTTCAGTCCCTCCTCGCAGAAAGGCCAACCCTCGTCGCCCGCCACGCGCAATCCGTCCAGATGCGCCTCGATGCGCTCCTCAAGATCGGCGAGGTCGTTCAGATTATAGTGAGGCGCGCGGACGGCGTACGCACGCAGCAGCCACAAAAACGCCGCTTCTTCTGCGTGTTGAGATACGATGTCCGCAATAATCATGCACCATCCTAAAAAAGCCCGTTTCAGCAACACACCGTAGCGTGATGTGGCTAGACTATTCCGGACACACAACCTCAAGCAATCTTGAGGTCTAACGGGAGAGTGTGCACCGATGAGTAACCAGAACAAGCCAGACCATTATACACCGGAATTTAGAGAATCAGCGGTGAAGCTGGCCGTGGAGAACGATCAGTCGATAGCGAAGACAGCCGAAGAACTCGGGGTCAATACGAATACGCTGCATACCTGGATCAGCAGGTATCACCAGCCACACAAGGATCAAACTGGTCGGGTCGAGGAAGAACATCTCTATGATGAGTTGAAGAGGCTGCGTAAGGAGAACAAGCGCCTTGCAGAGGAGCGCGATATCTTAACAAAGGCAACGGCGTACTTCGCGAAGGAAAGTTCATGGAGTACGCCTCTATCCAGCGAAACCAAGGGGAGTTCATTGTGACACGGATGTGCCGTTTGATGGGCGTCTCGCCAAGCGCCTATTACGATTGGCTGACAAGAGAGCCGAGTTGCTCGCAACGTCAAAAATGTCCGCTTGGGCGAGCAAGTGAAAAATATTTACAAGCACAGTCGAGAAACCTATGGTGCAAGGCGTATCCGCTATGAATTGATGGAAGCGGGTGATCGCGTTGGTCGCACGCGCGTTGGCCGCCTGATGAAGCAGCAGGGTCTGGAGAGTAAGAGCTGGCGAAACTTCAAGGCTACAACTAATTCTAATCACGGCCGTCCTGCCGCCCCGAATCTCTTCGACCGAGAATTCTGTGTTGCACAACCGGACACCGTCTGCGCTGGCGATATCATTTGCATACGCACCGATGAAGGCAGGCTGTATCTCGCGGTCTTGATTGATTTGTACTCCAGGGCTGTTGTCGGTTGGGCTGTGTCAGATCGGATGACCGCTCGGTTAGCGAATGACGCGTTACCGATGGCGCGCTGCAAGCGTAGACCGCCTGCGGGCCTGATGGTCCACAGTGATCGCGGCAGTCAATACGCCTCCGATCGTTACCAGAAAACCATCAAGGATCATGGTTTCATTGGTAGCATGAGCCGCAAGGGTAGTTGCTGGGATAATGGCCCCTCAGAGAGTTTCTTCCACACGCTAAAGACGGAGTTGACCTGTCGTCGGCGCTATCAGACCAGGCAGGACGCTAAGCACGAGATATTTGAATACATCGAGGTCTTCTTTAATCGCCAACGTCGTCACTCGACTATCGGTTGACAAACGCCATTGGGCTACGAGCAAGAGAATCGAATAGTCGCGTGATTTTTGTCCGGAAAAGTCTTGCCATATCAGTCAAGAACGGCCAGGATTCAACGGTCAACACCGCACCGAGGCTATCCCAGGCAGCGCATCTCTTCCCTTAGCGTTCCACGAGGTCAACGATCCCGCCCCGCCGGAAGTCGAGGTGGCGACTGCCTCGTCAATTGCATAAAATCGGTGCCATGCTGACCACTGCTTCACAACTGATTCTATTCACGGATTTGGATGGATGCTTGCTCAACAAACACGACTACGACTGGTCCCCGGCGGCTGCGGTACTGCAGACGTTGCGGAAACGGCGGATTTCCGTGGTGATGAATTCCAGTAAGACCGTGTCGGAAATGACGCAACTGGCCGGTGATCTGGGGCTGGCCGACAGTACCTTTGTCTCCGAAAACGGATCCGTGATTCGCTGGGGGCAGGAGGTCGACGGGCCGATTGGCGAAATTGAAGTGATCGGTGCGTCGCGCGATTATATACTGACGGTGTTGAAGCCTCTGAAACAACAGTTTCGCTTTCGTTCGTTTGCGGACCTGGGAATAGAGGGCGTGATTCACGAAACCCAGCTACCGGAGGTCAGCGCTCAAATGGCGCTGGCACGTCAAGGAACCGAGCCGCTGCTGTGGGACGACTCCGACGAACATCGATCCAAGTTTGAACAATCGTTGCGCGATCATCAGCTCACGTTGACCCGGGGAGCCCGATTCTGGCACATCGCCGGACAGACGAACAAGGGCCGCGCGATGCAGGTTGTCGCCGAGCGTTTTTCACGTTCGAATCGAGTGTCGTTCCCCGACGGCAAACCGATCATCGCTGCCATCGGTGACAGCCCGATTGACCAAAGCATGTTGGATATGGCCGATGTGCCGATCGGCATCCCGACTTCAACCGGACTGGACGTCAACGTCGCCCCGGGCATAGGCATCGTCGCCGCCGCGCAGGGAGCCGCCGGCTGGGCCGAAGCAGTGACTGAACTGCTGTCGCGAGCCGGCATTGCCGCGGCTGAACCTCTCACCACCCCTCTTCCCTGACCCAAACGGACATCATGGCTGACTTTTCGCAGAACGGAATTATTGGAACGCTTCACAACCTGCGAAATCGCTCCACGGAGGAACTGGAAGCGGAGTTGGTGCAGTTTTCTGAAGAGACGCCGATGTCGCTGCTGCTGCCGTGTCTTTATTCAGAACTGGAAGGCCCGGCCATGGGCCCGATCGTCGACGAGCTGGCCAAAGTTCCTTACCTGAGCGAAATCATCATCGGGCTCGATCGAGCCAATCAAGAACAGTTCGACGCGGCGAAAAGATTTTTCGACAAACTGCCACAGAACTACGTTGTGCTGTGGAACGACGGAACCCGACTGCGGCACGTCGATGCCACGCTGCAAGCCGAAGGCCTTGCGCCAACGAATCCGGGCAAAGGCCGCAACGTCTGGTACTGTCTGGGCTACTTTCTGGCGTCGGGAAAATCCAGGGCGATCGCATTGCACGACTGCGACATCCTGACCTATGATCGTGCGATACCAGCCAGACTCTTGTATCCGCTGGCCCATCCGTCTTTCCACTATCAGTTCTGCAAAGGCTATTATTATCGGGCCGCCAACGGAAAACTCAACGGACGGGTGTACCGACTGCTGGTCGTTCCACTGATCCGAGCCCTCAAGACGGTGCTGGGGCGAGTGGAATATCTCGAATACATGGGCAGCTTTCGCTACGCGCTGTCGGGTGAGTTTTCGATGCGGTCTGAAATCGTGACGTCGTTGCGGATTCCCAGCGACTGGGGACTGGAAATCGGCACGCTCTCGGAAATGTACCGCAACTGCAACCTGAACCGGATCTGTCAGGTGGACATTGCCGATGCCTACGATCACAAACATCAGCCGGTGTCCGAAGACGATCGCACCGGCGGACTGCATCGCATGGCGACCGATATCTGCAAAGCCTTCATTCGAAAACTGGCCGTCGAAGGATGCGTGATCAGCGACAGCATGCTGCGAACCTTGAAAGCCTGCTACTACCGTACGGCGCTCGACGTGGTGGACCACTACCACAACGATGCCGTGATGAGTGGTCTGAACTTGGATCGTCACCGAGAAGAAACAACGGTTGAACTCTTCAGTCAAGTCATCGTGGCGGCGGGCGATGAGTTCCTCAATCGTCCGGACGAAAGCCCCTTCATCCACAACTGGTCCCGGGTGACCAGCGCCGTGCCGGACATCTATGACCAAATCCTGGGCGCGGTGGAAGCCGACAATGCCTGAGACCGATAACTACAACTTAAATTTTTCCACATTACGAATTCGTTTTTATGGCTTCTTCTACGGACACTGACGGCTCGTCCGTTCACGCGCAGCTTGCGCAACACCTGGGTTTCCTTTACCCCGAATCAAATGCAGATCGACTGGCCGACGAAGTCGTCGCGATCTTTGGCCATTTCGAACGCCAAGTCCCGCTCCCGCTTCACCGGCTGTGGTCGCAACAGGATTGCCTACTGATCACGTACGGTGATTCGATCATCGACGACAGCCCTGCCCCGCTGGAAACACTCCACCAGTTTTTGAATCAGTATCTCAAGGATGAGATTTCGGCCGTTCACGTGCTGCCGTTTTGCCCTTTCAGTTCAGACGACGGATTTGCGGTGATCGACTACACGCAGGTCAATCCGAAGCTGGGCGACTGGTTGGAGATCGCGAAAATCGCCGAAGACTATCGGTTGATGGCTGACATCGTCATCAACCATGTTTCTTCTGAAAGTCAATGGTTTCAGAATTACCGGGACGGCGTTGAGCCCGGAGCGACGTTTTTCATGGAAGCCAATGTGGGTGACGATCTTTCGGCGGTCGTGCGGCCCCGAGCCTCTTCGCTGTTGCGACCGACAGAAACGGTCAACGGCTTGAAACACGTCTGGTGCACCTTCAGCCACGATCAGATTGACCTGGATTTTCGCAATCCCAAGGTCTTGCTGGAGTTTCTGAAAATCATTCGGTTGTATCTGCAGCACGGCGTCAGCATCTTTCGGCTCGATGCCGTCGGTTTCCTGTGGAAGGAACCGGGAACCACGTGCATGCACCTGCCCCAGACGCACGAAGTGGTCAAACTGATCCGCACGGTCACCGATGCATTTGCACCGGGAACGTTGCTGATCACCGAAACCAACGTGCCCAACCACGAGAACCTGACGTACTTCGGCAACCGCAATGAAGCACACGTGATCTACAACTTCAGCCTGGCGCCGCTGCTGGTCCATGCGTTGTTGACAGGCAAGACCGAATACCTGAAGCGTTGGATGATGACCATGCCACCGGCACCGGTCGGCTGCACGTATCTGAATTTCACCGCCTCGCACGACGGAATCGGCATGCGCCCGGCCGAAGGCTTGCTGTCTGATGAGGAACAGTTGCAACTTGTCGAAACCGTGCGTCGTTTCGGCGGCTGTGTTTCGACTCGCCGCACCCCCGACGGTAGCGAACTTGTTTATGAATTGAATGTATCACTGTTCGACGCGCTGCGGGGAACCGTCGAAGAGGAAGACGCATGGCAGGTGGAACGCTTTCTGTGTTCGCAAACCGTGATGCTGGGCCTGGAAGGCATCCCCGCGTTTTACATTCACAGTCTGCTGGCTACCCCCAACGACCTAGACGGCGTCGCGACGACGCAGCACAACCGCAGCATCAATCGGTACAAATGGAATTGGTCGGACCTGCAGCAACGATTAAGCGACAAAGGATCGGTGCACCATCAAGTTTTCCAGGAACTGAGCCGCCGGATCCAGCTACGCCACCAGATGCCGCCGTTTCACCCCAACGCGACGCAGTTCACTCTGCAGCTCAGCGATCCATTCTTCGCGTTCTGGCGACAAAGCACCGATCGCAGCCAAAGCGTTTTTTGCGTGCACAACATGACGAACACGGTCCAGGAATTGAGATTGTCCGACTTGAACCTGATTCTGATAGACTCATGGTACGACGCCATTTCGGGAACGCGATTCGACGATCAAAATGCCGTGTTAAACGTGACCCCCTATCAGTCGCTGTGGATCACGAATCGGTAAGCAACGAGCGAAAAACAAGTGGGATAGGCTACCAGCCTGTCCCTGGCGAATTATTCCTTCTTTCCTGAAAACAGACACTCGATCCATCTTGCGTCTAACCAACGTCTATCCTGATCTTTCACACTATGAAGGACCTCATCGTGTTGCTGGTGCATTTGATGACGACGCTTGCCAAACTCATGGGACCGGATGGCGCAAGAACCATCTTCGCTGACAGCCTCCTCATAAAACAGCGGCTTCTGGTCAGCAATCGCTCGCGACAACGAGCACCCAACCTGTCAGCGCTGCATCGATTTCAGTTCGGTTTCTGGCTGTTGTTCCTCAATCCACGCCATATCGCGCGGGCCGACGTTGTTTTCAAGCCATCAACGTTGCTGCGATTTCACAAAGCGGTTAATAAAGTGTAAATATCAGTGGCCGTGTTCATCCCGTAAAAAGGGCAAACCGGGACCCTAGGGTCCATCCCAGGAACTCATCCAAGCCATCGTTGGAATGAAGCGCCGCAATCCACACTTCGTCTGCCCAAGGATCGCAGAACAGTTCAACGAAGCATTCGGATTGAACATCGATAAGGACGTAGTCAGGCGCTTCCTCGCCAAGCACTACTATGCGCAGTTCGACCCCGGTGGCGACCCGTCGTGGTTGACGTTCATCGGGCATATGAAAGACAGTCTCTGGAGCGTGGATTTGTTCCGGTGCGAATCTATCGTGCTGAAGACTCACTGGGTGCTTGTCGTCATGGATCAATTCACTCGGCGTATCGTCGGCTTTGGCGTACCTGCCGGAGATGTCGACGGCGTCGCGATATGTTGCCTGTTCGACAAAGCGACGTCAGGTTCGGACCAACCCCTATATCTTAGCGCCGATAATGATCCGCTCTTCCGATACCACCAATGGAAAGCGAACCTTCGCA
>CBDUNM010000159.1:0-11217 GCA_965368585.1 uncultured Chromatiales bacterium | reverse complement strand
ACCGGCGGACCCGGTGGAACCTCGACGATCTTGGCGTTGCCGTCGTAGCGTTGCGCAATCGCCTGGACCGGCGCTCGCACCGCCAATGCGATCTCGTGGCTCTTGCGGTCTCGCGCGTGCTCGTCGACCAGGTTCACCTGGATATCACCCAGGTGTGCGTCTGCGCGCAAATAGTACTGGCGCACCAACCCGTTGAAACTGATCGGCGCGGCTGTTCCGGCGTAGACCTGGTAATCGGTCACCTCCGGAACGCTAACGAGGAACTGGCCGATTTCGCTCAACACCCGGGTCGTCTGCTCCAGGCTGGAGCCTTCCGGCATATCGAGCACCACTTGAAACTCGGACTTGTTGTCGAACGGCAGCATCTTGAGCACCACCAGCTTGAACCCGGCCAGGGACAGCGACGCCGCGATCAGCAGCAGTACGCCGAACAGCAGCTTCCAGCGGTTCCTGTTCCCCCTCGCCCCGGCCAGGAAAGGCGTCATCACTCGGGTGAAGAAACCCTCCATGCCACTCGATGCGTCGTGCTCTGCCGCGTGCGCGGCAAATTTCCCGGCGACCCCGCGCAACATCCGATGGGTCATCCAGGGCGTAAACACGAACGCCACCGCCAGCGAGATCAGCATCCCCATGGAGGCATTGATCGGAATCGGGCTCATATAGGGTCCCATCAAGCCGGAAACGAAGGCCATGGGCAGCAAGGCGGCGATCACCGTGAAGGTCGCCAGTATCGTCGGCCCGCCGACCTCGTCGACCGCGGCGGGTATCGCCTCGAGCAGTTGCTTTGCTCCCAGGGCGAGATGCCGGTGGATGTTCTCGACCACCACGATGGCATCGTCCACCAGAATACCGATGGAGAAAATCAAGGCGAACAAGGACACCCGGTTGAGGGTGAAACCCCAGGCCCAGGAGGCGAACAAGGTGATGGCCAGCGTTACGACGACCGCCGCGCCGACGATCAGCGCCTCGCGCCAACCCAGGGCAAGCCAGACCAGGAGCACCACCGAGGTGGTGGCGAATGCCAGTTTGGTGATCAGTTTCTTCGCCTTGGCGTCCGCGGTCGCGCCGTAGTTGCGGGTGATCGTGACTTGCACACCGTCCGGAATATAGGTGCCCTTCAGTTGCTCGAACCGCTTGATCACCCGGTTGGCGATATCGACGGCGTTTTCGCCCGGCTTTTTCGCGACCGCAAGCGTGACGGCGGGTGATTCCACGGGCAGTTCGAGACCGATCTGCGCCGCCGCGGGCCCCGGACCCATCCAGACATAGCTGTCGGGCGTGTCAGGACGCTCTTCGATACGGGCGACGTCGCGCAGATACACCGGGCGGCCCGAGTGCACCCCCACTACCAGTTCGGCGATCTCGTCGGTGTTGGTCAGAAAAGATCCCGCCTGCACCAATATCTCGCGATTGTCGGTCGTCACCGTCAGATTGTCCCGGGTGGTGTCGGCACTGCGCAGCGCCAGCCGCAGGTCGTCGAGATCGATCCCGTAACCGGCCAGCGCCTGCGGGTCGAGCACGACCTTAACCACCCGCTGCGGCGCACCCAGGGTGTAGATGTCGCGAGTACCCGGCACCCGCTTCAATTCGGCTTCGATCGCGTGCGCCACCTGGCCCAACTCGTACGCGCCGACCTCCATATCGGGCGACCATAGCGTCGCCGACATGATCGGCACGTCGTCAATGCCTTTGGGCTTGACGATGGGCTGTCCGACCCCCAGGCCCCGTGGCAGCCAGTCCTGATTGCTGAACACCTTGGTGAACAGGCGCACGATTGCGTCGGTGCGATTCTCCCCGACCTCGTACTGTACCGTCAGGACTGCCATACCGGGCATCGACCGGGAATACACGTGCTCGATACCTTCGATCTCGGAAAAAACCTGCTCCGCCGGCGAGGCCACCAGGCTTTCGACCTCGTGGGGCGAGGCGCCCGGGAACGGGATAAAGACGTTGGCAAAAGTCACATTGATCTGGGGCTCTTCCTCACGCGGCGTCACCAATACCGCGAACACGCCCAGCAGCAGACCCACCAAGGCCAACAACGGAGTGATCTCCGTAGCCTGAAAGCGCCTGGCGATGGCGCCGGAAAAACCGAGTTCAGGCGTCGTCATCGTGCTTTCCGGTACGTTGTAACTTCAGCTGAACGCCGGCGGCGATGGTGTCCAGCGCGACGTGCTCACCCTCGCTCAAACCCGCGAGCACGGCGACGCGCCCGTCGCCCAGGGAGCGGCCCAAGCGGATGTGCCGCAAGCTGACCCGGGCGTCCGCATCGATCACGTAGACTCCCGTAACCTCGGAGCGGAACACCACGGCCTCGTCGGGAACCACGAGGGTTGTTTCAGACCCGGTCACGAAGGCGGTTTTGACAAACATCCCAGGAAACATGCCGCCGACACCCCGGGGCAACTCCAGCCTGACCTTGAAGGTGTTCGAGCCCTGATCGGCAAACGGAAATACGGTGATATCCGTCGCCGGAATCCAGCCGTTCTCGGGAAGTTGCACCTGGGCCTCGTCGAAGCGGCGCACCGCCGGTATCGCGCTTTGCGGCACGTCGACGATGACCCGCAACTGGTCCAGCGTTATACCGCTCATCAGCGCCTGGCCCGGTTGGGCGATCTCGCCCACCTGGACATGGCGCTGGGTCACGATCCCGGTATATGGCGCACGAATCTGCGTATAGGCGAGTTGCTCTTCCGCTTCCGCCAACGCAGCCTGCGCGGCCTCTTGCTGGGCACGCGCCGTTTGCAGCGCAGCCGATGCCCTGTCCATCTCCTGCTTGGAAACGAGTTTCTTTTCGAACACGCCCTTTATCCGCGCGTGCTCGCTGCGCGCTTCCTGCAGTCGTGCGGCGGCAGCGCTGGCCCCGGCCCGGGCCTGCTCGAAGCGCGCCTGCTGTTCGGTGGCCTTCAAGACCACGATCAACTTACCCTTCGCGACGTAGTCCTCGACGTCGAACAGAATTTGCTCTACCTGCCCCGAAGTCTGCGCCGCCACGGTCGACTGATTGACCGCCTCCACCACACCGTCCAGGCGATAGACGCGCGGCACATCGATCTGCTGCACCGGAAAGGTTGTCAGGTCGGCAAGCGCCGAACCGCTCGCCAGCAGCGCAACTACTGCGAATGGGCCCAGAAAACTCATGCAACTACCCCAAATACAAATATATTAGAATTCTCTAATATTAGGCACATTTATCATTTTTGCAAGAGGGATTTATCACGCAAGGTCTTAACCGCCTGAAAACCGATTGCTTTTCGCTATACATTGGCTCGCCGGGCAATCGTTCGCATCGAACCGGTATCGACCTGCAGGAAACCGGAAAACGCCGCCGCCATGGCGATCGTCAGCTGGCATGGGGTTGGGCGAGATACTCCTGGCTCTGCATTTCGATGAGGCGACTGGCGGTGCGCTGGAACTCGAACGCCAGGCGTTCGCCGCAATACAGACGCTCGGGGTCGACCGCCGCGCTGACAATCAACTTGACTTTGCGGTCATAGAATTCGTCGATCAGTAGAATAAATCGCCGCGTACAGTCGTCGGTACTCCCATCCATGCGCGGCACGTCCGAGATCAGAACGGTGTGATGGCATCGCGCCACTTCGATGTAGTCGTGCTGACTGCGCGGTGGTCCGCACAACGCGATAAAGTCGAACCACACTATACTTCCCGCACGACAACGAAACGGAATACTGCGGCGCAGTACATCCAATTGCCCGTCGCGTTCGTAATCCTCTTTGACCAATTCTTCGAACTCCGTGAGCAGGCGCCGGTCGGTATCCGCCCCCAGCGGGACGTGATAAACCGAAGCTGCGGTCAAGATCTCACGTCGGTAATCGCGGCCACCATCCAGGCGCACCACCTCGGTGTGGGTCTCCAGCAGGTCGATGGCGGGCAAGAAACTCGCGCGCTGGATGCCGTCGCGGTACAGGTTCTCGGGCGCCACGTTGGAGGTCGTCACAAGGGTCACCCCCAGGCGGAAAAGGGCGTTCAGCAGGCGCGCGAGGATCACCGCATCGCCGATATCGGTGACGACGAATTCATCCAGACACAACACCCGGGTACGCCGCGCGATCTTGCTCGCCACCCGATCCAGAGGATTTGCCTGCCCGCTCAACTCGCGCAAGTCTTCGTGCGTTTGCTTCATGAAGTGGTGAAAGTGCAACCGCTCTTTGCGCTCGATGGACAGCGTCTGGAAAAACAGATCCATCAGCCAGGTCTTGCCGCGCCCGACCCCGCCCCACACGTAAACCCCTCGCTCGGGGCCTTTTACGGCCGCGGCACGGCCAAACCAACGGCGGCGCGGATTGACTTCGGGGCGTGCCAGACGTTCCGTGAGATCGACCAGGCGGTCGACCACGACCTGCTGATGCTGGTCGAGAACCACCCCGGTCGCGGCGATGGCTTCACGGTAAGGGGATTGCGCAGACATTCTTTACTATCGCAGGTCCGCTAAGTCGTTGACACAACCCGGCTCGGTCGACAGTGCCTCGGAAGGCCCGCATGCTGGCCGCGCACGGCCCGTCAGTGACGATCTTCCAGGTTCAACGGACACAGTACTTCGCGCATGGTGCCGATCAATTCGAGCAGCTTGCCGTTGCGAATCCGGTAGTAGATTCGGTTGGCCTCTTTACGCGAAGTGACGATGTTCTTGTTGCGCAACTGCTCCAGGTGTTGCGATATGTTGCTTTGCGACGTTCCCGTCTGTTCCACGATCTCACCAACAGACAATTCACGATCACCCAGGGTACAAAGAATTTTCCAACGCAGCGGATGCGCCATCGCTTTCAGCGCATTGGCCGTCATGGTCGGATCTTCGTTGATCGGGATGCTCGGATCCTGCGTCTCAGTCATCACGTACTCCAAAATGCCATAAACCTTGCACGTTTGGCATCCATGGCAATGTAGTCAAGCCCTGGGAATGCCGTCATTCTACTCGGTTCAGCACGTCTCGGGCCGCGCGCACGCCTGCCGCGGCAGGCCCATGACAGACGCAGCGCAAGCCGCAGTCACTGCGATGCCGCGTGTCATTGACGCCCGGTCAATGGTTCTCCCTCGAGTTCGACGCGACCACTTCTTGTTCCACTTTCCGGTAGCCGGACATATTCTTGGCGATGCAAATGATATCCTCGACTTTACCGTCGGGTCCCTTTACGGCCGTCCTGGAAAACAGAATCGGCACACGTGTACCGTCTTTCGCCAGAAACGCCGCATCGATGTCACGCAAGGCTCCGGTGCGGATTATGGCTTCCAGCCAGGTCCCCATGAAAGCACCGGCCTGATCTTCCACCCCTTCCTCGAACGCATCGCCGATCGACATTCCGATCAATTCATCGACGCTGTACCCCAGCATGTCGCAGGCGGCGGGGTTGACTCTACGCACCACGCCGTCCGGGCTCAGCAACAGCAGGGCCTCGCCCATGTACTGGATGATGTTCTCCAGGTACTGTTTGGCCTGGCGCAATTCCAGCGTGCGCTCCGCAACCTTGTCTTCCAGGATCCGGTTGAGTTCGCGTTCCTTTTCGATCAGCCGGAAGTAGGTGCTGATCTTGTTGAGCAGCTGATTATCGTCGATCGGCTTCAACAGGTAATCGACCGCGCCGACGTCGTAACCCTTCTGTTGAAACTCCTCGGTCTTGAAGGCGGCGGTCAGGAAGATGATCGGGATATCGCGGGTCTTTTTACGGATCTTGAGCATCTGCGCCGTCTGGAAACCGTCCACCTCGGGCATCTGAACGTCCAGAATGATCAGGTCGATATCGGGGTGCTGCAACGCCGTTTCCAGCGCCTCTTCACCGCCGGCAGCTTCCAGTATTTCGACATCCATGTGCTCCTGTACCAGCGTGCGCAGGGTAAAAAGATTGTGTTCGTTGTCGTCGACGATCAGCAGTTTGAACCCGGTATAACGCTTCATTGCGCCGGACCTGCGGAGTTGAGATGGCACTTTAGGGACTCGCCGAGGACGTGCCAGTCAAGGGGAAATTGCAGCGCATCAACCGCACCGGCCGCCAGCGCCGCCGTTCGCGCCCCGCCGTCGCCCGACTCGAGCAGCGCGATGATCGGCGCGTGATCCAATCGTGTGTCCTGTCGCATGTTTTCGATCGTAGCATAGCCCTCCGGGTGAGACCTATCCGCACTGATCAAGACCAGGTCCACGCGCTCGTCCTCCAGAGCGTCGCACGCCTCGTCCGGATCTCCGGCGGCCAGCACCGACAGGCCCCAGCCCTCCAACACCGGCGTCAGCTCGAGCAAACGTCGCACGTTCGATTCGACCACCAGTATGCGTTGCGCGCCGAAGTCGACTTGCGGCGGCGCCGGCCGGTCGGGTTCGTCTTCGTGCGGCTCGGAGGCGCTGACGGTGGCCTGCGCCTGCTTCAGTTCGCCGGCACAATCGGCGGGCAACAACAGCGAGAATTCGGCGCCTTTGCCGGGGGTGCTCTGCAACTGAATCTCGCCGCTCAACAAACGCGCCAGGTCGCGGCTGATGGTCAGGCCCAGCCCCGTGCCGCCGTAGCGGCGACGGGTCGACCCGTCGACCTGCTTGAATGCCTCGAAAATCGCATGATGCTTGTCCGCCGCGATCCCGACGCCGGTGTCGGTCACCACGATGCGCACGCAATAGGGCTCGGGCGCGGGCTGCAGAGCGACATTTACGCCGCCGACTTCGGTGAACTTGACCGCATTCGACAGGAAATTTTTCAACACCTGACGCACCTTGTCCGCATCCGTGCGCACATAGCGCTCCGCCTCGGCTGACAGGGAGACCCGCATGTACAACCGCCGGTGATCGAACTGAGGGCGCAGCAATGCAACGACATCCTCGATCAACTGATGCAGATCGACGCGTTCGATCTTCAGCTCCAGCCTCCCCGCCTCGATCCGCGACAGGTCGAGAATATCGTCGATCAATGCGCGCAGATCTTTGCTTGCCTGATGGATCACGCTGGCCCGCTGCTGGCGTTCCGCGGGATCGGACATGCCGTTTTCGGCCAGGAGCTTGGACAGCAGCAGGATGGAATTCAGCGGAGTGCGCAACTCGTGACTGACATTGGCAAGGAATTCTGATTTAAACCGATTGGACTGCTCCAGTTCACGCGCATGGGCGCGCAGATTGCGCACGTTGCGCGCGTGCGCCTGAGCCAGTTGCGAAAGATCGTCCCCCAACTGCTTCATTTCGCTGCTGCCGCCCCAGGAGAAGGTGACTGCCTCGTCCCGCTGCAGCATGCGCCGGATCCCCTCCAGCAGTTCACTGCCAAAGCGTTCGGTACGGTTGGCAAACCAGCGCGCGACCAGCACAATGCTCAGCACCAAAAGCAGCACGACCCCCATCACGCGGACTATCAGCGCGTTCTTGAAATTCTCCAGCGGTTTGCGGTCGACGTGCCGCGCCACCCATAGCGGGCGGTCGTCGCTGGTACGCAACAACGGCACCCACACGACCACCTCGTCGCCACCGTCCCACAGCGCGATCTGGCCTGCCGCGAATCGATCGCGCAAACCGGGGAAATTGTCAAACGCATTGCCGATGCGCCGCGGCATGCCGGGCGCGGTAAGATAACTGCCATCGTCGCGCACCCATAAGGTGTCGGGGTCACGCCGCGCCAAACCGCCGATATCGACCGTGACCGATACCACGCCGATCGCCTCGGTGCTTTCCTTGGACACGATGGGGCTCAGGAGCTGCAGGGTCAGCACCCAGGCAGGGTTCTTCGCCTCCGGATCGACGCGCACCGGTGTCGGCAGCACGCCGATACGCGGATTTTCCTGCACGGCCTTGAGGAGGTCCGGCCGCGGGTAGGGCGGCCGGTTGGCCGTCGGGCTCCAGCTCCGGGTACCGGGTTCGCGCTCGAGCCAGAACCGTGATACGCCCTGTTCATCGAGAAAGCTGATATGGATGATGTCCAACTGATCGGCCAGAATGCGGTTGATCCAGTCGGTGTAGCGCGCGCGCTCGAGATCGATCGCATCCTGTTCGACGCCGCTCTCGGTTCCCATGACCGCGCCGGGTTCCGGCAGCTTGGCCAGCAGGCGCACCGTTTCGTAACGGCTCGCCAGATGTTCGTCGAGATCTCGAAAATCAGCCCGTAAATCCTGCAGAAACGCGTGTCGGTAAAACAGCCCCACCTGCTCCAGGACCAACGGCAGATTGATGGTCACGGCAAACAGCAACGGCACCAGGCCGATCAACACCAGTATCAGCAGAATTCGCGCGCGCAGCGTCAGTAACATAACGTCATTCTATTCGCCGCAATGGGCGTGGGGCGATACACAGTCAATACCACCGCGGGCAACCGGTCGAGGTGCGCCGGGTGGGATCCCATGCTGGGACGTTAAAGCGCCACGACGCGATTTCGCCCCTGCCGTTTGGCAGCCATCAACCCCTGGTCCGCGCAGTTGAGCAGATCCGCAACGGTCTGATCGGTACCGTCGGTTTCCGCCACGCCGAGACTGATCTTGACCTCCATGGGGCCCTTGGAGGTATGAATGGTGGTCGCAGCCACCAACTCACACAACCGCTCGGCAACGGCCAGTGAAGTTGCCCGGTCGGTGGTCGGCAGTATGATGGCGAACTCCTCCCCGCCGTATCGGCTCAGCACGTCGCTGTCCGACAGGCCGATGCGTATCCGTCCGGCCACCGCGACCAGCACCTCGTCGCCGACCGCGTGCCCGTACTGGTCGTTGATAGTCTTGAAGCGATCGATGTCGATCATAATGGCCGACAACGGGCGTCTGTCGCGCCTCGCTTCACGCAGCTTGTCCTCGGCCACCTGGTGAAAACTCCGCCGGTTGAGCAGGCCGGTCAACGAATCCTGATAGGCATGCCGCTGCAGCGTGCGCAACGGCCGCATCAGAATCAAGCTGAGGAACCCGGCCACGGTCAGAATCAGTACGCCGATCACCGCGCCCAGAATAATGCTTTGTCGCTGGCCCTTGCGAATGGCGGCGGCGAATTCCTCCTCCGGGGCGTATACACCCATGAACCATTGCCCCATATCGCCCTGCACGAAGGGCACGACGGCGCTCAGGTAGCGCTCGCCGCCGACCGTGAACGTATCGAAATGACTGCCCTCCAATTCGCTCAGATCCGGATACTCGGCGCCGAGTCGCGCCCCCAGCTCGGCGGTGATCCTGTCCAGATCGTTGATCCGCGCCAGGCGCAACTGATCGTTGAGCGTCGGCTTGGAAAGCTGCTCGGGCATCGGATAGGCGAGCACGTCGCCGTTGTGATGCATGATGAAGGCCGCCCCCGTGGCGCCGATCCTCTGCCCGGCGAGAAACAGCGACAAGGCGTTCAATTCGATATCGGCGCCAACCACCCCGAGCCGCTTGCCGTCAGCGTCCGTGACCGGCGCCGCCACGGTCAAGCCGGGACGCTTGGAGGTAAAAAAAATGTACGGATCGGTCCAGACTGTTTTTCCTTTCTGCTCAGCCAGGGCGTACCATGGTCGGCAACGCGGGTCGTATATATCCTCGAGGTCGTCCGCGCGCGACCGTTCCGCGAAGTATTGGTCACGCCAGACACGGTACACCCGACGCCCCCCAGCGTCGTCGTTGACAATAAACTTGGTAACGAAGTCGCCGGGCGCTGCGTCACCGTTTCGCTTGGCGAACAGAAACTGGCCGGTGGCGTCGCCGAAAAAGATCGCATCGATTTGCGCCACGACGGCGAGCTGCTCGTAAAAATAGCGCTCCATCTCGGCCGCGTTCCGCATCGACAAGAGGTCGGCATTGAACAGACCGGCGGTGAGCAGGACGGCATTTTCCGCCTGTCCGAGGAAGCCCTGCGCGTTCTCCCGAGTTTCGTCCACCACGTCCTGCAGCAGACTGCGCGCATGGCGCTGCAACGCCTGGTTGGTGTTGAACTGTTGCGAACCCATCAGTGCCGCGACCGTGATCGCCTCGAGCGCAATCAAGCCGATCAACAGACTGAACAACAAACCCCCACGACCGGGGAGTTGGGAGGAAAGAAGCTTATCGGGCCGCATTGGGTTCACGTGACGCACGCCTTGCACGCGTGCTCTGGCAATACTCCATCAACCGGAAAAAATTCCCCATGCAGACCACATCGAAACAAGAGCTCAAACCGCGAGCTGCGGCATAATTGTTATCAGCACTTGGCTGTTCGGGCGCGCATTCGCAGCATCTCGGTGCTGTCCCGAGTCGTATATCGCGGCACGGCACGGTAAAGACGCGCTCCAGCCATAGTGATACAGTTGACTACCCGGTGTCCACGCCCAAGTGCGCAAACTGGCGGATCCATGCCACATAGCTATTCGCGCCCCGCAAGCACCGTTCATCGGCTCGACCGAACCCTTCGGCCATGATGAACAACCGCTTGCAAATCTTGTTCTTCGACAACCATTTTATCGCCGTGGATAAACCGCCCGGCATGCTGCTGCACCGCTCGGACCTGGCGCGTCACGAAAAACGTTTTGTCCTGCAGACGCTGCGCGACCAGATCGGCCGGCGCGTCTTTCCGGTACACCGGCTCGACCGGGCCACATCCGGGGTATTGATGTTCGCGCTCTCGCCAGACGCGGGGCGGCAGCTGAGCAAGCAGTTTCAAACGGGTGCGGTGGCCAAGACCTACCAGGCGGTGACGCGCGGCTGGCTGGATTCCGCGGGTATCATCGAGCACCCGGTTCGCGACCGCGATGCCGGCGGCGCCCCCAAACCCGCGATCACGCGCTATCGCAGCCTCGCGCGGATCGAATTGCCGATTTCGGTCGACCGCTACCCCGCGAGCCGCTACACCCTCGCCGAAGTGTTTCCCTTATCCGGCAGAAGACACCAGATCAGGCAGCATTTCAAACACATCAGCCACCATCTGATCGGCGATACCACCTACGGCAACGGTAAGCACAATCGTTTTTTCCGGGAGCGATTGGCTATACCGAATCTGCTGCTGCGCGCTACGTCGCTGGCGTTTACGCACCCCTACAGCGGGGTCAGTCTACGGGTTTGCGCCGGAATGCCCGACCATTGGCGGATGGCGCGGAACCTGTTCATGCGAGACGACGAACGGTCAATCTGAGCTCAACAATTGCGGCGCGAGTCGCCGGGACGAACGACGGTTATCGATCCGCGTCAGGGGATGATGCGCGATTCAGAAAATACCCGCGACGCAGAAACGAGAGCACGTTGTCCTGCACATCGCGACTTTGCATGATGAAGGTGTGGGAGTGGTTGACCACCAGAAAATCCTTCATGCCGACCAGG
>CBDUNM010000158.1:0-11574 GCA_965368585.1 uncultured Chromatiales bacterium | reverse complement strand
CGCGCACCATAAGAGATTGCCCGGCCGGCCCGTCCAGGGTGTGGTGGTGGACGACGCCCAGGCCGAGCACGTCCTGCGGCAGGTCTAGGCGGGCGTCCCACAAGGAGCGTGAGCGCAACAGGGTCGACCGTTCGTCGTCCTGGATCTGCCAGTAGAGGCCGCTCAGTGGCTCTTCGAAGCGCGGGTCGGCGAGGTCGCTGACGACGTGAATACGACCGTTGCGGGCGACTTCGATGCGGGCAATGAGCTGTCGAAGATCGGTTTCGAGCTCGACTTCCAGGCGCCTTTCGACGTGGCGTTCGAACAGCGTCACGAGACCGAATCCGGCAGCCACCAGGCCCAGTGAGATCGAAACCGCCGCCGCTGTCAGTAACCGAAAGCGCAGGGATCGCACTAGGAATTCTCGATGACGTACCCGAATCCGCGGCGTGTTTCGATGGCGTTGATGCCCAGCTTCTTACGCACCCTACCCACCAGGACTTCCACCGAGTTCGAGTCCCTTTCGAAGTCCTGGGCATACAGCTGCTCGGTGAGTTCCTGCTGCGACACGACGCGCCCGGCGTGCTGCATGAGGTAGCTCACCAGGCGGTACTCCAGAGGGGCGAGGTGCACCGGTGAGCCGTCGACCGTGACCCGCATCTGACGTGTATCCAGGGTCAGCGCGCCCACGTTGACCAGGGCGCTGAGCTGCCCGGTGCGGCGCCGTACGATGGCCCGCAGGCGCGCCAGCAGTTCCTCGACCTGAAACGGCTTGGGCAGGTAGTCGTCGGCACCGGCATCGATGCCTTCGACGCGTTCGTGCCAACTGCCGCGTGCCGTCAGGATCAGGACCGGGAAATCCTGTCCCGCTGCGCGCCAACGCTTGAGTACCGTCAGTCCATCCATGCCGGGCAGGCCGAGATCGAGTATGACGGCCGAGTAGGACTCGGTATCGCCTTTGAACCAGGCCGACTCGCCGTTGGCTTCGCGTTCCACCACGTAGCCCGCGGCTTCCAGAACAGCGGTGACGCCGCGTGCGACGCCGTCATCGTCTTCCACCAGCAGTATGCGCATCAGGGCGTGCTCATCAGTCATCCGTCACCTGGACCAGTTCGCCGCTGCGGGCATCCAGATGCACGCGGCGCAAGTTTCCCTGCGGGTCGATGATGGTGAATTCGTAGACCCAGCGTTCGAACTCGTATTCGTATTCGGTCGCCACCAATATCCCCGGCGCCGTCTGCCGCAAGCGGGCGATGGCCTGCGACAAAGGCATGGCTTTTCCCTCGCGCACGGCGCGCAGTGCGCGGTCATAGGTACGGTCTTCATCATCCCAGCCCGGTTCATCTGTGTGGCCGGGGATGACCGGAGCAAACGACAGTGCCAGTGCCGCGAGCGTGGTGCTGAACAGTGTCAAACGCACCCGTCTACCCGGCTTGGCAGCGGCGGCTTTCATAGTGCGAAGCCTAGCTTTTGTGACGCCGGGAGACAAATCAATCGACGTGCCCGGCTTCCAGCACCGGGGTCAGCCAGTAGTGCATGCCGCTGCCGCGAAACTTGTCGCGCAGGGCGTCGAGCAACACGCGGCTGTCGGCGCAGGACAGATACAGCTGAAACAGCAGCTGCCGCCGGCGGCCCGCGACCTGCTCGGCCAGTGACATGGCGTGCTCGGAACTGCCGTGGCCGGCGATCGGATGGGTCGAGAAACCGGCGACCGCCGGGTTTTCGAGCAGCCAGTCGCTGACGGCATCTTCTACCTCCGGTGTGACGACGAGGTTAAGTAAGCAGAAGTCGTGCATATCAGGTTCCTGTAGCGGCGACGCCGAAGCGGCGATAGAGAATCGGCAGCAGGATCAGGGTCAGCACCGTGGAAGTGATCAGTCCGCCGATCACCACGATCGCGAGGGGGCGCTGGATCTCCGAGCCGGGTCCGCTGGCGAACAACAGCGGCACCAGGCCGAACGCAGCGATACTGGCGGTCATCAACACCGGGCGCAGACGCCGTGTGGCCCCGTCGACCACCAACTGCGCGACAGGCCGGCCCAGGGCCCTGAGTTGATTGAAGTAGGTCACCATCACCACGCCGTTTAAGACGGCGATACCCAGCAGGGCGATAAAGCCCACCGAGGCCGGCACCGAAAGATATTCGCCGGTCAACCACAGGCCGGCGATTCCGCCGATCATGGCGAACGGGACATTGGTCAACACCAGCACCGCCTGGCGCACCGAACCGAAGGTGCTGAACAGCAGCAGAAAGATCAGGCCGACCGCCACCGGCACCACCACGGCCAGGCGCGCCGCGGCGCGTTGCTGGTTTTCGAACTCGCCTCCCCATTCGTAGTAGTAGCCGGTCGGCAGCTCGACCTGCGCGGCGACGCGCTGTTTCGCCTCGGCGACGAATCCGACCAGATCACGGCCGCTGACATTGGCGACGACCACGGCCATGCGGTTGCCGCGCTCGCGCTGGATGGCGACCGGGCCTTCCACCCGTTGCATACTGACCAACGAAGCCAGCGGCACCGTTTGACCGTCGGCCAGGGTGAGCTGCAGGGCGTCGAACAAAGCGGCCGAGTTGCGCAGTGCCTGCGGCCCGCGCAAGATCAACGGTGTGCGACGCGCGCCCTCGTAGATAGTGCCCGCCTGAACACCTTCGATCTGGGCACGCAGGCTGTCTTCGAGCGTCTCGACATCCAGTCCCAGGCGCCCGGCGGCCAGGCGGTCGACTTCGAGCCGGTAGTATTGGGCGCCTTCGTTGCGCGGCGTATAGACGTCTTCCGCCCCGTCGATCTGCCCGACCACCGCGACAATCGCCTCCGCCGTCCGGTTAAGCGATGCCTGGTCGCCGCCGAAAACCTTAATCGCCAGGTCGCCGCGCACCCCGGTGAGCATCTCGTCCACGCGCATCTGGATCGGTTGCGTGAACGCGTAGTCCACCCCCGGGAAGTCTTGCAGCACCTGACGAATGGCGTCGATCAGTTCGTCCTTGCTTGGCATGCGCCATTGGTCGTGTGGTTTGAGTATCAGAAAGGAATCGGTCTGGTTGAGGCCCATCGGGTCGAGACCCAGTTCGTCGGAACCGGTGCGCGCGACGATCCCCGTGACCTCGGGCACCTGCTCCATGATGGCGCGTTGCACGCGCTGATCCAGTTCGATCGACTTGCCGAGATTGATCGACGGCAGTTTTTCCAGTTGCACGATCAGATCGCCTTCGTCCATGGTCGGCATGAACGCCTTGCCCACCTGGGTATACAGGGCGCCCGCGGCTACCAGCAGTACGACGGCTGCCGCGACCACGATTCGGGTGTGCGAGAGGCTCCACCGCAGTGCCGGCAGGTAGATGCGCGCCAGCTGCCGCACCAGCCAGGGGTCTTCGTGGCTGGCCTTTGTTAACAGATAAGACGCAATGACCGGGACCACGGTCAACGACAGAATCAACGAGGCGGTCAGGGCGAACACGATGGTCAGCGCCACCGGTACGAACAGTTTGCCTTCCAGCCCCTGCAGCGTCAGCAGCGGCAGAAAGACGATGACAATGATCAGAATGCCGGAGGTGACCGGGACTGCCACCTCTTTGACGGCGCGGAAGATCAGGTGCAGGCGCGGTAATTTACCGTTTCCGCCACGCCGCGCCAGCGACGATACGACGTTTTCCACCACCACCACGGCCGCATCGACCAGCATCCCGATGGCGATGGCCAAGCCGCCGAGCGACATGAGATTCGCCGACAGGCCGAACAGGTACATCAGGATAAAGGTCGCCAGCGCCGCCAGCGGCAGGATCAGCGCCACGGTCAGCGCCGCGCGCAGGTCGCCGAGAAAAAGGACCAGCAGCACCAGAACCAGCACGATTGCCTCGGCGAGCGCTCTGGACACCGTGCCGACAGCGCGTTCCACCAAAGTGCCCCGGTCGTAAAAGACATTGACCTGTACGCCGGCGGGCAGACTCGGCGCGAGTTCATCCAACTTGTGGCGTATCCCGCTGACCACTTCGCGTGCATTGGCGCCGCGCAGGCCGAGCACCAGACCCTCGACGACTTCGCCGCTGCCGTTGTGCGTCACCGCGCCGTAGCGTGTCAGGGCGCCGATGCGCACTTCGGCGACGTCGCCTACCCGGATTGGCCTTGACGACGACGGCCGCGATCTCTTGCAGGTCGGTGATGCTGCCTTCGGTACGTACCAGCAGCACCTCTTCGCCGTCATCGAGACGCCCCGCGCCGTCATTGCGGTTGTTGTTCTCCAGCGCCTCGCGCAGCTGTGCCAGGCTGATGCCGCGTGCGTTCAGGCGCGCGTTGTCAGGAACCACCTCAAAGGTGCGGACCTGACCGCCCAGCGCATTCACGTCGGCGACCCCGGTCACGGTGCGCAGCGCCGGACGGATCACCCAGTCGAGCAGTTCGCGACGCTGCATATTGTCCAGGTCGCCGCCCTCGATGGTAAACATGAACATTTCGCCGAGCGGTGTGGTCATGGGCGCGATACCGCCGCTGATATCGGGCGGCAGGTCGCCCCAGATGGCGTTCAGCCGCTCGCTGACCTGTTGGCGGGCCCAGTAGATATCGGTGCCCTCCTCGAAATCCACGGTGATGTCGGTGAGCGCGTACTTGGCGACCGAACGCAACATGGATTGGCGCGGGATACCGAGTATCTCCACCTCGACGGGCGCGGTGATCCGGGTTTCCACTTCGCCCGGAGTCATGCCCGGCGCCTTGACGATGATCTTCACCTGGGTGGTGGAGACGTCCGGAAAGGCGTCGATCGGGGTCCTGGTGACGGCCTGCCAGCCGCCCCCGATCAACACCAGCACTGCGAGGACGATCAGCAGGCGTTGCGTCAAGGCGAATTGAATGACGCGCGCCAGCATCATTCGGTACCTCCGCCCCGGGCCGCCTTCAGCGCGGCGGTACCGCTGACCACTACCCGGTCACCCGCGGTCAGCGCGGATCGCACGACCACGTCGCCGCCCTGGCGCGACAGAATCTCGACCGGCAGGGCCTCGTAACCGTCCGCTCGTTCGACGAACACCTGGTCGCGGCCGTCGACCAGCACCACCGCGCGCGCGGGTACGCTGAATGCGTCACCGCCGGCACCCTGGCTGAGTTGCGCCTCGACAAACTGCCCGGGACGCAGGTGTTCCGCACCGTGCCTGACCTCCGCTCTCACCAACACGCCCTGGTCGGTACCGTGCACCATGCGCCCGACCGTGATCACGGTCGCGGTGAGCTGTTCGTTGGCAAGTGCGACCGAACCGCTGGGTTGTATATCACCCAGGGCGTTCAGCGGTACGTGCACCTCGATCCACAACGGCGAGAGCCGGCCGATGCGGTACAGCGGATCGGAGGCGGCCAGGCGCTGCCCGGCGGTCGCGATCTGTTCGAGCACCACCCCGCTCAGCGGCGCCTTGACCTCCAGTACCGCGCTCAAACGCTGGCTTCGTGCCAGGGCGTCGATCGCGTCTTCCGCCATGCCTGCCAGCAGCAGCGACTGGCGGTCGCGCGCCTCGGCGGTCTTCAACTCGCGGTAGGCGGCCTGCGATTCCAGCAGTCGGCGCTGCGCTACGATGCCCTCGTCGTGCAGCCTGCGGTCGCGCGCCAGCGTCTCGCCGCTCAGGGCGCGGCGGGTGCGGGTCTCGAGGTAGGCCGCCTGCAGTTCCAGCAAACCTTGGCTGCGCACCCGCGCCAGGGTCTGGCCGGCCGTGACCGTCTCGCCTTCGGCGACCAACAGGGCCTCGACCACACCTTCAAGCGGTGCGCTCAATACCCGCAGCTGGGCGTTGGGCACTGTCACCTTTGCCGGGTAGGGCTTGCTGAGCGCTTGGGTGACCGGACGGACCTGCACGGTTTCTATGCCGAACGCGGCACGCTGGTCTGCGTCCAGTTCGAGGAGCGCCGGCGTGGCCGCGAACGGTGCGCTGCCGCACGTCAGTAATGCGCTGAACAGCATCATGCGTTTCATCGTGGGAGTTCTCCTGGCAACCCGTTCGACGCGCCGAGTTGCGCCGCCGCGGTTGCGGTCAATTCGTGCGGTGCGGGGTAGACGCCTAAGGCCTGGTTGAGGCGTGCGACCGCCCGGCCGACCTCGTGGGTGCGCAGTTGCAGGTCGTGTTGCGCATCGATCGCGTCGGCCTGTACCTGCAGCAGGCGCACCAGATCGGTCTCGCCGAGTTCGAAAGCGCGCCGGCTGATCTTGTGGCTCGCCAGCGCGAGCGCGTGGCGACGCTGTGCGGCCTGTTGCGCCGCGGTCGCGCGCCGATGTTCCATACGGGCCAGCTCGACCTCCTCCTGCAGTTCGCGGTGCAGGCGCTCGCGGGCCACCACGACGGCGGTGAACGCCGCCTCCGCTTCCGCCAGTGCCGGGGCATGGTGTGCCGCGCTGCCGAGCGGAAGACTCAACTCGATGCCGATCGCGGAGTCGTAGTCGGCCCGGGTTTCGGAGCGGGTCGATTTCGCTCCGACCCAGAGGGTGGGCTCGCCGCGGCGTGCGCCGCTGATGCGATCCCGCCGCGCGCGGGCGCGCTCCACTTCGGCCTCCGCCAGCAGCAGGTCTGGATGGTGCGGGGAGAGTTCGACCCCCGGAGCGGGGGATTCCGGCAGTGCCGGCGGCGTCCGGTCGCTGCCGGTGAGCTGCATATAACTGAGTTCGGCTTGAGCCACCCGGGTCTGTGCCTGGTCGACCGCGTCTTCCCGCGCGGCGACGTCGGCTTCGGCCAGCAACAGGTCGCTGCGCGGCAACTCGCCGGCGGCGACGCGCCGCTTGACGTCGTCGGCCAGATCCAGCGCGGTTTGCCGGGCCGACTCGGCCTGCTCGAGCTCGCTGCGCGCCAGGACGAGCGTCCAGAGCCGCTGCCTTACCTCGCCGGCGACCGCCAGCCGCTGGGTACGTGCCATGGCATCCGCGACGGCCAGGGTGTAGTCCGCCTCGCGCCGGTGGTCGCGCGCCTGTCCGGGCCACCACAGCGGCAGATCGACGCCACCCTCCCATTCCCGGTAACCGAGATCGCTGCCTATGGCATCGGTCTGATATTTGAGATTGAAGGTCGGGTCGGCCGCCAGCGGCTGTTTCGCCTTGCGGTGCAGCGCCGCCGCCAGGTCGCGTTCAGCGCCGGTCAGCTGCTGATCCGGCCATCGCACCAACGCGGCTTCGACGGTCTCGGACAGCGAAATGGCTTGTGCATGGCCGAACGAGGTCAGAAACACAACCATGGCGGCCAGCGCCGGACGCCGGTGTAATGCAGGTAGATCGTGCACCCAGAATTCTCCTTGCTCGCACCGTGTCCGTGGATGTCGGTGCAGGTTCAATGGGCGCATTTATGCATACCAAGCCTTACCTTTCGCTAACCGGTCCCGTCAGCGTTTTGTCAGGTAAGAAAAATCGCTCGCGATTTGTGGCGTAGACCCGTTGCCCGGGTCGGGGTCGACCCAGCGCTTATGCGGAGCTCTGAGGGGCGCAGAAACGTCGCGAAATGCTGGACTCAGGAAACCAGGTCGATGCCGGTGCGCCCGGCGATCGTCTTGAGCTGTTGCTGCGCGCCGGCGTAGTTCAGTTGATTCACCTGGGTCAACAATAGTTCGATGTCGGTATCGCTGACGTGTCCTTGCAGCCCGCGACTGACCCGGTCCTTGATATCCGCAGGCACGATGATCGAGTCTTCCACCATTGCCGCCAAGTCGCGCAGCAGGGCAGTCAGTTCGCGAATATCCAAGCTTTCCTGGGCGGGCAGCAGGTCGTGGACCGCAGCCGGTGTGTCCTGCAGACCGGCGATCGCGGTCAACGCCGCTTCCAGGTCGCGCTCGAAATCGGCGCGAGCGCCGGCGCCGCCGTGCACCAGTTCCCGCTCGAAACGGCAGGCGCTGGTCTCCAGCGCTTCCGCGCCGATACTGCGCGCCAGGCCCTTGATGGTGTGGGCGAAGCGTTTGGCGTCCTCGTAGCGCTCGTTCTCCAGATCGTTGCGCAACACGTCCGCCGCGCCGCGGAAATCGCGCTTAAACGACGTGAGCACGTTGCGCAAGCTCGACCAGTTGTGGTCCAGGCGCGACACCGCCGCGGCCAGATTCAGTCCCGGCAACTCGAACGCCTGCTCCGCTTCCTCGCTCCGGGCGGCGAGCGGCTTTCCGCCCAGGGCGGGGGAGGCTGCCGGCGGGATCCAGGCAACCAGTGTACTGGCCAGTTCGTCGGCATCGATCGGTTTGGCGATATGGGCGTTCATACCGGCGGCCCTAGTGGCCTCGCGATCCCTGAGCATGGCCGCGGCGGTCATGGCGATGATGGGCAGCTTACGGCCCTTGCCGGTGTTCCTGATCAGCCGGGTCGCCTCGAGACCGTCCATGATCGGCATCTGCAGGTCCATCAGGACGGCGTCGTAGTCGCGCGCGGCCACCATCTGCACGGCCTCCTGGCCGTGCTGGGCGACATCCACACGCAGCTCGATCTTGCTGAGTAACCGGGTGGCGATAAACTGATTGGTGGCGTTGTCCTCGACCAGCAGCACGTGGGCGCCGTGGATGGGCAGCGTCAACTGCCACAGCCGGTCGTTGTGCTCGGCGGGCAGCGCGGTGTAACCGGGCAGTTGGCCGTTTTGAATGCCCACTAGTGTATCGAACAGCCGCGAGGCGGTGACCGGTTTGTCCAAAATGGCATCCAGCCGCACCGGCCCGGCGGCGTTCAGCACCTGGTCGTGCCCGTACGCGGTGACCATGATGACGATGGGCGCGCGCGTGATTTGCCCCTGCTCCGCCAGCTCCTCGATGCGGCGCGTAAGTTCCAGGCCGTCGACATCGGGCATTTTCCAGTCGATCAAGAAGAGATCGAAAGGTCGATTCTGCCGTTCGGCCTGCGCCAGTTTCTCCAGGCCTTGCGCCGCGCTGTCGGCCGCCTCGACCTTGAACTCCCAGGCCTTGAGTATCTCGGTCAGGATCTCCAGTGACGTCCGCCGATCGTCCACGACCAGTACCTTCATGCCGCGCAGCTGGCCGAGTGCGCGCTGCTGCAGGGTATTTTTTCGAGCCATCGACAGCTGCACGGTGAACCAGAACGTCGAACCCTTGCCCGGGTCGCTCCTGACACCGATTTCGCCGTGCATCAGTTCGACCAGCTTGTGTGAGATGGACAGTCCCAGACCCGTGCCACCGTACTTGCGGGTGATCGATGTATCGGCCTGGTGGAACGCCTGGAACAACTGTCCCAGTTGCGGATCGCTCATGCCGACGCCGGTATCACTGACTTCGAAGCGCAGGCAGACGGGCGCCGCGACCGCCGGACCTTGGGTCGCGTTGTTGTGCAGTTCGACGCTGACGTGGATATGCCCCTGATCGGTAAATTTCACCGCGTTGCCCACCAGATTGTTAAGCACCTGCGACAGCCGCAGCGGATCACCGTACAGGACCTGCGGAACGTCGGCTGCCACTTGCAGGAGAATTTCGATACCCTTTTCCTCTGCGCTCTGCGCGAACAGGGTGGCCGAAGTGTCGAGCAGATCGTCGATGGCGAATTCAACCCGCTCCAGTTCCACCTTGCCCGCCTCTATCTTGGAATAGTCGAGAATGTCGTTGAGAATCGACAGCAAGGCCTTGGACGAACTCATCAGCTTGTCCAGCAGGCCGTGCTGCTGCCGGTCCAGGGAGGTGTCCTGCAGGAGTTTGGTCAGGCCGATGACGCCGTTCATGGGAGTGCGTATCTCGTGGCTCATATTCGCCAGAAAGTTGCTCTTGGCCCGGTTGGCTGCCTCGGCCTCGGTCGTTGCCAGGCGCAGCTGCTCCTCCTTTTCCTTGCGCTCGGTCAGATCGGCGGCAATGCCGAGATAGCCGAAGATGGTCTGGTCGGCGTTGCGCAGGGCAGTCACGCTCAGCAACACCGGCAGGCGCGTGCCGTCCTTGCGTACGTAGGTCCACTCATGGGCAGCGGGAAAACCGTGCCGCGATCTGGCGACCAGGGCGGCGAAATCGGCGGTCACCTCGCGTTGCAACTCGCGGGTCAGCGCCTGCGCGCGCGCTACGAGTTCGGCCGGATCGTGTATGGCGGTCAAGGCGAGCTGACCGACGACCTCCTCGACCCGGTAGCCCAGCATGGTCTCCGCCGCCGGGTTGAAAGCGGTAATGGTCCCGCGCGGGTCGGCGGTGATCAGCGACACGCCCGCGTTGTCGAAAACCGCCTGTTGCAGCGCCAGCGCCGTGCGCAGCTCGGCCGTGCGTTCCAGAACCTGCTGCTCCAGGGTGGCATTCAGGGCCGCGATACGGTCCTCGGCGGCCTTGCGCTTGGTGATGTCCAACACGCAGGCGATGACGAACTGGTCCTTGCCGATCTGCAACGGACCGAGATCGATCTCCACCGGAAACGACTCGCCCGATTTGCGCTGCCCGCGCAGCGAGCGGCCCTCGCCCATCACCCGCTGCGCCGCTTTGGACATATAGTCCTGCCGCAGTGCGCGGTGTGCTTTGCGCTGCGCATCGGGTAGCAGCATCTCGACCGGTTGGCCGATCATCTCTTTCGCGGCATAGCCGAACAGTTGTTCGGTCTTGCTGTTCACCCGCACCATGCGGCCATTCGGGTCGACGACCAGGATGGCTTCCGGAGTGGTTTCGATCACACTGTTGGCAAAGGTCTCGCTCTGCCGCAAATCGGCGTAGAGCTGGTGGTTTTCGGATTCACGGATCCGGATGCGATCCAGCATCTCCTCGAAGGCGCGAATGAACGCGCCGGTTTCTCTCGACGACGCGCGCGGTAACGCCACTTCGTAACGGCCCGCACCGATCTCGCGGGCGATGGCGGTCAAGTCGCCCAACGGGGAGAAGGTGCGCTGCACCAGGCGACCGACCAGCAGGGCGAGTATCAGCGCGGACAGCACCAGCCCCGCCAACAGCGGGCGAACCCGGTCGTTGACCGCCGCCCTGACCGCTGTTGCCGGCAGGGTGTACACCAGCGTCAACGCGCGCTCGGGACGCCGCGGATCGAAACCGATGGCGCGCGCCGCCGCGTAGACTCGGCCGCCGTCCAGCCTCAGGGCTCGGATCGTACCGGGCTCGTCGGGGTGTACGCCGGGCAACTGGTCCGTGCTGCGATAGCGCCGGCCGAGGTCGAAGCCGAACGTTTGGGTCTGGTCGGGATGCACCAGAAAATCGCCCGTGCCGTTGGTCATAAAGACCTGCGCACCGGGTGGCGCACTGGCGGCGATGTCGTCCAGCAGTGCGCCGATATCCAGATTGACGACAACAAAGCCAAAGCGCGCCGCACCTTCGAATACGGGTGCCACGGCGCGCACCGTGCGGCGGTGGGGTGTGACGACCCGTCCGTACTCCTGATTCAGATTGATCTCCGACAGATGGACCTCCGCGGCCGGTAGCCGCAGTCCCTCCTCGTAGTAGGCGCGGTCCTCCTTGCGCTGCAGCCGGTCGACCGAGATCGCCTTGGGTTGGCCGTTTTCCAGTTCGACCCTGGCCAGCTCCCGCCCGCCGTCTGCAATGCCCACCAGGCGCATTTGGTAGTAGCTCGGGTGGGATTCGGCGAACGCGCTGAAGATGGTTTCCAGGCGCGCACGCCACCGCTCAAGCGGCGTGCGCTCCAGTGGGTCGAGCCGGTCGTTGGCGATCGCCCGCGCGATGCCGAGCG
>CBDUNM010000157.1:0-11591 GCA_965368585.1 uncultured Chromatiales bacterium | reverse complement strand
TCACCATTGAAGATGGCCAGCACTTTTACGAGTTCGAGTATGAATTGACATAGTGCAAAATACTAACACCTGTCGCTGCCGCTCGCGCGGACGCTCCGCAGCACTGCTGCTCCGCGCGGGGCAAGATCGTGCGTGAAGGGTTCAGACTAGGTGTTCAGCAGATGCGCAACAACCCACCGGAGTGCCGACATGCAGGAAAACCTGGAAGCTAATAAACAGAATGCCATTGCCTTCTACCGCACAGCGTATTTGGGTGATCCCGCCAAGGCTGTCGAAATGTACTCGGGTGCTGAATATATTCAACACAATCCGTTTGTAGGGAACGGAAAGCAGGCGTTCATTGACTATTTTACTCAGATGACGGAGCAATACCCAAACAAGGAGATCGAGTTCGTGCGTGCGGTCGCCGAGGGAGATTTGGTCGCCTTGCACACTCATCAGACATGGCCAGACAATAAAGAATACGTAACGATGGATTTTTTCCGATTCGATGCGACAGGAAAGATCATCGAGCATTGGGATGCCATTCAAGAAGTGCCCATTGAAACTAAGAACGGCAATCCAATGTATTGAATTCGCACCCTACATCGCGTTGCAGGCCAGAGCCCGCTGCGCGTACAGCCTGTACCTGAATGCAAGCGTCAGGGCACTACGGAGAATCATATGAAAGCTGTCAGAATCCATGCATACGGCAATGCAGGCGTCTTAGCTTACGAAGACGCACCCCGGCCCAGTATTGCGGCAAACGATGTACTGGTTCGGGTGGTGGCTGCATCGGTTAATCCGGTGGACTGGAAGATCAGGGAGGGTTATCTGAGGGAGATTATTTCCTACGCATTCCCGCTCACTCTTGGTTGGGATGTTTCCGGTGTGGTGGAAGCCGTTGGCGCGGATGTTTCCCGATTCAACGTCGGTGACGCCGTGTTTTCTCGCCCCGATATCACCCGCAACGGGACGTATGCGGAGTATGTGGCGGTCCGGGAGGATGAACTCGCGCATAAGCCAAAGACGGTTTCTCATGTCGAGGCCGCCTCATTGCCGTTAGCGGGAATAACCGCGTGGGAGGCCCTTTTCACGGCGGCAAAGCTCACCGCCAGACAGCGGGTTTTGATTCATGCGGGCTCTGGTGGGGTGGGCTCTCTCGCGATTCAGTTGGCGAAATCATGCGGGGCGTATGTATTTGCCACCACCTCGGGGCGAAACGTCGCCTTCGTGAAGTCCCTGGGTGCAGACGAAGTTATAGACTATCGAGCGCAACCGTTCGAAGTGGCGGTGAAGGACGTCGACGTAGTCTTCGATACGGTTGGCGGGAAGGTTCAAGACGCTTCCTGGTCCGTCCTCAAGCCCGGCGGCATCCTTGTTTCAATCATTAGCCCGCCGCCCGAAGAGCGTGCACTGGCGCTCGGCGTACGTAGCGCATTTGTCTTCATTGAGCCGAATGCCGAAATTTTGGCGCAACTCGCGCAACGTGTGGACACAGGGTCGCTACGACCGATTGTCGGCGCAGAGTTTTCTCTTGAAGACATCGCTCAAGCCCACGCTCTCAGTCAATCGGGACGGGCCGTGGGCAAGATCGCGCTGTACGTAGGTCAGCCCTAACGCTTCGCTCGAGCGGCCTGCCGGTGCCCTTTTTCCTGCTGAAACTTTGGGGCTGGCCGTGCGCAGCCATTGTCAGTATTCCCACATGTCGATGGAATTAGTTATCGGCGGAACCGGAGAGGATCGAGATCCCTACGCGGCTTTCTCATCTTCATTGATAGACCGTCGCGCCCGCTGCGCCGCGCCCGGCGCGAGTAGCTGCTGTTGCGCCAGCAGGTGGATGGCGGCGAGCGCGATATGGCGGGCATCGACCTGGAAGTGTGCGCGCAGCGCCGCGCGGCTTTCGCTGAGGCCGTAGCCATCGGTACCCAACACGCGGTAAGGGCAAGGCATCCAACTGGCGATCGTTTGCGGCAGCGCTTTCATGTAGTCGCTGGCGGCGATGAACACGCCGCTTTCCTCGGCCAGGGCGTGGCAGAGGTAGGGCCGTTGCGGTGCGGCGTCGGGATGGTCGCGATTGTATTGCTCCGTGCGCAGGGCATCGCGCTGCAGTTCGTTGTAGCTGGTGACGCTCCAGACATCGGCACTGATCCCGGCGGTTTGCAGCAGCGCCTGCGCGCGCAACGTCTCTCCCATCAAAGCGCCGCTGCCCAACAGGTGAGCGTGCGCCTTATTGTCGTGCCGGGTAGCGCGCCGGAAACAATACAGGCCGCGCAGGATGCGTTCCTCCACGCCGTCGGGCATGGCAGGCATCGGGTAGGTTTCGTTGTAGACCGTCAGGTAGTAGAAAATGTTCTCGCCCTGTCGATACATGCGACGAATGCCGTCACGGACCACGACGGCCAGTTCGTAGGCAAAGGCGGGATCGTAACTGATCAGATTCGGCACCGTCGAGGCCAGGATGTGCGAATGGCCGTCCTGGTGCTGCACGCCTTCGCCGTTGAGCGTGGTGCGGCCTGCGGTGCCGCCGAACAGAAAGCCTTTGCACAGCGCGTCGCCGCAGGCCCAGATCATGTCGCCGACGCGCTGGAATCCGAACATCGAGTAAAAGACGTAAAACGGTATGGTCGGTACGCCGTGATGGGCATATGCCGTACCCGCAGCCATGAAGGACGCCATGGCGCCGGTCTCACAGATGCCTTCCTGCAGGATCTGGCCGTCTCTGGCCTCCTTGTAATAGAGCAGGCTGCCGGCATCCACCGGCTGATACAGCTGTCCTTCGGGTGAATAGATGCCGGCGTTGCGAAACAGCGTGTCCATGCCGAAGGTACGCGCCTCGTCGGGGACGATAGGCACGATGTAGCGGCCGATGTGCTCGTCCTTCAGCAGTCGCGCCAGCAACCGTATCAGCGCCATCGTCGTCGACGAGGCATGGCTGCCGCCACCCTCGAGCAGCCCTTGAAAACTGGCCGCTTGCGGCGCCGGCAGTGCCTTAAAGCGGTCGTCCCGACTCGGCAGGTAACCGTTCAACCGGTCGCGCTGGCGTTGCAGGTATTGCAGCTCCGGGCTGTCGGCTTCGGGCCGGTAGAACTCGGCCGCCGCCACGGCGTCGTCATCCAGCGGAATACCCATCGTCCGTGCACAGGCGAGCCGCTCCGCGTCGCTCATCTGCTTCTTTTGGTGCGCCGTATTGCGGCCTTCCGCGCCCTGGCCCATGCCGTAGCCCTTGATGGTCTTCGCCAGTATGACGGTCGGTTTGCCGGTCACCGACAAGGCCTCCGCGAAGGCCGCGTAGATCTTTTTATGGTCGTGGCCGCCGCGTTTGATGCAGCGCACCTCTTCGTCGGTCAGCGGGCGCATCAGCGTTTCAAGGGCAGGGTTGCCGTTGACCCAGTGCGCGCGCACCTCGGCGCCCGAGGATACGGAATACAGCTGATAGTCGCCGTCGCGCACGGCATCCATACGCGCCTGCAGGGCGCCGTCGTGGTCGCGTTGCAACAACGGATCCCACTCGCTGCCCCAGATCACCTTGATCACGTGCCAGCCGGCGCCGCGGTAGCCGCGCTCCAGTTCCTGAATGATTTTGCCGTTGCCGCGCACCGGGCCGTCCAGGCGCTGCAGATTGCAGTTGACCACCAGCACCAGGTTGTCGAGTCGTTCGCGTGCCGCCACGGCCATGGTGCCCAGGACTTCCGGTTCGTCGGCCTCGCCGTCGCCGATAAACGTCCAGACCTTGCCGCCGTTGTCCGGCTTCAGCCCGCGGTTCTGCAGATACTTGGCGAACCGTGCCTGGTAGATGGAACTGGCGGTCGACAAGCCCATCGATGCGCTGGGTTGTTGCCAGAAGTCGGGCATCCGGCACGGGTGGGGATAGGAGCTCAGTCCGCCGCCGTCCTGCAGTTCGCGCCGAAAGTTCTCCAGCTGGCGACGAGTGAGGCGGCCTTCGAGAAAGGCCCGTGCGTACACCCCGGGTGCGGCGTGCGCCTGCACGGTCACCATGTCACCGCCGTAAGTGGCGCTGCGGGCGCGGAAGAAATGGTTGAAGCCCACCTCGAGCAAGGTCGCCGCCGACGCATAGGTGGCGATGTGCCCGCCGACGCCGGTGCCGCGGTCGTTTGCCCGCAACACCATGGCCATGGCGTTCCAGCGGATGATGTTTTCGATGCGCGTTTCCAGGTCGATGTCGCCCGGGTAAGCCGGTTGCCGATCCAAGGGGATGGTGTTGCGATAGGGCGTGTTGAACCAGGGGCCGTCGGTGTCGATGCCGTGCTGGCGCGCCTGGTGCTGCAGCCGCGCCAACAGCTCCCGGGTGCGGTCCACGCCGTGGGTGCGAATCACATCGTCGAGCGATTCCAGCCACTCGGCGGTTTCTTCCAGCCAATCGCCGTCACCGGCGCTATCGATAGCCGCATTCATGAAACCTCCCGCAAGCGCAGCGGCCGGGCGGATTGCAGCGCCTGTTCCAGGTCGTCGACGATGTCCCGCGCTGATTCCAGTCCGGCGGAAAGCCGGATGAGCGTGGGCGTGATGCCGTGCTCGGCCTGCTCCTGCCTAGTATAGGTCGAGTGGGTCATGCTCGCCGGGTGTTGGATCAGGGTTTCCGTATCGCCCAGGCTGACGGCGCGGGTGACGAGCCGCAGCGCGTCCATGAAGGCGCTGCCGTCGCGCAGATCGCCGTGCAGTTCGAAGGCGAGCATGCCTCCGGGCAGCGCCATCTGCCGCTGCGCCAGCTCGTATTGCGGAAAAGACTTCAGTCCCGGGTAGTAGACGCTTTTCACCGCGGGATGTCGTTCCAGGTATGCGGCGATCTCGAGCGCGTTGCGGCAGTGCCGCTCCATGCGTACCTCCAGCGTCTTGATGCCGCGGGTGACGAGAAAGGCATCCATGGGGGAGAGTACCGCGCCGGTCATGTCCTTCAGGCCGCTCATGCGGATCAGCTGGATATCCGCTTCGCTGCCGACCACCACGCCGGCCATGCTGTCGCCGTGGCCCCCCAGGTATTTGGTCGCGGAATGCACCACCAGGTCCGCGCCGAGTTCCAGCGGGCGCTGCAGATACGGCGTGCAGAAGGTGTTGTCGACGATGACTTTGGCTGCGTACCGGTGCGCGATCGCGCACACCGCGCCGATGTCGACCAGCCGCATATTGGGGTTGGCGGGCGTTTCGCAGTAGATCAGGCGCGTCTTGTCGCTACAGGCCTCGGCCAGCAGCTCGGGCCGGGTCATGTCGACGTGGCGCACCTCGATGCCGAACCGGGTCAGGCCGTGGCGCAACAGGGCAAAGGTGCAGCCGTACAGAGTCTGGTCGGCAATGATCTCGTCGCCGGCGCTGAGCAAAGACCACAGGGTCGAACTGATCGCGCCCATGCCCGAACCGGTCACCAGCGCCGCGGCGCCCCCTTCCAGCGAAGCCATGCGGCTTTCCAGGACACGCAGCGTGGGGTTGCCCAGACGCGTGTAGGTGCAGGCATCGCTCTCACCGGCAAAAATGTCGGCGCCGTCCCTGACGGTGTCGAAGGTGAAGGTCGACGACAGGTAGATCGGCGGATTCAAAGCGCCCGCGGCGCTGCTTGAATCGTACCCGTGGTGAATGGCGCGGGTCGCAAAATCGAGCGGCGCGGGGTGCTTGTCACCGTCTTTCATCTTGGTTGCTCCTTTGACGAGTCATGTCAGGCACTTAGCAACGACCGGGCCAGGCGTGCAATCTATATATAAAACAGAAAGATAAGCGTAGTGTGTCGAAAAGTGTCTGAGGAATCGTAAGGGTTTCCTTACGCCTGGCCGAAGGTGCGGCAGCGGATTGCGTCGAATCCCTTTTCTGGCAACAGATGGCACCGAGATGTAAGCTTGGCCTTACGGTGTAAGGAATTACCTACAAAACGATGAGAGTCGACGTCTTTTGCGAAGACCGGACCGGGATGACGCATGCCGTACTCGGTGCAGTGGCGGCCAGTGGCATCGATCTGGCCACTGTGGAGATGGTGACCCACCACGTCTACCTGGATGCGCCGACGCTCGCTGAGCCGGATCTGGGCAGGCTGCGTGGCGCGTTGCTGGCGGTGGACGGCGTTCGATCGGTGGAGCCGTTGCAGGTGATGCCTGGCGAGCGGCGCGAGATGCTGCTCAACACGCTGCTCACCGCGCTCGACGAGCCGGTGGTGGCGATCGACGGCGGTGGCGAGATCATCTTCGCCAACCGCGCGGCCTGCCGTGCCGGGGGACGCAACGACATCAACGGCCCGATCGACGCGTTGTTCGATCGACCGCTGGGCGTCGCCGAACTGCTGGATCCGCGTCGGCGCCGTGAACACGTGGAGGTCTCGCTGGGCAACGCTTCCTACCTGCTCGAGGTACTGCCCATCTGGGCGGACGACCGGACCTCGCTGGGCGCCTTTCTGCGCCTGCAATCGGCCACCCGGATGGGGGCGCGTTTGTCGGCCTTTCAGGTCTGGTCGCACAAGGGCTTCGACGGCATCGTGGGCGACAGTGCGCAGCTGACGGAAGCGAAGGCACAGGCGAAACGGATGTGCGCGGTCGATCTGCCGGTGATGATCACCGGCGAGACCGGGACCGGCAAGGAGCTTTTCGCGCGCGCCATTCACGAGCACGGCCCGCGGCACGACGCGCCGTTTCTGGCCCTCAACTGTGCCGCTCTGCCGGAAAACCTGGCCGAAAGCGAACTGTTCGGCTATGCGCCGGGTGCGTTCTCCGGCGCCAGCCGCAGCGGCAAACCCGGCCTGCTCGAACTGGCCCACGAGGGCACGGTGTTCCTCGATGAAATCGCCGAAATGGCCCCCTATCTTCAGGCCAAGCTGTTGCGCTTCGTGCAGGACGGCAGTTTCCGTCGGGTCGGCGGCGAACGCGAACGGCGAGTCGACGTGCGCATCATATCCGCCACCCATCGCGATCTGGATGTCATGGTCGGCGAGGGTGGTTTTCGCGAGGATCTGCTGTATCGACTGAACGTGCTCAATCTGCATTTGCCGCCGTTGCGCGAACGCCGCGGCGACGTCCCCTGCCTGGTCGATCATTTCCTTGCGCAGGCCTGCCGGCGGGTAAACCGACGCGTTCCGCGACTGTCGGCCGGCGCCATGACCGTGCTGGAGCAGGCGCGGTGGCGCGGCAATATCCGGCAGCTGGAAAACTGCCTGTACCGCCTGGTTTCGCTGTCCGAGGCAGCGCTGCTGGAGGCCGACGATATCGTGCAATTCGCGCGCACCGATATCGACGACGCATCCGGCGGCGGCCAGCTCGATTCCTGGGCCGGCGCGATTGCCGGGTTTGAGAAAAAACTGCTGCGGGAGTTATACCCGCAATTTCCCAGCAGCCGTAAGTTGGCCAAGCGGCTGCGGGTGTCGCATACCACGATGGCGGACAAACTGCGCAAGTATCAGATCCGGTAAACACCTTCGACGCCTCGGTTTTCGATAACGGGTCAAGGTTGATTCTTGGTGGGCCACTGGCTAAGGTTCCACCCGGTCGCCGATATCTCCACCGCAATCCGATTTGCAAGGGGTCTTACACTGTGTTGAATCGCCTGCTGAACCCGCTGGTGCTGGGCGCGTGCCTGCTTTTGCTCAGCACGTCGGTATTCGCCGCCGACGTATTCGTGTTTACCGCCATCCCCGATCAGGACGAGGCACGCCTGCGGGAGCGCTTCGACAAGGTGGCCGACTATCTGTCGCGCGAACTGGGTGTGGAAACGAAATACGTCCCGGTGAAGTCCTACGCGGCCGCCGTGACCGCCTTTCGCAACGATCAGGTGCAGCTCGCCTGGTTCGGCGGCTTGTCGGGGGTGCGCGCCCGCAATCTGGTCAGCGGGTCGGAGGCCATCGCCCAGGGCGTCGAAGACCAGGCCTTTGAAACCTATTTCATCGCCCACGCGAGCACCGGTCTGACGGCCGCGGAACAATTCCCCGCGGCGATAGCGGGCAAGGTATTCACCTTCGGATCCAAGGGTTCCACCTCGGGACGCTTGATGCCCGAATACCATATTCGGCAATACTTCGGAAAATCGCCGGAGCAGGTGTTCGAGAAGGTCGGCTTCAGCGGCAATCATTCCAAGACCATCGCCCTGGTGCAGTCCGGCGCCTACCAGGTCGGTGCGGTGAACTTCAAGGTGTGGGAGAGCGACCTCGAGGCGGGCAAGATCGATCCGGCCAAAGTGTCGGTGATCTGGCAAACGCCGCCTTACCCGGACTATCAGTGGACCATACGCGGCGATGTCGACGCACGCTGGGGCGCCGGCTTCAAGGCGCGCGTCACGAACGCGCTGCTAAGCATGCGGGACCCGGAGTTGCTGGCCTCTTTCCCGCGCAGCGGGTTCATTCCCGCCTCCAACGCGGACTATCAACCCATCCTGGATGTCGCGCGGGAAATCAAGCTGATCGACTGAATCAGTCCGTCTTGCTGTTAGAACTCGCCAACGAGGATCTGGGTTACGACGGCGGCATTGTCTTACGCGACGTCTGCGTGTCCATTGCCAGCGGCGAGCGCGTTGCACTGGTCGGCGAGAGCGGTGCCGGCAAGTCGACCCTGCTGGCGGTGTTGCAGGCGCGGTTTCGCCACCGCGCGGCCCTGATTCCGCAGGATCCGGGGCTGGTGCGGACGCTGAGCGTATTCCACAACATCTACATGGGTCGTTTGCACCGCAACCCGACCTGGTACAACCTGCTGAATCTGGCCTGGCCGCGCGCCAGGGAGATCCAAGCGATCCGCCCGCTCGTCGCGCGCATCGGTCTCGATGACAAGCTGTTCGAGCGCGCCGGCGCGCTGTCCGGCGGCCAACAGCAGCGCACCGCCGTGTGCCGCGCGCTGTACCAGGGCGGTGAACTGGCGTTGGGCGACGAACCGGTATCCGCCGTCGACGGCCATCAGGCACGGCTCGTGCTGGATATCCTGAGCGAGGCGTTTCCCACCATCGTCCTGGCCATGCACGACGTGGAACTCGCTCTGACCTATGCGTCGCGCATCATCGGCCTGAAGAACGGCGTCATCGCCCTCGACGAACCCAGTGCCGGGCTGCAGCCGGCCGATCTGGATTTTCTCTACCAGGGCGGCGACAGTGCTCGCCGCTGATGCCGCCGACCCGCTGCGGCCGCGCTACTCGGCGGTCGTCAAGACCAGTTTCGCGTTCGTGGCGCTCGCGGCCGTCTGCCTGCTGTTCGCCGACGTCTCCGTCACCACCCTGGATCCCTGGTCGGAGATCGGGCGCATGGCCTGGGGCGTGCTCACGCCGGATTTTCTCGCCGTCGATACCATCGGCACCGCCCTCCTGCAGACCGTTGCCTTCGCCCTCACCGGCGTGGCCCTGGGGGCGGCCGGCGGTTTCGTGCTGGCGCAGTTCTTTCACCTCGGTCCGGTGCGCTGGGCGTGTGCCTTCGCGCGCGCCATACACGAAATCTTCTGGGCGCTGATCTTTCTGCAGATGCTGGGCCTGTCGCCGCTGACCGGCGTGCTGGCCATCGCGATCCCCTACGCGGGCATCTGCGCCAAGGTCTACGCCGAAACGCTGGAGGAGGCACAGCCCGCCGCGTTGCAGGTGCTGCCCGAGGGCGTTTCGAGCGTGTCGGCTTTCTTCTTCGTCCGCCTGCCGGACGCCTGGGTGCACATCAAGAACTACACCGGTTACCGGTTCGAGTGCGGCCTGCGCTCGAGCGCGGTTCTGGGCTTCGTCGGTCTGCCCACCCTGGGCTACTACCTCGAAACGGCCTTCAACGAAGGCAACTATTCCGAAGTCTCCGCCCTGCTCATAGTGTTCTACGTACTGATCGCCGGACTGAGGTTGTGGTTGAGGCCGAAACTGCTGGGCCTCTACCTGGTCGCCGCCCCCTTTCTGCTGGGCGGGGCGTCCGACATTCGGCTGGACAATATCCGGCGGTTTTTCACCGAGGATATCGTACCCGCGCCCCTGCGCGACGCCGCCTTGCTGGATCCGCAGACCTGGAGCGGCCTGGGCGAGTGGGTCGGCATGCTGCTCACCGACCAGGCCCTGCCCGGCATCGTCGCGACCGTGCTGCTGACACAGATCGCGCTGGTGGGTACGGCGTTTCTGGCGCTGGCGTTCTTCCCCCTGATCTCGGAGCAGTTTCTGGGGCGTTTCGGCCGCACTCTGGGGCACCTGTTCCTGGTGGTGGTGCGCTCGACGCCGGAGTTCATCCTGGTGTACGTCTTCCTGCAGTTCTGGGGGCCTTCCATGCTGCCGGCCATCGTCGCCCTGGCACTGCACAACGGCGCCATCATCGGTCATCTGGTCGGACGTTACAGCGACGAGGTGAGGCTGCGTCCGGACAGCGCGCGCGGTCTGAACCGCTACGGTTACGAAATCGTGCCGCGCGTCTACGGCCAGTTCCTGGCGTTCCTGTTCTACCGCTGGGAGGTCATCATGCGCGAGACCGCCATCCTCGGCATCCTCGGCATTGCGACGCTGGGTTTCTACGTCGACAGCGCACTCGCGGACATCCGCCTGGACCGCGCGATCTTCCTGATCCTGATTACGGCGTTGCTCAATATCGGTATCGACGCCTTGTCTCGCCTGATCCGTGACAGGTTGCGGCTCAACCAAAGGGTGGACGCTGGTTAGTCGCATAGCTCGCTGCCGACGATTGACCGGGCGCACGTGTTTCTCCGATGCGCAACCTTGCCGAATTGGTAGAATGGCGACTGACAAACCCCGTCGACAACACAGCCGTCATGGAATTCAAAGACTACTACGCCATCATGGGCGTCGCGCGTGACGCGACCCAGGATGAAATCAAGCGCGCCTACCGCAAGCTCGCGCGCAAGTACCATCCCGACGTCAGCAAGGAGCCGGATGCCGAGCAGCGCTTCAAGGAGGTGGGCGAGGCCTACGAGGTGCTGAAGGACCCGGAGAAGCGCGCCGCCTACGACCGGCTCGGGTCGGGTTACGAGGCCGGTCAGGATTTCCGGCCGCCGCCCGACTGGAACCAGGGGTTCGAATTTCACGGCGGTGGCTTCACGCAAGCCGATGCGGCGCAGTTCAGCGATTTTTTCGAGACCTTGTTCGGTCGCGGGTTCACGCCGCACGGCGCCGGCCGCGCCGAGTTTAGGGCGCGCGGCGAAGATACCTACGCCAAGGTCCTGATCGACCTGGAAGACGCCTACCGCGGCGCAACCCGGTCGCTGACCCTGAAACACACCGAACTGGACGCCGGCGGCCGGCCGAGGCTGCAGACCCGCACGCTCAACGTGCGCATCCCCAAGGGCGTGCGCCAGGGGCAGCACATTCGGCTGAGCAAGCAGGGTGGGGCGGGTATCGGCCAAGGCGAGCCCGGCGATCTGTACCTGGAAGTGGCGTTTCGCCCGCATGCGTTGTATCGCGTCGAGGGCGCGGATGTGTTTCTCGACCTGCCGGTCGCGCCCTGGGAGGCGGCGCTTGGCGCGGCAGTGAAGGTGCCGACGCCGACCGGTACCGTCGACCTTAAAATTCCGGCGGGCTCCAGCGGCGGTCGCAAGCTGCGCCTCAAGGGTCGCGGCATCCCGGCGCGCCAGCCGGGTGACCTGTATGTGGAGCTGCGGGTCGCTTTACCGCCGGCAGACAGTGCGGCCGCCAAGGCCGCCTATCGCGAGTTGGAAAAGGCGTTGCACTTCAAC
>CBDUNM010000156.1:0-11609 GCA_965368585.1 uncultured Chromatiales bacterium | reverse complement strand
CTTCGTTGCCCGCGGCGTAGAAGGCCACTTTCGCCGGCGTGTCGTGACGACCCACCAGGAAGGTACCCCAACCACCGGACAGGCCGATGAAGGAGTTACGGTTGGAACCGGATACGCCGCCGCCGTCGGTGACGTCATAGGCCAGCTCGTACTGCCAGATCGCCTTCAGGCCGTTGCCCAGGTCCTCGGACCCCTTGAAACCCAGCCGTGAAGAGTTGCTTTCCACGGTGTAGTTGTCACTGCCCGCGGGGCTGAAGTCGTTCCGATCGATAGAGACGTGGACCTTGCCGTAAACGGTCACATCGTTTTCGGCGACGGCTGCGATGGGGGCGGCCATGACTGATGCGATGGCCACAACGAGTAATTTTTTGTTCATTTACAGGGACTCCCTTGAAGATTCTCGAAATTCAAATCCGCTTGTGGTTCGTGAACGTGGTGAAAAGCATGCGTTCTCGAGTAAGTTTGCGTACGAGTGAGATATTAGCCAAAGTTGCCACGGAATGCGAGCTTTTTTTGTAAAAAAAGAGACAGCCTTTCATTCGTTGTAAAAAACATACATTATAAAAAGCAACAAGTTATCGATTTGAAGAAATCGGAGGCCCTGAAGGTTGGCGAAAATGCTTCAAGTTTCGCAAGTTGCAACCGGGCGAGGGTTTCCGCCGCCTGGCACGGCGAAGATCGATCTTCCGGCCAGGGTTTTTCTTCCGCAGCGGGGAACGGACAATACAACGATGTTTTCGCCTGCTCGACAACGCATACGGTACTATCCTGGATGTCACGCTGTATGCGCCCAAAAAATCAGGAAACTCGATAACGATGACAGCATTGATTTGCGGTTCCATGGCCTACGACACCATCATGGTCTTTCACGACCAATTCAAGAACCATATCCTGCCGGACCAGGTCCATATCCTTAACGTGTCTTTTCTGGTACCCGATATGCGGCGTGAATTCGGTGGTTGCGCCGGGAATATCGCCTACAATCTTCGCCTGTTGGGTGGTAGCGGCGTACCGATGGCGACGGTGGGCGCCGATTTCGGGCCGTATGCGGACTGGATGGACCAACACCAGATCGATCGACGCTATGTGCGCACCATAGACGAGACCTATACGGCGCAGGCCTATATCACCACCGATCAGGACGACAACCAGATCACCGCCTTTCACCCGGGCGCCATGAACCTCTCGCACCGCAACCGAGTCGCAGACGCCGAGGGCGTGACCCTGGGTATGGTGTCACCCGACGGGCGGCAGGGCATGCTGGATCATGCAGAACAATTCGCCGCGGCGAATATTCCCTTCATCTTCGACCCCGGCCAGGGTATGCCGTTGTTTGACGGCGACAATCTCGAACATTTCGCCGATCTCGCCACCTATCTTGCCTTCAACGACTACGAAGCCAAGCTGATGCAGGAGCGCACCGGCAATACCATGGAGCAGCTGGCCAAGCGGGTGAAAGCGGTGTTCGTGACCCGCGGCGGCGAAGGATCGTCGATCTATGTGTCCGGTCGGCGCTTCGATATCCCGGCGGCGCCCGTCAGGCACCTGGCGGATCCGACCGGTTGCGGCGATGCGTACCGCGCGGGACTGCTGTACGGCCTGCAAAACGAACTGGATTGGGAGCTTACGGGGCGAATCGCGGCATTGATGGGGGCAATCAAGATCGAACACGCGGGTACCCAGAACCACCGCTTTACGCGTGGAGAATTCGAAGCGCGCTTTCAGGAAGCGTTTGCGATGGACATAAGGTGAATCGATGATGAGCGAAGCATTCCTGCCTTTGAAGACCGCTGTACTGACCATCTCGGATTCACGCGCCGAGGCGGACGACAAGTCCGGCGGGTACCTGCGCGATGCCGTCGCCAAAGCCGGCCATGAGGTGGTCGAAAAGGCCCTGGTCAGGGACGATATCTACGCCATGCGCGCGGTTTTCTCGCGCTGGATCGCCGCTCCCGACGTGCAGGTCGTGGTATCGACCGGCGGCACGGGTGTCACCGGCCGCGACAGCACGCCGGAGGCGGTGGCGCCCCTGCTGGACAAGCAGATCGAGGGCTTTGGCGAATTGTTCCGGCAGTTGTCCTATGCCGAAATAGGGGCCTCCACCATCCAGTCGCGGGCCGTGGCCGGAATGGCGAACGGAACTTTGATCTTTTGTCTGCCGGGTTCCAGCGGCGCCTGCCGCACGGCATGGCAACAGATTCTCCAGCCGCAACTGGATATACGGACCAGGCCCTGCAATTTCGCCTTGCTGATGCCGCGGTTCAACGAGCATTGACACCGTCATGAATGACCAGAGCTGTACACCGACACTGGACGGGTTGTGGCGATACGAAGACGCCCTAGCGCAGCTGCTGCTGCACGCGCGCCCCGTGACCGAGGTGGAGACCGTGCCCTTGCGTGCCGCCTTGGGGCGGGTGCTGGCGGAACCGTTGGTCAGTCGTATCGATGTGCCGGGCTGGGACTACAGCGCGATGGACGGTTATGCGCTGCGCGCTGCCGACGCCGCGTCTCCCGGGGCGGAGTTGCGGGTTTCGCAGCGCTTGCCGGCGGGGGCGCAGGCCGAACCGTTGCTGGCAGGCACGGCGGCGCGTATCTTCACCGGCGCGCCCATTCCGTCCGGTGCGGACACCGTGATCATGCAGGAGGTTTGCGAACGGCAAGGTGACGCGGTGCGCGTCAAGGCCAACGTGTCGGCGGATGAAAATATCCGCCGCCGCGGCGAAGATATCGCGGTTGGCGAGGAAGTCCTGGCGGTCGGGACGCGCCTGGCGCCGCAGCACCTGGGCTTGGCCGCGTCGGTCGGCAGCCCGACGCTGGTCGTACGGCGCAAGCTCAAGGTGGCGTTGTTTGCCAGCGGCGATGAACTGGTGATGCCCGGCGAGCCCTTGTCGCCCGGGCATATCTACAACTCAAACCTGTTTACCGCCAGCGCGCTGTTGGCGGCATTGGGCTGCGAAGTGCTCGATCTGGGCATCGTGGAGGATACGCTGGACGCGACCAAGGCGGCGCTGGCCCGCGGCGCCCGCACCGCCGACATGATTCTGGCGTCCGGCGGCGTATCGGTGGGCGAGGAAGACCACGTCAAGCCCGCCGTGGAAGCGCTGGGATCGCTCGCTATGTGGAAAGTCGCGATTCGTCCGGGTAAGCCCGTGGCGTTCGGCCATATCGACGACACGCCTTTCCTCGGTACCCCCGGAAATCCGGTGTCCCTGTTCGTGACGTTTCTATTGTTCGGCCGCCCGTTTCTGTTGAAACGCATGGGCGTCAGCGACTGGTCCGCACCCTCGATACCGGTAACGGCAGCCTTCGAATGGCCGCGACCGGATAAGCGGCGCGAATATCACCGGGCACGGCTCACCCGCGACGGCGCCGGTATCGTGTGCGCCGAAGTGCATCCGAGCCGCTCATCGGGCGTACTCAGTTCGGTGACCTGGGCGAACGGCCTGGTCGTTATTCCCGAGGGCCAGGCACTGCACAGGGGGGATCCGGTGGAGTTCATTCCCTTCGCGGAGCTACTGACATGATTCGCATGCTCTACTTCGCCAGTTTGCGTGAGCGCCTGGGCTGCGATACCGAAGAACTGGAGTTGCCGGACCAGGTGCGTGATATCGCCGGTCTGTTGGCGTATCTGCGCGCGCGTGGCGGCATCTGGGGCGAGGTGCTGGACAGCGGCGAAACCGTTCTGGTAGCGCGCAACAAGGAAATGGCGGCCATGGATACCGCAGTTTTCGACGGCGACGAGGTGGGTGTGTTTCCACCGGTGACCGGCGGATAGATCGAATAGCCGCCGCTTTGTGACCGCGCGGAGGATCTGCCGCTGCGGGTCGGAACCCTGCCGCAACGTGCACCCGGTGGACGGGACAAGTACCTGAACGCCGCAGCACTGGTGTATCTGGCAGGCTATGATTTCCCGGGCAATGTACGCGAACTGCGCAATCTGCTCGCACGGGGCTGTCTGCTGGCCGGCGCAGACATGGTCGCCAAAGACCATTTCCCCGCGTCGCACAACCGCGACGAACGGGAACCGGCGCTTGCCAAGGCGTCCTTTGTCACGCTGGCCGATACGCAACGCGCCTTCCTGGCGAGCGCACTTGCGATATGGCAGCGTGACCGCTACGGTCTGGCGTAATAAGCTCGGGATCGGCGCACGCACGCTGTTCAGGACAATCAGGGAACTGAAAAAACATGCAGCTACCCACCCGTCCGCTCGGTAGGACCGGCCTCCGCCCGACTCGGCTGGGACTCGGGCTCGCGGCACTCGGCCGTCCGGGCTACATCAATCTCGGGCACAGCGATGACGTGGGGGCGGACAAGTCCGTCACGGCCATGCGCGCGCGCTGCTACCAGGTGCTGGATGCGGCCTGGGCGGCGGGCATTCGTTACTTCGACGCGGCGCGTTCCTACGGGCGGGCCGAAGAGTTTCTGGCGCTGTGGATGGACCGGCGCGGTTACCATCCGGTGGTCGGCTCCAAGTGGGGCTACACCTATACGGCCGACTGGCAGGTGCAGGCCGCGGTGCACGAGGTCAAGGAGCACAGCCGCGACCGACTCGACGAACAATGGCGCCTGAGCTGGCGTACCCTGGGTGAGCGCCTGGCTTTGTATCAGATTCATTCCGCGACGCTGCAAAGCGGCGTACTGGAGAACGCCGCCGTGCTGAAACGGCTGGTGGAGCTGAAGGAAAGCGGCACGCGCATCGGGTTGAGCCTGTCCGGACTCGGGCAGGCGGAGACCCTGGAACGTGCCGTCGAGCAGCGCGTCGACGGCACGCGGGTGTTCGATACGGTACAGGCCACCTGGAATCTGCTCGAGCCCTCGGCCGGCGTCGCCCTGGCGGCGGCCAGGAAACTCGGTGTGGGGGTACTGGTCAAAGAGTCGTTGGCCAACGGCCGTCTCACCGCACGAAACCCGTCACCGGAGCTGGACCCGCTCGAGGCGGTGGCCGAGCAGCACCACGCGACCCTGGATGCCGTGGCGGTCGCCGCGGCGCTGGCGCAACCCTGGGCCGACGTGGTGTTGCTGGGGGCGGCGACCCTTGACCAGTTATCCTCGAATCTGGCCGCCGCCTCACTGGCATTGGACGCAGACGCCTTGAACCGGTTGACCGTGTTGGCCGAACCGCCCGAGGACTACTGGTCGCGGCGCGCACGGCTGGCGTGGAATTGATGGGGCGCAAAAACCGGTGAGGGATGCGGGTCAAGCCCGCCGCAGCACATCCACCCGGTGGGGGTTGAGGAATTCCGCGATGCCGTCCGCACCCAGATGCGGGACGAAGGCCGACTGGATGCGGGCGCGCAGCTCCGCGTCGATCGCGAACTCCGAGTGGGTCGCGCCCATCACGCGCTCCTCGAATTCCGCGAAGCCCCGAAACTGGCTGACAGCGTTGAAAAAGACCTGTTCCACCAGCTCGAACACACCCGCCGCGACGGCCTGTCTGACCGCTGCGAAGGCTGCTTCGCGGACGCGCTGTTCGTCGTTGAACAGGCGCAGGATTTCGTTGAATGCACCGGCGTAGATCGGCTCGGACAGATACGCAAGCCCGCCCGGCTTGAGGACCCGGTGAATTTCGCTCAGCCCCCGTTCCATGTGAGCCAGCGGCACGTGATGCAACGACTTCAGCATGATCACCGCATCGACCGATGCATCGGGCAGGTCGATGTCCTCGGCGCCGCCGAACTTAAACCGGACGTTCGGCAGGTCGTCGATCTGCAGGTTTTTTTCGTGTTGGGTGCGATCGACTTCGGTGGCGATGATCTCGGCCACCGGGAATGTTTCCGCCAGACTGCGGGTGGTCAGCGCGCGTCCACAACCCAGTTCCAGCAAGCGCGCGCCCGCGAGGGGAAGCAGGCGGGCGATCTGCTCCATGTCCGAGCTGGTTGCAAGTTCACCCGCGCGATCGATCTGCATGTCAGTCACTTTGTTGTGCATGGCTGATTCGTACACCCCCTATCGGCGGCCGCAATCCGGGTCGTCCGCGGCCCTGTTGTGAGACAGGTCCCAGGCATAGATTTCGGTCTGCGCGCTGTCGCACTGCCGGCATTGCGTGCCACAACCGCTGGCGGCTGGCAGCCGGGTCACCCGGCCTTTTCTGATCCATACCTCGACCATGGCGCGCACTGCGGCCGGGTCGGCATTCACCGCGGTTGCCATCTCGGCCAGACTCGCCTGGCGGCGTGATTGCAAGTAGTCGCGTAGCGCCGCCAGTATCACGCGGCCACCTTGGCGTGTCGCGGGTTGGTTCGATCCCGCATGCTCCAGCCGCGCAAGCCGACGCTCACCATGAGCAGCACGACCGCCGAACCGCCGATCCATAGCGCCGAGTTAACCGGGTGGTCTGCCCATGTCGCGCTCTGGTAGTAGATGGTTGCGGTGAGGTAGGCGATTCCGGTCGTCCACACCGCGACGAACACGGTCCACGGTCCGCCGGCCTCCCGCCGCACGGCACCCAGGGTGGCGACGCAAGGCATGTAGAGCAGAATAAACAACAGATAGGCAAAGGCACCAGCCTGCCCATCGAACCGTTGGGCCATGGCGCCGAACACACCGGCGTCAACCGACTGCGCCGCCGCCGCGGCCGCGGGGTCGTCGACCACACCGATATCCAGTCCCAGCGGGTCGAACACGGCGCCCGCTATTTCCGCCAGGTTCTCGGGCACGGTTGCACTTGCCGCCTTGAGCGCCGCGAACAGGTCGAAGGCCCTGGCATCGCCAATCGGTGCGTGTTCCGCGGCCAGGCGCGTGTAGAGGCTGTCGAGGGTTCCCACCACCACCTCCTTGGCCAACACTCCCGAGAAGATGCCTACCAGCGCCGGCCAGTTTTCCTCCCGGATTCCCATGGGGGAAAAGACCGGGGCGAGCTGCCGGCTGATACCGCTGAGCAACGACCGCTCGGTATTCTCGTTACCGAAGCTGCCGTCGGTACCGACCGAACTCAGCAGGTTCAACGCCACGACCATCAAGACGATGACCCGGCCGGCTTCGCGCACGAACAGCTGCACCCGGTCCCAGGTTCGCAGCAGCACGCCCCGCCAGGTCGGTCGATGATAGGGGGGAAGTTCCATCATGAAGCCGCTGCTCTCGCCGCTGAGCAGGGTTTGTTTCATCACCAGGCCGGTCGTAATGGCAACCGCAATACCCACCAGATATAGAACGAAAACGATATTCTGGCCGTTGTTCGGGAAAAAGGCCGCGGCAAACAGGGCGTACACCGGCAGGCGCGCGCCGCACGACATGAACGGGTTCATCAGAATGGTCAGCTTGCGCTCGCGTTCGTGCTCGAGGGTGCGGGTGGCCATCACCGCCGGCACATTGCAGCCGAAGCCGACGATCAGGGGCACGAAGGCCTTGCCGGGCAGTCCGATGGCGCGCATGAAGCGGTCCATCACAAAGGCCGCGCGCGCCATGTAACCCGAGTCTTCCAGCACCGAAAGAAACAGATACAGACTGGCTATGATCGGCACGAACGTAGCGACCACCTGGATTCCGTTGCCCACGCCGTCCGCCAGCAACGCTTGGAGCCAACCCGGTGCGCCGGCCCCGGCGAGCAGCGTACGGACGCCGTCGACAAAGATGGCCCCGGCAACCCCGTCGAAAAAATCGATAAATGCCCCGCCGATGTTGATGGTAAAAAGAAACATCAGGTAGATGACCGCCAGGAACACCGGCACGCCCAGCCAGCGGCCGATCACCACCCGGTCGATCCGATCGGTGAGCGTGCGCCCCGCCCGGCCGCGATGCTGCACGGTATTCACTGCCAGGGTGTGGGCATGGCTGAAGCGCGTATCGGCGATATGGATATCCACGTCTTCGCCACAGCGCTCCTCGATGCGGGTGCGCCATTGTGCGAGGCGGTGCGCCCCGTCGGGACTTTCCGGGCGGTGATCGGGGTCGCCTTCGAGTTGTTTGAGCGCCACCCAGCGGCGGTTGGCGGCGGGCGTGTCGCGCAGGCCGGCGGCAATCGACCGCGCCGCCTCCTCCACCAGTTCATCGTGTGCCAGTGAATACCCGCCGGGCGACTGACCGGAGGCCACATCCATGGTGGCGGCCATCAGCGCCGATTTGCCCTCGCCGGTGACCGCGACGACCGGGACGACGGGGCAGCCGAGTTCTTGCGCCAGTCGGTCGGGGTCAATGCGCAGACCGTGGCGGCGTGCGACGTCCATCATGTTCAGCGCCAGCACGACCGGGACGCCCATCTCCAGCAATTGCACGGTGAGGTAGAGATTGCGTTCCAGGTTTGCGGCGTCGACCACGTTTATGATCAGATCAAAGTCGCGCGCCAGCAGGTAGTCGCGCGTAATCCGTTCATCCAGGGAGCTGGCGTCCAACGAGTAGATCCCCGGCAGATCGATCACCGTGACGAGGCGGTCGTCCAATGCGAAATGGCCCTCCTTGCGGTCCACGGTCACGCCGGGCCAGTTGCCGGTGCGCTGTCGTATTCCAGTGAAGGCATTGAACAGCGCCGACTTGCCGCAGTTGGGGTTGCCCGCGATGGCGATGGTCAGTGTCGAGGTCACCGGCCGAGGATCTCCGTGAACAGGCGTTCGGCGACGCCCCCGCCGAGTGCGACACGATTGCCATCCCGGGCCACGACGACCCCGTGACTGCGATGGTGCAATACTTCCAGTTCACTGCCGACCGACAAGCCGAGCGCCAGTAAACGGCGCACCATGGTTCGTCCGCCTTGAATGGATACCAGCTTCACGCGCGACCCGGTGGGAACTTGATTCAAGCTGAGCATCGACCGATCGATAAAGTAATACGAATCATTCGCATATCATAGCATACTGATGTGTCGCCTTGGACCGGCGATGATGATGCATTTCGGTCCAGCCGTGTTGACACGGGTCAAGCCACGATCGCAGACGGTGTATCTTCCAGTCAATGACGTACCATGGATTTTTTGGGATGTAATCGCATGGCAGAAAACACCGGCAAGGTAAGGCAGCTGTACCTGGATTGGCTGGACCGCGAGCGCCTGCACCTGGCGCGGCCCGACGCTCTGCTGCACTTGGCCGGCATGGGATTGGTGACGGGGTTGCTGGCCGGGGGGGTGATCGTGCTCTTCCGCCTGGTGGTGGAAGGTACCCAGGATGGTTTTCTGCCCGGCTCGGGGTCGGAGAACTACGAGTCCCTGCCGCTGTGGGCACAGCTGGTACTCCCGTTGCTGGGCGGTCTGCTGCTGGCAGCGCTGTTTCGTTGGGGCGCCAAAGGCGTGCATCTGCTCGGTGTCCCAGGCGTCATGGAGCGCATGGCGTATCACCAGGGCTATCTCACCAAACGCGGTTTTCTGCTGCAGTTCTTTGGCGCCGCGCTGGCCATCGTCAGCGGCCATTCGGTCGGCCGTGAAGCACCCCACGTGTTTCTGGGCGCGGCGGCGGGCAGCCTCCTCGGCCAGTATCTGACCTTACCGAACAACGCGATCCGCACCCTGGTCGCCTGCGGAACCGCGGCCGGTATCGCGGCGTCTTTCAATACGCCGCTGGCCGGCGTGGTGTTTGCGTTGGAAGTCGTGATGCTGGAATACACGGTGGCGAGCTTCATTCCGGTGATCCTCGCTGCCGTCAGCGCCACCACCCTGTCCAACGCACTGTTCGGGTCCGAACCCGCGTTCAGCGTGCCGCCGCTACACCTCGGCTCACTGTTCGAACTGGGCTGGGTGCTGGCGCTGGGCGTGTTCGCCGGCGGATTATCGGCACTGTTTATCCAGTTGGTGCAAACCACGGCATCGCGGGCGCGGGAAATTCCGATCTGGTGGCGCATGGTGCTGGCCGGGTTGGCCATGGCCGTGTTGGGCGGGCTGCTGCCCCAGGTAATGGGCATCGGTTACGATACGCTGGGGCTGGCGCTGCACGGCTCGATAGCCGTGGGCTTGCTGGTACTCCTGATCGTCGGCAAGCTGCTGGCGACGTCGCTGGTAATCGGCCTTGGGGTGCCCGGCGGCATGATCGGTCCGGCCCTGTTCATGGGGGCGATGCTGGGCGCCCTGCTGGCGGAACTGATCCGCCTGGCGCCGTGGGCGTCGGACCTGGATGTCGGCTTCTACGCCCTGATCGGTATGGGCGCGATCATGGCCGGCAGCTTTCAGGCGCCGCTGGCGGCTTTGACCACGATGCTCGAGTTGACCGACAACCCCGACGTGATACTCCCGGGGATGCTGGCGGTGGTCGCCGCCGGGCTGACCGCCAGCGAAGTGTTTCGCAAGGAGTCGTTGTTTCTGACCATACTCAAGGCGCGGGGCCGCGACTACGATGCCAATCCCGTGCTGCAGGCGCTGCGCCGGGTAGGTGTCGCAAGCGTCATGGAGAAGAATTTCGTGCGCACCGACCGGCTGTTAAGCCGCGCGGCCGCCGCCGACCTGTTGTCGAACAGCCCGGGCTGGATCCTGGTCGACGTGGAGGCGAAACCGAAAGCCCTGATGCCGGCGGTCGATCTGGCCCGGTATCTGGAGGCGGCCGGCCCGCCTAACGGCGCAGACCAGATCGACCTGATGGAGATCCCGGCACAGCGCGCCCAGGTGGCGTCGGTGCATCTGCAGGACACGTTGCACCAAGCGCTGCAATGTCTTGATCAGGGCAGCGGCGAAGCACTGTATGTGGAACGGGTGATCGCGCCCGGTATCACCCGCATCTACGGAGTCCTCACCCGCGCCATCGTCGAGTCGGCCTATCGATACTAGGGTTCAAATCTAGCAATATATAGTGCAAACCATGCTGCCTCGGACGGCGTCCGAAACGCCGCTCCCCCAGTATAAGCGATCGGTATCTTCCAGCCGCCGTTGCCAGGCCCTGCTGCAACATTCCGTCCAGTGCACAACGCAAACTATTCGCGGAACCAGTCTGAACAGTCCAGCTCCCGATCAAGAGAAGGGCCCCTAGCCTGCATTGCACCAGCACCCGGGATGATCGCGCCGGCCAGGTGCGTTTGGACGCCGCCCTGGAGGGAAAACCATAGCCGTAGTTATAGTTTGAGTGAAGGGCAAGTCCCAGCGTGCCTGGACCAGCGAGGGCCCGGTCAGATCGGGGTTTCGAATTTGGCGCCCGCCGCAAGACTGCCGGCCCCCGCGTTAAGCGTTTTGCATAGTCCGGCATCGCTTACCTCATCGCGAACCTGTCGGCTAACGGCGATTGGGCACCCCGGCCGTCGCGGCAACCTTCACCATCCAGGCGCTCACCCGGCTGACCAACAAATCGTCGAGTCCGGCGAAAAAATGATCGGCACCCGGCACACGGACCTGCTCGTAGCCGGTATTTCCCGCATCGCGAGCGGCAAGTCTGCGGTCCTTGGTGCTGTTCAGCACATCGCTCAGGTCGCGTTCTCCGTAGATGTCCAATACCGGTAGCTTGATCTGGCGCAGGTTGGCCAGCGATCCCGAGTCGCGGTCTCGCTCATGAACGGAGAGACCGACCGCGACCAAGGCGCGGACTGCCGGCGGTGAGCCTGCCGCAAGAAAATGCGCGCCCATGCGCGCGCCCATGCTGTGGGCGACCAGAACGATGTTCGTGACCCGGCGCTCGCTCAGGAATGCGATGGCGGCGTTGATGCGCGGTATTGCTTCGGGTACGAGCGCATCCCAGTCGCGGTCGGGCGCCGCCGCGGCGGCGACCCGC
>CBDUNM010000155.1:0-11655 GCA_965368585.1 uncultured Chromatiales bacterium | reverse complement strand
TGATTCGATCCGGGCTAAACCGGCGCGCTCAAACTCGTCCGCTGGCGTCCGCGGGGCGAGATCTTTCGTCCACCGGAGGGTGTCGTAAAAGTCCCCGCTGCCAGTCGGGAGAGGTAACCGTCACCCGAAGCCACCGGTCAGAGTTGGTGGAGCATTTCCAGGTCGTCGAATTGTACGCACGATCGCGAAACATTTAACGCCAAGTATGACAATTCTGTGACGGAATGGCGACAGCAAAATTGCGTTAGACTCGTGCCCGACATGCCTAAACCGCCACTCGCGAACACACCACCGCCCTGTCGTATTTGAGACTTCAATGCCATGAATCGATACACCGACCCCTTTGTACAACGCGTGCGCTGGGTAACCGCCGCCGCCCTGCTGGTGCTTGCCGTATGGCATTTCCTGCCGTGGATCGATCGCTACCTGGTCCGTTTTACCGCCGAACCGCGCCCGGTGACGGCGCGCGGGGAACTGGCGGCCGACGAACGTGCCACGATTGAAATTTTTGCGCGGGCCAGCCCGACAGTGGTTTTTATTACCACTCGGCAACGCGTTCTCAACTACTGGACCAGGGATGTCCTGAGCGTTCCCCGCGGCAGCGGATCGGGGTTTATCTGGGACAACCTGGGGCACGTGGTGACCAACAATCATGTGATCGACAAGGCCTCCGCGGCAACCGTGCGCCTGAACGACGGGCGCACCTACAAAGCCACCCTGGTGGGGACCAGTGGCGATCACGACCTCGCGGTGTTGAAGATTCGCGTGCCGTTCGACCCCCCGCCTGCCGTACCACTCGGCAGCAGCGGTGACTTGAAAGTCGGGCAAAAGGTCTTCGCCATCGGCAACCCCTTCGGTCTCGACTATACCCTGACCAGCGGCCTGGTATCGGCGCTCGATCGTTCCCTGACCGAGGAGAACGGCACCACGATCGAACATTTGATACAGACTGACGCCGCCATCAACCCGGGCAATTCGGGTGGTCCTCTGCTGGACAGCGCGGGCAGGCTCATTGGCATCAATACGGCGATCTACAGCCCTTCGGGCGCCTATGCCGGGATCGGTTTCGCGGTACCGGTGGATACCGTCAATCGCGTGGTACCGCAACTGGTCGCGCGGGGATCGTATGTCAGACCCACCTTGGGCGTCGTGGTCGACGAGGATGTCAATCGCAGCCTCACTGCGCAACTGGAACTGCAGGGAGTGATCGTACTGGATGTGGAGCCGGAATCGGCGGCCGGCCAGGCCGGTCTGCGCGGCGCGCAGATCGACGCCGGCGGCAGCGTTGTACCGGGCGATGTCATCCTCTCGCTCGACGACCGACCCGTCACCAGCGTCTCTGAGTTGCTGGCGAGCCTGGATCGACAAAGCGTCGGCGACGAAGTGACCTTGCGCATCTGGCGCGAGGGTCGGGAGCGGGACATCCCCGTGGTATTGCAATGACGTCATTGAACGGAAATAGCGACGGTCGGCGCGACGCGGCAATACCGTGGTCAGCCACGTCGTGGACTGTGAAACAGCGGATCGATCTGTTTTGCGCAACGTCAAATGACGTCGCGGAATTATTTACAACCTGAGCCGAAGCGTGTCCTATACTCTGAACATCGTCGACACGATTGAGCATCTGCAGTCATCGATCGTAGCTGGTGGATATCGCGTCTCCGACGCCGTGTTCACCAGGAAGTGACTGCTAGCTCAACCGCGTTTTACTCGACTAAAGTCGACCGGCAGTTGGTCGATAACCCGTTACGACGATAGTTGTGGCATGAACCCATCCATGCGCTGGGCCTGACCGAATCGTGTGTGTGGGACTGATTGTCAACGTTGTTGTGCTATTCCCGACTCGAGGAAAGGCCTGATACGTTGCACGGTCTCCAAGCTGAACCATCCGGTTCACCATGAGGGTTCATACCGCAGCTATCGTCGCCCCCCTGCGACACCCCCTCCTCATTCGCACAACCATGCGTTGTGACGGTCGAGCTTGGATCGGCTTTATCACTTTGCGCGCTACAATATTGCTCGCTGCGGACCATGCATCGCCACGCAACCCGTATCAAACACTCCCAAGCCCGATGACCTACCTGTCCTCACGATTCACGCCGCCCGCTTGATCGACATCAAGGCCACGGGCTGTGCCGGATCATAAGTTCATTACTCATTGCGCGATTTCCCGCAGCCCGGCCGTTCTACCGGGCGTCGGAACGACAGCGCGTTGCGTGAAGGTGTAACAAATGAATCGAGCCAAATCGGTTGGTTTATCCGAACCTGCTGCTGCGAACTCCGTGGGCGGATGGCGGCCCTTTGGATTGGGGTTCCGACCCTTTTTCCTATCGGCCGGACTGGCCGCGGCGACGCTGGTATCGATATGGTTGCTGTCCTGGCATGAAGCGCCGTCTGCGGCGGCCGGCTATTACGGCGCGGTCAACTGGCACGCGCACGAGATGTTGTTCGGCTATGTGGTGGCGATCGTCGCAGGTTTCCTGCTCACCGCCGCGCGAAACTGGACCGGCATCGACACGCCGTCGGGCGCACGACTGGCGTTGCTGGTGCTGTTGTGGCTGTGCGGCCGACTGGTGCCCTGGTCGTCCGCGATACCGTCGTGGGTCGCGTCCCTTGTCGACCTGGCTTTTCTACCGGCGTTGGCGGCCGTTCTGCTGCCAGTATTGTGGCCGGGGAAAAACCGCGCCAATCGATGGTTTATGGCACTCCTGCTCGCCATGACCCTCGCCAACGCCTTGGTACACGTCGAGGCATTGGGTTACGCCGCCGGAACCGCGCAGACAGGTATCGTGGTGATGCTCGATCTGATCCTGCTCCTGCTGATTTTCGTTGCCGGCCGCATCATGCCTTTTTTCACCGAGATGGCGATCAGAGGGTTCAAGGCGGGCAAACACAAAACGGTGGAGACGATGGGGTTCGTGTTGTTGTCCGCCATCGCGATGCTGCATCTGGTGGCGTCGCCATTCAACTGGCTGAACGGCAGTCTGCTGCTGGCGATGGCGGTGGTGCAAACGATTCGATTGCGCGGCTGGTACGATCACCGCATCTGGGGTACACCGATCCTGTGGGTGTTGCATACCGGCTACATGTGGCTGGTACTGGGGCTCTATCTCTACGGCCTGAGCGAACTCGGCCTGGTGCAACGCTCGCCGGCCATCCATGCATTAACGGTCGGAGGAATCGGCGTTTTTACCCTGGGCATGATGGCCCGCGTGTCACTCGGCCACACCGGGCGCAACATGCAGTCCGGCCCGTTGATCAACACCGCGTTCGTCATGCTGCATGTCGCCGCCGCGATTCGCGTATTCGGCCCGCTCGGCGTGCCGACCTGGTATGTGAGCTGGATCGTACTGGCGGGGTTGATCTGGATCCTGGCCTTCGTGTTGTTTCTCGTCGTTTATGCGCCGATGCTGGTCCGACCACGCGTCGATGGCCGGCCGGATTGACCCCCGGCGCGGTGTCATCCGTCGCGCTCGGTGGCGCCAACCTGCATGTTGCACCGGTATCCGGGAAGATCGCGCCGGCCAGGCACGCTTGGACTTGCGCCGCATCTCTGCCGATTCATTCGCGCCCGTCCCCGATCGGCTGGTGCAACATGCAGGCTAAGCGGTCAGGCGCGCGTACAACAGCGGCAAGTGCCTGGGCAGTTCGTTGGGGTCGCGGATGACCACGAATCCTCCGGCACCGAACAGATGAGGGAGGTAGTCGTTGCCGCGCTCGTCCACCGTGACACAAAAGGGCTGCAGTCCCAGCCGCTTCGCTTCGTTGACGGCACGGCGCGTATCCTCGATACCGTAGCGGCCCTCGTATTGATCCAGGTCGTTCGGTTTGCCGTCGGTCAGGATCAACAACAACCGTCTGCCGCCCGGTTGATCCGCTAACAGGCCGCTGCCGTAACGCAGGGCCGCACCCATGCGCGTGTAATAGCCCGGCTTGATCGCCTGAATGCGACCGCGTACCGCACTGTCGTAGCGTTCGTCGAAGGCTTTGACCCGGTGCACCCGCACCGGGTCGCGCTTACGCGAGGAAAAACCGTAGATGGCGAAGCGATCGCCGGTCGCCGTCAGCGATTCGGCGAATAAGAACAAGCTGTCGCGGATCACGTCGATCACCCGGTGGTGATCGTTGATCCAGGTGTCGGTGGACAGCGAGAGGTCCGCCATCAACAGGCAGGCAAGATCGCGCGCGCCGCTGCGCATATCGCGGTACAGGCCGTCACCCGTCGCTCCATGGCCCGCACTGCGGTCCGCGCGAAAGCGCAGATACGCCTCGAGATCGATTTCCTGACCATCCTGTTGCGCGCGCCGCCACGTGCGCGCGGGCGCCAGAGCCTGAAACTGATTGCGCAGGCGCTTCGCAGTCGGCCCAAGACGCGCCGGGAGTTCGCAAGGTTGCGCGTTCGCCGCCAGCATCGGCAGGATGCGACAATGATCAGGGATCATGCAGCGCTTCTTCCAGTGCCACTCGGGCAACAAAATGCCTTCGCTCAGGATCATGTCGTCTTCGCTTTCGGCCGGCAGGTCGAGATCGAAGCGCAACGTCGCGGCCGTGGTTTTTCCGCCGCGGCTGACGGCCACCTGATCCAGATCGCGTGCGATCGACTCGGCACGGTCGAGATCGTCTTCGTCCTCGCTGCCGCGGTCGACATTGACAAACTCACCCCAGGTGAAGATGTTTTCCATGCGCACGGTGATCAAGCCGCGATCCGCCTCCGGCTCCTTTACCCGTTGTCCGCGTTTACGCAAGTCTTCGAGTTCGCGACGGAGCTGGTTGTCGTTCCTTTGCTGCTCGACAGCGTCGGACGAGGCCGAATCGGTGGTCAGCCAGGGCGGATCGGGATGAAGCCACAGCGGCACCGGGGCGGGGGCGCGTCTTCCCTGCAGGTAATCGTCCACGCCACCGGGGTCCAACAGCGCCTGGCGGATGCCCCGCTCCGCCGCGGCCTCCACGCCGGGCAAGGATGCAGGATCGGGGCGCAGTGCGACATGCGCCCGCACCAATCGTCGGTAGCGGCGCGACAACCCCGGATAGCGGGCGAGAGTGGCGCGAACCAGACCCTGATTTTTCAGAAACCAGCTACCGGCTTGGCCGGTGTCCTCGACCGCCAGCGCCGCCAGCCATAGATAGAGATCCCGATTCAGCGCGGTGTCCGGAAAAAAATCTATCTGCTCGGGCAGGCGTAAAAAGGCCGCGTCCCGCCAGGCCAGCGCCGTTTTACGGTGACTGCCCGCGATGTGTTGTAGCCAGGTGCGCCGGGCGCCATGCTCGGTCTGTTCCGCGACCGTGACCTGCAGCCCGCCATCGCCGCCCAGCGCGCGGAACAATACGCCGACGGTCCGCTCGACATCCGCGAGACGCACCGCCGCATCGGGAAATCTCGTATTCGATGCCCGGGTGATGACACGGTGCCAGAATGCGCCGACCTGTTCTTCCAATGTCTGCTCCAGCAAAGACCTTGATTCACATCAATCAAGCGTGGAATTCTTCGACCTGTCAACGGCCGGCAATCCGGCGCACCGCCGGGGTCAATACCGAACTCAACCGTGAGCGCCCTCGGGGCTTAAGGCGCGATTCGGCCGACACCCACCCCCACTGCCTTATCTTCAAGGATCGGCAGCCTGCAGATACTTGATAAAAATCAAGGTTGCTGTTGCGTCGCGAGTAATACTCCGCGATGCACTCACACTAGGGGAGACACCGCTCTCATGAAATCCACAAAAATCATCACGTCGCTGATGTTAGGCGCTGCACTGGGTGCAGGCCTAAGCGCCGCCGCCATGGCCCAAGGTAAACTGGAAGCCGTTATGCAGCGGTGACCTGAGCCACTTTCCATTTACACCGTACCTGAGCGGATTTGACGAGACTGCGACTATGAGCACGAAACGCCGCCGACCCTTGCAGAAAGCCCTGTTCGTGGTCGCATTGATCAGCTATCTGGCCGCCTTGGTTTGTGTAGTGGCGGCGATCTACCTTAATTCGGGTACTCAAGAACCATGGGTCGCCAGCCTGATGGCGAGTGTGGTGTTCTTCACCGGCGTAGGCGTGGTGCTACACGTCATCGCGCGGACCGACCTGCCCGACTTGAAGTTGGACAAATGACCCGTCGCATCGGCACCGGCTATCAGACCAGCGAACCCGACCACCGCCACGAACATGCGGCGCTTGCCGCCGGTATCGCCTCTATCGGCCGATTCTGCTCGGCGCATCTTCCTTGAGCGGTTTGGACGACTGCGTGAATGCGTCGCTGCGGCGGCACCACGTCGGTTTCAGGCTGCCATTGATCTCGTTGCAACTCGACGTCCTATTCCGGGAAAGCGCCGGTATACAGCCCCGGTAGCGTACCTCGGAGCGTATCGCTGAGCTGCTCGCTTACGGTCCGCGCAGAGTCGCATCGCAACGCTGCGTGGGCAAGCTCTTCGAGCGCGGAATGGTACGAAGCACGCACCGCGTAGCGCACGCGCGCCGCACTCACCGGGCTCATGCTGAGTCGACGTGCACCCAGCCCGACGAGCAGACAGGCCACGCGAGGGTCAGCTGCCGCTTCTCCACAAATCGTGACAGGTTTTCCGGCCGCTCGCGCGGCTTGAACGACCTGGTGCACGGCACGCAGCACCGACGGCTGTAACACGGTGTAGTCGTCGATGAGTTCGAGGGCGTTGCGGTCGACCGCCAGAATGAACTGGGTCAGGTCATTGGTCCCGATACTGATGAAATCCGAGGCCGCAACAATCTCGTCAATGGCGAATACCGCAGAAGGCGTTTCCACGAGCGTACCGATCGGCGGCAATTTGGCAACGCCTTCCTCGGTGCCGATTTCGCGGACTATAGTGACTGCTTCCCGCAAATCGTCGCCGCCGAGAACCATCGGCAGCAGGATGCTTACCTCGTTGCCGTTCGCCGCGCGCAACGCTGCGCGGATCTGGGTGCGGAACAGGTCTTGCGATGCGAACAGAGAAAAACGCAGGCCCCGCAAGCCGAGATTCGGGTTAGCTTCGAACTTTGGTTGCAGAAAGGCCGGCCACTTGTCCCCGCCCAGGTCCAGCGTGCGAATCACCAGTGGCCGGCCGTGCAGGTTCGCCGCTACCTGAGCATAGATTTCGCGCTGGCGCTCCAATGACGGTGCATCCGCTTCGTCCAGGAACAGGTATTCGGTGCGAAACAGTCCGACACCCTCGAGGTTGTGCCGTGATACCTGGTGCACTTCGAACGGGCGCCCGATGTTGGCAAACAACTCGACCTTCACGCCGTCGCGGGTAACGCATGAGCGCGTTTCGGCATCCCGTGCGTTTTTCGTCATCCGATCGTAACTGGCCTTGTTACCCACGGCAATGCTGAGCCTTTGCGATACCGGTTCAAGCACCACCTCACCGGTCTGCCCGTCGATCAGCAGCGGCATGTCCGGTTTGATGACTCGCGTTGCATCGCTGACCCCGGTAACCGCTGGCACGCCGAGCGCGCGTGCGAGAATCGCTGCGTGTCCGGTTTCTCCGCCAACCTCGGTGATAATGCCGGCGACATTTTCCCGGTCGAACGCCAGCAGGTCGGAGGGTAGCAGCTCTCGTGCAACCATGATCGAACCGGTCGGAAGTTGTGCGAGCGGTTCGGCGGGGGACGCCGTGAGATGGCGCAGCAGTCGATAACCAAGATCGCGAACATCTGCCGCGCGTTCGCGCAGATAGGCGTTATCCGCCCCGTCCAGGAGTCGTGCAAGCTCATCGACCTTTGCCTTGATCGCGGACTCCAGACTGAGCCGGTCGTCCCGGATCCCGGCTTCCACCCCATCGATGAACTGTTGATCTCGAAGAAACAGCAGATGTGCGTTAAAGATGTCCGCCGTAGCACTGCCAAGCTCGGATTGCACGCGGGCCTGCAATTGCGCCAGCTCGCCGTAACTCGCATCGAGCGCCGCATGAAACCGCGCGATTTCGGTATCGATCTGAGTCGCGCTAATGTGGCTTTTCGGCAACTCCGAATGACCGCCGCCCAGAATGACCGCGCGACCCTGGGCATACCCTGGGGAGATGGGTTTCCCGCTGACAACCTTCATCGCAATATTGGTTAAGCTGACGACACTGACATTGGGGCACCTCTAAAAATCGCCTGTCTACGCGAGATCTGCGTGGTGACGCCTTCTGCGATGCTCATTTATGCCTTGTATACTTTGCTTCTCGAACTTGCCACGCTTGGTCCTCACGAAAATATTTCGATTTTGAGTGGGGTCCATTGGATCGGGAGCGTGAACCATTGGCGCTATCCTGTCGAGATTGAAAAATTAATGAGCCTGACGGAGCGTGTCAAGCACGCCAAATGTTATTTAAATCCGGACTCACGCCGAGGAACAGATCATGGCCGAAGCACGACGTTTTACCCTGCAATTGGAACAGCTGGACGATTATCAATTCAACGTCAAGTTCGACTTTCCTGAGGTCAACGACCTGGTACTGGACGAACCGCCGCCGCTGGGCAGGCTCAAGGGGCCCAATGCCTCGCGCATGTTGGCAGCGGCCGCTGCCAATTGCCTCAGCGCCAGTCTGCTCTACTGTTTGACCAAGGCCGAGGCGCCCGCGCATAGCCTCAAGACCGACGTGACCTGTAAACTGGTGCGCAACGAGAATAAGCGATTGCGCATCGGCGGGTTGGATGTGCGGCTGGAAATCGCGCCGGAACTGGAGGCATCGCTCCACTTGAACCGTTGTCTGGACCTGTTCGAGAACTTTTCCGTAGTAGGTGAGAGCCTTCGCAAGGGCATTCCAATTCAGGTCGAGGTGGTCAACCGGGCGGGTGAACTGATCAGGCGCTCCGCTTGAGGTGCCGGTTACCGTAGCTCAGCCGGCGAGTCAGGCTGACAGGCTTCGTCGGTCACCTCGCCGCAACAAGCGTCAGTCCAGATAGCCGGAAATGGCGCGCGCTATTTCCCCGATTCGACCTTCTACGACTCTGGGGCGCGAGCAAAAATACGGAATGGATTGCTCACGATCGTCGAATGAGCGCTGTTCGAGTTCGATCACCCGCCGGCGCTCGGCCAGCAACTGTCGCGCCGCCTCGGATTCGTCCTGTTCCAGCTCAACCATTTCCGACAGCTTGCGATCGAGTATCACCGCGCGCCGTTGCTGATCGCGCGAGTAGCGCAGAATCCCCGACAGCAGCGTCTTACGGTCCTGATTCAACGTGTCGAGCACGCCTGCAAACAGCAGTGTGAGCATGCGATCCTTGCGCTCCGGCGGCTGCGCCAAGGCGAAGGCTTCGATCAGGCGCTCCGCCTGATTCTGCTCGAGACGGCGCGCCGACAATCGTTTGACCAAGGTCGCGACGTCGGGCTCGACTTGCCACGCCTGCTCCAAGCCGTCGATCGCGGGACCATCCCACACCACTGCCGCGGCGACCTCGGCGACATACGCCTGTTCGCAAGGCCAATCCGCTGCTTCATCCGCGGCCAGGATGGGACGGGATATGACGGCGTGCGCCCATAGCGCAACCAGAAAAACCTTAGCCCCAGTTGCCCGTATCTTCACGCTGCACCACCTCGCTCGCACTTCACTTTCAACGCCGTTGCAGCATGCCGCGCGCCGGATCGTAGCCGTGCAACGCACCTGCAAGAAAGACCGCCAATGCCGCGCACACCCACCCCAGCGCCGACCAGTTGATCTGGCCATAGAGCGCGAACCGAATCAACTCGACCGCGGCAGTGAACGGGTTGAAGCGGCAGATCTCGTACAAGGCGACGCTGGAATCTCGAATCCGCCACAAGGGATAAAGCGCGGAGGACGCGAAAAACATGGGGAAAATGACGAAATTCATGACTCCGGCGAAATTCTCGAGCTGCTTGATCAGCGACGAAAGCAACAGACCCAAGGCCCCCAGCATCAAGCCCGCAAGCAGCAAAGCGGGAAACGCCAGCAGGTACCCCAGGGAGGGCGGCTGTACTTCCCAGAACCAGGCGATGGCAAGAAAAAAGTACACCTGGACGATCGAAACCAGGGTACCGGCGACCAGTTTGCTGACCAGCAGGTACCAGCGCGGAAACGGGCTGACCATCAGCAGGCGCATGCTCCCCATTTCGCGATCATAGACCATCGACAGCGAGCCCTGCATGCCACTGAACAAGAGGATCATCGCGGTCAGGCCGGGGACGATGTATTCCTCGTACAGAATGTAGGTTTCATAAGGCGGAATGATCGACACACCCAGCACCGAACGGAATCCCGCCGCGAAAATAAACAGCCAGACCAGGGGACGCACCAGCGCACCGAAAAAACGTTCGCGCTGATGCAGAAAGCGCAAGCCTTCACGCACCAGTATGCCGATCAGACAGTTGAGGTATTGCGCCGGATTCACGCCGGACTCCCGGCCGTCAGGCGATTGAACGCCTGCTTGATGTCCTGCGAGCCGGTGTCCTCGACGATCGCCCGAGCGCTGCCCTGCGTTACGATTCCGCCTTGGTGCAACACGATCACGTGATCGCCGGGTTCCACTTCGTCGACCAGATGCGTGGCCCACAGGACGCCAACGCCGCGCTCCTCGCAACTCGCCCGCACCTGCTGCAGAATGGCCTGGCGGCTGTGGATGTCCAATCCGACCGTCGGCTCGTCCGCCAGCAGCATCGACGGTTCGTGCAGCAGGGACCGCGCCAGTTCCAGCCGACGCCGTTGACCGCCGCTGAGTTGTCGCACCTTGTCCCCGGCACGGTCTACTAGGTCGACCTGTGCCAACGCCGCTGCCACCCGCGGGCCGGCCTGGGTCCTGTTCATACCGTGCAGCGCACAAAAGTATTCCAGATTCTGCTTGACGCTCAAATCCAGATCCAGGGTCGGTTGCTGAAACACCACACCCAGCCCTGCGAGCGCCCTGCGCGCCTGATGCTGCAGGTCGTGGCCCAGGATCCGGATGTCGCCTTCACGGCAGAGAAACAATCGGGTGATCAGCGAGAACAGGGTCGTTTTCCCCGCCCCGTTGATTCCGAGCAGGACGCAAAACGTCCCGGCCGGTACGTCGAACGAGACATTGTCCAAGACGCGTCGGGCCGGGTAGGAAAAACCGACACCCTTCACCTCCAACGCATAGGGCTTAGCGCTATCGACCATCAGGGCGCGACCACCACCCCCCACGGCAGGCGCCCCACCGGAACCGTCTTTCTGACCCGCAGCTTGGTCAGGTCCACGACCGACATGTCGTTACTTACCCCGTTGGTGGAGAACATTCGCGTTTCATCGGGCGAAAAATCCATGTTCCAGACCCGCTGTCCCACCAGCAGGTATTTTTCCACCGCCAAACTGTCCATGTCGATGACCGCGATTCGGGCCGCAGGACCCAAAGCGACGTATGCGCGTTCGCCCTTGGCATCGATCTTGATACCGACCGGTTGAATCGACTCCGCGCGCAAGCCTGGGACCTCAAACTTGATTTTGCCGATGATCTGCTTGGTCGCTGTATCAATCACGCTGACCGTGCCGCCGATCTCCGACGAGACCCACACCTGTTTGCCGTCCGGGGTGAATTGCGCCACCCGCGGTCGTTGATCCACCAGGACATTGGCGACCACCTCGCGGGTCTCCAGATCGATGAAGTGCGCCATGTTGGTCGTTTCCGAGGTATTGACCAGCCACTTGCCATCCGGACTCACGGCCATCCCTTCCGGCTCGACGCCCACCTGCACCT
>CBDUNM010000154.1:0-11790 GCA_965368585.1 uncultured Chromatiales bacterium | reverse complement strand
GGCGCGTTTCGTCAGGCCTTTTCAGTCCTGCTCGTTTGTTGGCTGTCAGCATAGGTTCTTTGTCGTCACGCATACCTCGATCTAAAGGCGGAAGTGCTCGCCCAAATAGACCTCGCGTACGGTGGGGTTCGCCAGTATTTCTTCCGGCTCGCCTTCGGCGAGCACGCTACCTTGGTTGATGATGCACGCGCGACTGCAAATTCTCAACGTTTCCCTGACGTTATGGTCCGTGATCAGGATGCCGATTTCCCGCTCCGCTAGATTTCGGATGACCTGTTGAATATCCGCGACCGATATCGGGTCGACGCCCGCGAAGGGTTCGTCCAGCAGCATGAAGCGGGGTTCTACTGCCAGTGCCCGGGCGATCTCCAGGCGGCGGCGCTCCCCGCCTGACAGCGAAATCGCCAGATTTTCGCGCAATTGTCCCAAACCAAACTCGTGCAGCAAGCCGTCGCACCGCTCGAGACGTTGCTGGCGCGTCAGCTCGCGGCGTGTCTCGAGGATCGCCAGGAGGTTTTGCGCGACCGTCAGGCGCCGGAACACGGACGGTTCCTGCGCGAGATAGCCCAGGCCGTGGCGGGCGCGCACATGCATGGGCCTGTCGGTGACGTCTCGGTCACCCAGCAGCACACGTCCCCCGTCGGTGGGAATCAAACCGACGATCATGTAGAAACAGGTGGTTTTGCCCGCGCCGTTTGGGCCCAGCAGGCCTACGACTTCGCCGTTGTTTACCGACGCGCTGACGCCATTCACAACAGCCCGTCCCTGGTAATGCTTGACCAGGTCTTCGGCGACCAAGCGGGTCATTGCGCGGTTTTCGAATTGCCGATGGTGATCTTGACCCTTTGTTTGCCCTGCGCGGCGGCGCCGGCCTTCATCTTGGCGCGCACCCGGTCGTAGACGATGCGATCGCTTTTGAAGCTGTCCTTGCCCTGGGTCAGGACCGCGTCGCCGATCAACACCAGCTCTTCGCTCGTAAGTTGGTATTCGGCGCGCCGCGCCGCGCCGGTCACGTAGCCCTTCTGCTCGCTTTCCAGTTGACGAAAACGCACGGGCTGTCCCTCGGCCAGGATCTTGCTCGGTTTGTTGCCGCGCTGCAAGACGGTCACCCGGTCCGCCTGCAGTCGAATGCTGCCCTGGGTGAGTTCAACGCGTCCCTGATACACACTGGTGCCCTTGCTCTCGTCGATATCGACACTGTCGGCCTCGATTTCCACGGCCTGGTCCTTGTCGCCGGGTAGCGCCGCCGGTGCGCCGGACCAGATAATGATAGTCATGCCCAGCAGGGCGGTGGCGATTGATTTAGCGCGGTACATAGTGTCCTCGAACTCGGGAGAGAAATTTCAGCCTGACGGGGTTGCGGAGCCAGGCCTGCATGCCGCTAGCGTCGATCCGGTCGCCGTCGCTTTCAACCCTAACCGGTTCATCGGTTTCCGCATAGTCCCGGCTGGGGTGAATCCGCAGGTCCTGGGTCACCAAGCGCAGCGCGCGCGTACCGCCGGTGCCGGCCTTTTCGACGGTGACGATCCCTTGCAGCAGGATGATTTCACCATCCGCGGATATCTGGCCGTGTTCGGCGCGTACCTGCCATGGCTGCCCTTCGTCCTGGTAGACGGAAAACCGTGGCGACTGGATTGCCGTCACATCGCTGGCGGGGAGGTGTTGCAGGTGCGGCGTCCGCAGTGTGCGAGCCGGATTGCCCTCGCTGGTCATGGTGGTCGCGGTCAAATCGTTCACGTAGTAGTCCGGCGCCCCCGAACCGTCGCTCTGGCGCGCTGAGATATCCTCGACCGCACCGCGTTCGGCCAACCACCAGGTACCGATGCCCGCGAGCAGCAAACCGGCGAAAGTCCAGTAGGGGAAAGGCCGGGCGCCGGAGTCATGTCGCATCAGGATATTACCTGCCCAGATCGACCCGGCTGCGCCGATGCACCCAACTATTTACCGCATTGCCCACTAGTCAAGATAATGATTCAACGCGGGGTCGAGCGTTTCCTGTGCCGCCATGATCAGCTCGCAGACCTCGCGTGCCGCACCGCGACCGCCGTTCGACGGCGTGATCCAATGGGCATGCTGTTTGGTCAGGTGGTGAGCGTCCTGGACGGCGATCGCCAAGCCAACCCTGAGCATGACCGGCAGATCCACGACGTCGTCGCCCACATAGGCGATCTCTTCGTCGGCGAATCCCGTCGTCGATTTGAGCTCGGCGAATGCGGGCAGCTTTTCGCGCCGTCCCTGGTAAAGATGCTGAATGCCCAGGCTCGCCATGCGTATCTTCACCACTTCCGAGGTGCGCCCCGTGATGATGCCGATTTGCACACCGGTGTGCTGCAACATCGCCATACCGTGACCGTCCTTGGAGTGAAAGGCTTTGTATTCCTGCCCGTCGTCACCGATAAACAGGGAGCCGTCGGTCAGTACACCGTCCACGTCGAATATCACCAGCCGAATCGCGGCCGCCTTTTGCATTACATCCTGCATGGTCTTTCCTCCCGCGCGGCTGCCAGCCGCGGATTCTCCAAGTCACGTACGATCGAGCGGTGCCCACAACGGCATGCTGACGCTCAGACGACGCCCGCCCGCAATAAATCATGCATATTCAGCGCCCCCACCAGACGCTGCTCCTGGTCGACCACCAGCAGTGCATTGATCCGCTTCTCATCCATCAGTTTCAATGCTTCGGCGGCAAGACGGTCCGCGGTGATCGTCACGCCGCCGCGTGTCATGACCTTGGAAACGGGGCATTTGTGCACGTCCAGGCCCCGATGATCCAGGGTGCGACGCAGGTCGCCGTCCGTATAAATGCCCACGACGCGCCGTTCGGCGTCGACCACGGCGGTCATGCCCAACCCCTTGGCGCTCATTTCCACCAGTGCATGGCGCAATTTATCGTTTTCGGCGACTTGCGGCAGCTGTTCACCAGTGTGCATGATGTCGCCGACGTGCAACAGCAGGCGTCTGCCGAGGCTCCCGCCGGGGTGCGACAAGGCGAAGTCCTCGGCCGTGAAGCCGCGTGCTTCGAGCAGCGCAACCGCGAGCGCGTCACCCATGACCAACGCGGCGGTGGTGCTGGCGGTTGGCGCCAAGCCGAGGGGGCAGGCCTCTTTGGCCACGCTGACATCCAGGTTGACGTCCGCTTTGCGGGCGAGCGTCGAACGGGGATTGCCCGTCATGGAGATCAGTGGTACGCCAAAGCGTTTGATGATCGGCACGATAGTAATGAGTTCGACAGTCTCGCCGGAATTGGACAGGGCCAACACCACGTCGCCCGACTTTATCATTCCCAAATCGCCGTGACTCGCTTCTCCGGGGTGCACGAAAAACGACGGGCTGCCGGTACTGGCGAGCGTGGCGGCAATCTTGCTGCCGATATGCCCGGATTTTCCCATCCCGGAGACGACGATGCGACCGGAACAGCGCAACAGGTAGTGGCAGGCGCGGGTGAAACTGTCATCGATGCGTTCCGCCAATGCGGTGACCGCGGCCGCCTCGGTTTCTATCACCGCCAACCCGAGGGCGCGCAACTGCAGGTCTTCGGTCCGATCGTGGTCGTTCATATATTCCCCATCAGATGCCGGCCGAACCTTCGACGAATATCCAGCCCAGGTAAAGCAAAAAGGCCGATGTCAGGGTCAGGCCCTCGAAGCGGTTGACGCAGCCTTGCCCGCCGAAGCCCGATCCAAACAGATACAGTGCGATTGTCAACACCAGCATGACCGGGAGGTCGCGCTGCAGCACGTCCGTGGGGATCGGGCTGGGCGCGAGCAGCCCGGCGACGCCGAGCACGGCCAGCAGGTTGTAGATATTGGATCCGACAACATTGCCGATCGCAATATCGTGCTCCTGCTTGAGCGCACTCGCGACGCATGCGGCCAACTCCGGCAGGCTGGTGCCGACAGCCACGATGGTCAGGCCGATAACCAGGTCGCTGACGCCGAAAGCCTGAGCGACGTTGACCGCGCCCCAAACGAGTAGCCTGGAACTTGCGAGCAGCACGCCCAACCCCAGCGCGAACCAGCCGATTGCAGCGCCGTTCCTCATCTGGTTCGGAATTTCCGCGTCGTACTCGTCCGCTATCGGGTCGTCCGGCGCCCGAGCGCGGCCGATGCGCACCAGTATGAGCATCGTCAAGGCCAAACCGGCGAATAACATGATGCCATCGACGCGCCCGAGATGCAGGTCCTTGATCAGCAGCCAGGTCACGAGAGTAACCGTCAACAGTAGCGGATACTCCTTCCTGAGTACGTCCGAGCGTACGGACATTGGGGCTATGAGGGCCGTTACGCCCAGTACCAGGCCGATATTGGCGATGTTCGACCCGATGGCGTTGCCCACCGCCAACCCCGGATTGCCTTGCAGTGCGGCCATGGTCGCTACCAGGATTTCGGGTGCGGAAGTGCCGATTCCAACGATCGTGAGACCGATCAGCAGTGGCGAGACACCGAGGTTGCGGGCCAATGCGGCGGCTCCCGAGACCAGGCGGTCGGCGCCCCAAGCCAGCAGCGCGAGTCCCAGCACAATGGCGCATATCCACAAGATCATGCCTGCATTAGAACCGATAGGCCGCGATGCGCAACGCGGTCCGCGATGCTTCCAGACCGCCCGCGCAGGGTTCAAGCACCGCGTGGCAGATTGCGCGGATGATGACCCGGTGTGGTGGCGGCGCGGATATCAATGCGCCCGGGTGCGGGTCGCGCCACAGCGCTCGCAGCGATATCGACTGACCAGCCGCCCTTGCTTTACGTCGAAGACCGTTTCGGCCTCGATCTTCCATTTATGGTGTCCGGTGCGGCACAGGGTGCCACCTTTGTGACGTTCGCTGGCACGAGGGCGTTTGAAGGGTAGAATTTCGGCCATCTTGCGACGCGGCTCCGACTTTGCAACATGCACGATTCACAGTCTAACCCGATTCTGCGCTTCGGCTGCTGCGGTTGGGACAATCCGGGATGGGCGGCGTCGTATTTCCCGGACGACCTGCCGCCCGAGTGGCGTTTGACCTATTACGCCAACGATGCGGGGTGTGTCCTGGTGCCGATGAGCGAGGTCGCCGGCATGGCCGGGTCCGAGTTGGCCGCCATGGCAATCGACGAGTTGCACGAGGGCTTCCGGTTTTACCTGGATGCGCTTGCGCCCGGGCCACCGTGTGCCCGGGCCATCGAATCGCTCGGGCACCGCCTGGCGGCGGTGATCAGCGATCGACCCGGGGCGCCGGCGCTGGCGACGACGGTACTCGCCCCGACACCAGCGCCAGACGGTCGCGCTTGGTCGCACCGGGGGCATGCGCTGTTGCGTCTGGACGATAGCGGCCCCGAGCTGCGTGCCTGGCGGCGGCGCTTCGAAGACCTGCAATCCTGGCTGCGCAGTTACGACGAAGTGGCCGTGATCGTTCAGGGCGATCGGATCACGCCCTGCGAACTCGGCGAGTTGAAAGTGGTGGCCGAGTTGCTGGGAATCGCGTGACGCCGTTCTGAATACGACATAATCAGGTTGACGCTGCAACTGGCGCTGGAGAGAATCTCGCACTGCGTGGCAAACAGGACGGCCTGTGAATAAAAGTCGCAAGCGGGCCGCTTATCGACGGCGCCAGTCGATCGGTGCGGAAAATCCGGCGGCCCAAGCACGCGCGGCGCGCAAGCCGACCGGCACAAAACAAACGCTGTCGCAACAGGATATCCTTGTCAAGATTCGCGGGCTGCGGTTTGCGCGCGGCAGTCGTGTGATTTTCGACGGCGTGGATATCGACATCCCGCGCGGTTCGGTGACGGCCGTTATGGGCCCGTCCGGTACGGGTAAGACGACGCTGCTTAAGCTGATCGGCGGTCAGTTGCGCCCGGACGCCGGTACGATCGAAGTCGACGGGCAAAACGTGCATGCGCTGCACACAGGCGATTTGTACCGGCTGCGCATGCGCATGGGCATGCTGTTTCAAAGCGGCGCCCTGCTGACCGACTTGTCGGTGTTCGAAAACGTGGCATTCCCGCTCCGTGAGCATACGGCGCTGTCGGACGCCATGATCCGTAAGCTGGTCCTGCTCAAGCTGGAGGCCGTGGGCTTGCGCGGCGCGCGTGATCTGATGCCGAGTGAGCTGTCGGGCGGCATGGCGCGGCGGGTGGCGCTGGCCCGGGCCATCGCGCTCGACCCCATGATGATCATGTACGATGAACCCTTTACCGGCCAGGACCCTATCACCATGGCGGTGCTGGTGCAGTTGATCCGCCGCCTCAACGACGCGGCGCGGCTGACGAGTATCGTCGTGACCCACGACGTCAGGGAGACGGCCGAGATCGCCGATCTGGCCTACGTGATTTCAGGCGGTAAGGTGATTGAATCGGGTCGCCCCATGGAGTTGATGGAAAACGGCGGGCAATGGACGCGACAGTTCATGAACGGGCTGCCGGATGGTCCGGTGCCGTTCCACTATCCCGCCGCGCCGCTGGACACCGATCTACTGGGGGTTGCGCGCAAGTGATTGATTTGTTGGCTCGGCTGGGTCAGGCCGGATTAGGCGCAACGGAGCGTCTCGGACGCGCCAACCTGTTGCTGCTGGGCATGCTGCGTGGATTGGGCGAGCTGCTGCGACGGCCGGGGCTGCTGCTGGAGCAAATGCATTCCGTCGGTGTTTTGACGGTGTTGATCATCTCGGTGTCCGGCGTTTTCGTGGGCATGGTGCTCGGTTTGCAGGGATACTACATTCTGTCCCAGTTCGGCGCCGAGGCGACGCTGGGGGTGATGGTCGCCGCCTCGCTAGTGAGAGAGCTGGGTCCGGTGGTGACCGCCCTGCTGTTTGCCGGGCGGGCGGGCTCGGCGTTGAGCGCCGAGATCGGCCTGATGAAAGCCACCGAACAATTGTCCGGTCTGGAGATGATGGCGGTCGATCCGGTGCGCCGGGTGCTGACGCCGCGTCTGGCGGCGGGAATACTGTCGATGCCCTTGCTGGCCGCCATCTTCAGCATGCTGGGCGTACTGGGCGGATGGTTCGTCGGGGTGGGCCTGCTGGGGGTCGACGACGGGACGTATTGGGCGCAGATGCAGGCCAAGATCGATTGGCAGGAAGACCTGGTGAACGGGATCATCAAAAGCCTGGTGTTTGGTTTCATCTGTACCTGGATCGCGATATTCCAGGGATACGACTGCCTGCCAACCTCCGAGGGCGTGAGTCGGGCGACCACCCGCACGGTGGTCCACTCCGCCTTGGCGGTTTTGGGTCTGGATTTCGTGCTCACCGCCTTGATGTTCGGTTGAACGAGCGGCGTCGAAGATGAACTTTTACCTCGATTTAATTCTTTTATGCCGCAGAATGCTGACGGTTTGCGGTCGCTGAACCCAGAGGTTCTAGGTATGTCAAAAACGAGGAAACTCGAGATTCTGGTAGGTGCTTTCATGGCGCTGGGCGTGGTGGCGCTGTTTTTTCTCGCCATGCAGGTCAGTAACCTGGGCACGCTCAACACCGGCGACAGCTACGAAGTGACGGCGCGGTTCGATAACATTGGCGGTTTACGGGCCAAGGCGCCCGTGACCCTGGCGGGCGTGGAGGTCGGCCGCGTCAAGACGATTTCTTACGACCCGCAGGATTTCCGCGCGGTGGTGGTGATGGCGATTTATGCGCAATACGATCAAATCCCCGACGACTCCTTCGCCAAAATACTCACGGCGGGGCTCCTCGGCGAGCAGTACGTTGGCCTGGATCCGGGAGGCAGCGTCAACAACCTGCAATCGGGGTCCGAAATCAAGCTGACACAATCCGCCCTGGTGCTCGAAGAGGTCATAGGGCAGTTCATTTTCAGCAAAGCTCAGGAGGGCGCACAACAATGAAAACGGAAACGACACTAAACCGTATCACTCTCGGATGGGTTCTGGCGCTGGCGGTCGCCTGGCTCTCGCCGGGGGCGCTCGCGGCGGATGCCGCTGCAGATCCGCAGCAACTGGTGCGCGAGACGGCTAACAATGTGCTCAGCGAAGTCCTCAAGAACAAGCAGCAGCTCGATAAGAACACCAGTGGTATTTACCAGCTGGTGCAGGAAAAAGTACTGCCGCATTTCGACTTTATGCGCATGAGTCAATCCGCGATGGGGCGCTACTGGCGCGACGCCACCGATGATCAGCGCGCGCGCCTGACGCGCGAGTTTCAGGAGTTGCTCGTACGCACGTACGCGACGGCTTTGTTGAACTATTCGGGCCAGGACGTCGAATATCTTCCCGTGCGGTTGCGCCCCGAGGCGGACGATGTGCTGATCCCGACGCGGGTAGCTGCGTCCGGCAGTCCCCCGATTCCCATCAACTACCGGCTCTACCGCAACGAGGGACGGTGGAAGGTCTATGACGTGGTCATCGACAACGTCAGTCTGGTGACGAACTACCGCAGTACTTTTTCCAACCAGGTGCGGCGACACGGCGTGGAAGGCTTGATCGACCAGCTCGCAAGCCGCAACAAGCAGTTGCGCGGATGAGTGAGCCTGTCCTGGAGGCCGCGGGTCCGGGTCACTGGAGCCTCTCCGGTGATCTCGATTTTCACACCCTGCCGCATGCGTGGTCGTTGCTCAAGACACTGCTTGACAAAGAAAAAAAGGTGGTGCTTTCGCTGCAGGACGTCGCGCGGGTCAACAGCGCGGGGCTGGGCTTTTTGCTCGAGGGGCTGGAGTACGCGCAGCAATCGGGTTGCCGTTTGCGGTTTACCGGGTTTCCCGATGCCTTGCAGGACCTGGCCGAGGTCAGCGGCCTGACGCCGCTGCTCGACCGAGTGCTGATCTAGGAGGCTGTCCGAGAATAGACTGACCTACTTCGGCCGTCCCTGAGCGGCCCCGTTTCCCGATCATTCCCGTAAAACAGGCCCGGGTATGCGCCTCAAATGATCAACCAGTCCGCTGGGAGCGGATTTGAACGCCGCTCGCGGCGGCCCGAAGGGTGGAGGCAGGATGCCCGCAATAAAAACATGCCTCAATCAGAAACGCCCTCGCGACGATCGCTGTTCTCGGACAGCCTCCCAGCGTCAATGCCATTTACTTTAGCTTCGGCGGTTCGGCCGGACCGGTGGGGTATGCCGGCCGGCCGATTCGCGGTCTGCGCCGGTTTTCATTTATCATCGCTCTCCTTGTTCCTGTCTGCGGAGCCCATCGCTTCCGAGTAGCCTCACCTATGGATAAGCTCATCATTACCGGCGGCACGCGCCTCGACGGCGACGTGCGCATCTCGGGCGCGAAGAATGCCGCGCTGCCGATACTGGCAGCCACGTTGCTGGCGGACGGTCCGATGACGATCGGCAATATTCCGCACCTGCACGACATCACCACCACCATGGAGCTGTTGGGACGCATGGGCGTTCAGTTGCTGGTGGACGAAAAACTCCGCATTGAAGTCGATACCTGCGACATCAAGGAGTTTTCCGCTCCCTACGAACTGGTCAAGACCATGCGCGCCTCGATACTCGTGCTGGGACCCTTGTTGGCGCGCTTCGGCAGGGCGGACGTTTCACTGCCCGGCGGCTGCGCGATCGGATCCAGGCCGGTCAACCTGCATATCGACGGGCTACGTGCCATGGGGGCGGATATCTCGGTGGAAGGGGGTTACATCCGCGCGCGCTCCAAGCGGCTCAAAGGGGCGCGCCTGGTCATGGATCTCGTCACCGTCACCGGTACGGAAAATCTGATGATGGCGGCGGCCCTGGCCGAGGGTACATCGTTGATCGAAAACGCGGCGCGCGAGCCCGAGGTGGTGGACCTGGCGAATTGCCTGAACGCCATGGGCGCCAAGATCATCGGCGCGGGTACCAGCGCGATCACCATCGAGGGTGTGCAGAGTCTCAGCGGCGGCACTTACAACGTGCTTCCCGATCGGATCGAAACCGGTACTTTTCTGGTCGCCGCGGCCCTGACCGGCGGTCGGGTCAGGGTCAAGGACACGGACCCGACCTTGGTCGACGCGGTCACGCAAAAACTGCGCGAGGCCGGCGCAGATATCACCATGGGCGCCGATTGGATCGAATTGGACATGCACGGCGAACGGCCGCGCGCGGTGAATGTACACACGGCGCCGTACCCGGCGTTTCCAACCGATATGCAGGCACAATTTACGGCCTTGAACGTCGTGGCCCACGGCGTTGGCATCATCACCGAGACCGTTTTCGAAAACCGCTTCATGCATGTTCAGGAAATGCGGCGTATGGGGGCCGATATCAATCTCGAAGGCAACACGGCGATTTGCAACGGCGTGGAGCGGATAACCGGCGCACCGGTCATGGCGACCGACCTGCGCGCGTCGGCCAGCCTGGTCCTGGCCGGCCTGGTCGCCGACGGCGAGACCGTGGTCGACCGGATCTACCACATCGATCGCGGTTATCAGAATATCGAAGAAAAACTCGCGGGTCTGGGCGCCGAAATTCGCCGGGTGCCCAGCTGAAGCCTTGTCACATCGCGCAGCCACACCAGTCAAACATGATGCAGTTCGAATCCTCTATTACCATCGCCTTGTCGAAAGGGCGGATTTTCAAAGATACCCTGCCCCTGCTGGCCAAGGCCGACATCACGCCTCTGGACGATCCCGATACCAGCCGCAAGCTGATATTGGATACCAATCATCGGCAAGTGAAGCTGGTCCTGATCAGGGCGACCGACGTGCCGACCTACGTGCAATGGGGTGCGGCCGATCTGGGCGTCTCGGGTAAAGACGTGCTCATGGAACACGGCGGCGAGGGCCTATATGAGCCGCTCGATCTGGGTATCGCCAAGTGTCGTATGATGGTGGCTGGCAAGCCGCACGCGAGTCTCAGCGAGCGGCGCTTGCGGATCGCGACCAAGTACGTCAATTCGGCGCGGGCGTATTTCGCGGCCAAGGGACAGCAGGTGGAGGTCATCAAGCTTTACGGCTCCATGGAACTGGCGCCGCTGGTGGGTTTGTCAGATCTGATCGTCGATCTGGTTGAGTCGGGCAATACGCTCAAAGCCAATGGCCTGGTTCCGCTGGAACACATCACGGATATCAGTTCGCGCCTGGTGGTCAACAAGGCGGCGTGGAAAATGAAACACAAAACGGTGATCGCTCTGGTGGAAGCGTTGCGCGCAGCCGTAAGCGAAGCTAGCTGACGTGAGGTGAATCGATGGCAGATATCCGCAAACTCAATACCGCCGATGCCGCTTTTCGGCGACAGCTGGATTCGCTGCTGACCTGGGAGTCGGTGTCCGATCAGGCGGTCAATCAGACCGTCAACGATATCATCGCGGCGGTCAAGGCGCGGGGTGACGCGGCGCTGATCGAGTACACGCGCCGTTTCGATCGCTGGCAGGCGGAAAGCGTTGCCGACCTGCTGATCTCCGCCGAACGACTGGCGCAGGCGTGGCAGGGTATTGCGAAGGCCGAGCGCGGTGCCTTGGAGCACGCCGCAGCACGTATTCGCGCCTACGCGGAACACCAGAAAATTTCGGGGTGGACCTATACCGAAGACGATGGCACCCTGCTCGGGCAGCAGGTTACGCCACTCGACCGCGTCGGGCTCTACGTGCCGGGCGGCAAAGCGGCCTACCCGTCGTCGGTGCTGATGAACGCGCTGCCCGCCAAAGTTGCCGGAGTACCCGAATTGATCATGGTGGTGCCGACCCCGGACGGTGAGCTCAACGAACTGGTGCTGGCCGCCGCACACGTGTCGGGCGTAGACAAGGTGTTCGCGGTCGGGGGGGCGCAAGCGGTCGCCGCCTTGGCTTACGGTACCGAAACGGTGCCGCCGGTGGACAAGGTCGTGGGTCCCGGCAATATCTACGTGGCGACCGCCAAGCGCGCGGTTTTCGGTCAGGTGGGTATCGA
>CBDUNM010000153.1:0-11815 GCA_965368585.1 uncultured Chromatiales bacterium | reverse complement strand
CCCTGAAGGCTGGCAGCAGTCGGCCTGCATGGCCGCGCTGATGATCGTGCAGGAGTCCAATGGCGGATATCTGACCGAAGCGTTGATGGATCAGGTGGCGGATTATCTGGATATGCCGCCCATTGCGGTCTACGAAGTCGCCACTTTCTACTCGATGTACGAGCTCAAGCCCGTCGGCAAGCACAAGATCTGTGTGTGTACCAATGTCTCCTGCATGGTGTGCGGTTCCGACGGCATCGTCGAACATCTGCGCGAACGTCTGGGCATCGGGTTCGGTGAAATCACCAAAGACGGACGCTTTTCGCTGAAGGAAGTCGAGTGTCTGGGCGCCTGCGGCGGCGCGCCCATGATGCAGATCGGCAAGCAGTACTACGAAAACCTGACGCCCGAGCTGGTCGACTCGATTCTGGATGGGCTGGAGTAATCGAATGGCGAACGAAGTTTGTTTCCGTACCCTGCATCTCGACCGCCCCTGGCTGCTGTCGACCTACCAGTCCGAAGGCGGTTACGAGGCGCTGAAAAAGATCCTGAAGGAGAACATCCCCGCGTTGAACGTGATCGAGGCGGTGAAATCGTCCGGTTTGCGCGGTCGCGGTGGTGCGGGTTTTCCAACCGGCCTCAAATGGAGCTTTATCAATCGCACGGCGCCGGGCTCGAAGTACGTGGTGTGCAATTCGGACGAGGGTGAGCCCGGCACCTTCAAGGATCGCGACGTGCTGCGATACAATCCCCACGCACTCATCGAAGGCATGATTATCTGCGGCTATGCCATCGGCGCCGAAACCGGGTACAACTACATTCGCGGGGAATTCTGCGAACCGTACGAGCGATTCGAGGAAGCCCTGACGGAAGCGCGTGAAGCCGGTCTGCTGGGCAAGAACATTCTGGACAGCGGCTTCGATTTCGAATTGCATACCCACCTGGGTGCAGGCGCCTATATCTGCGGCGAGGAGACCGCGCTGCTGGAATCGCTGGAAGGCAAAAAAGGCCAGCCGCGCTACAAGCCGCCGTTCCCGGCCCAGTTCGGCCTGTACGGCCGCCCGACGATCATCAATAACACCGAGTCGTTGGCGTCCATACCGGATATCGTACGCAACGGCGGCGATTGGTTTCGCGAGATCGGTACCGAGCGCAGCGGCGGTCCCAAACTTTTCGCGGTATCGGGCAACGTGAACAAGCCGGGCGTCTACGAAGTGCCCATGGGAACGCCTTTTGCCGAACTGCTCGAACTGGCGGGCGGCATGAAGGGGGACAGAAAGATCAAGGCGGTCATACCCGGTGGATCGTCGGCGCCGGTGCTGCCCGGCGACGTCATGATGGACGTCAACATGGACTACGAGAGCATAGCTTCTGCCGGCTCGATGCTGGGGTCCGGCGCGGTCATCGTGATGGACGACACCAATTGCATGGTCAAGGTGCTGGATCGCGTATCGTACTTCTACTACGAGGAGTCGTGTGGACAGTGCACGCCCTGTCGGGAAGGCACGGGGTGGATGCATCGCGTTGTGCACAGAATCGAAACCGGTCGGGGTCGCAACGAGGATCTCGACCTGCTCGACGACGTCGCCAAAAAGATCATGGGGCGCACGATTTGTGCCTTGGGCGACGCAGCGGCAATGCCGGTGGCGAGTTTCGTCAAACATTTTCGTGATGAGTTTCAGTTCCATGTCGACCACAAGAAGTGCATGGTATGAACAGTCCCTACGATCATTCCGCAGCGGGTGCCCTTGGTTGCGCGCTGAACTATCACATTTCATCTGAGTCGTGCGGTAATGTCTGAAGACCAGACCTTCACCATAGTAGTGGACGGCCAGCCCCTGCAGGCGACCCCCGGCCAGATGTTGATCGAAGTCACCGATCAGGCCGGTATCGATGTTCCTCGATTCTGCTACCACAAAAAACTGTCGGTGGCGGCCAACTGCCGCATGTGCCTGGTCGAGGTGGAAAAAGCGCCGAAGCCGCTGCCCGCCTGCGCAACGCCCGTGGCCGAAGGCATGAAGGTGTACACACGTTCCCCGCTGGCCCGGGAAGCGCAAAAAGGCACCATGGAATTCCTGCTCATCAATCACCCGCTGGATTGTCCGATCTGCGACCAGGGCGGGGAATGCGAATTGCAGGATGTCGCGATGGGCTATGGCGGCGACGTGTCGCGCTTCACCGAGCGCAAGCGCGTCGTCAGGGACGAGAATATCGGGTCGCTGATCGCCACCGACATGACCCGCTGTATCCATTGTACGCGTTGCGTCAGGTTCGGCGGCGAAATCGCCGGCTTACGTGAATTGGGTGCGACCGGACGCGGCGAGCACATGCGCATCGGCGTGTTCGTGGAACAATCGGTTGCCTCGGAGCTGTCCGGAAATATCATCGACCTGTGCCCGGTGGGCGCCTTGACGTCGAAGCCTTTCCGTTACAAGGCCCGCGCGTGGGAGTTGATGCAGCGCGACAGCGTCGCGGCGCACGACGGTGTGGGCTCCAACATCCACGTGCACGCGCGCGGCAACCAAGTGATGCGGGTGGTGCCCCGGGAAAACGAAGACGTCAACGAGACCTGGATCTCGGACCGTGACCGCTTCAGTTACCAGGGATTGTACAGCGATGATCGGCTCACCAAGCCGCTGCTGCGGGTCAACGGTGAACTGCGCGAAGCGCAGTGGCAGGAAGCTCTGCAAGCTGCGGCCAAGCTGTTGCAGGAAGGCGCCGGCGACCAACTCGGCACCCTGGTGTCGCCGAATGCGACGCTGGAGGAAATGTATCTGGCGCGTCTACTGACCCAGGGTCTCGGGTCACGGAACATCGATCACCGGCTGCGGCAGACGGATTTTCGCGGCGGCGACGCCGACCCCAGGCTGCCGTGGCTGGGACAGCGCTTCGCGGCGCTGGAATCCAATCAGGCGACCCTGTTGGTCGGATCGTGGCTGCGCAAAGACCAGCCCCTGCTGAATCATCGCCTGCGCAAGTCCGTGCGCCAAGGCGGCGCCGTCATGGCCATCAACCCGGTGGACTGCGGTTTCAACTTCGAACTCGACGTCGACATCGTCGCCGCGCCCGCCGCACTGGGCGCGGAACTCGCCGGTGTGGCGTCGGCGCTGGATGTTTGTCCGGCCGGTCTGCGCGTCGAGCCCGACGCCGCCCATCAAGCGATTGCCGGATCGTTGCGGGCCGCCGAGCGCGGCTCGATCCTGCTGGGGAGTTTCGCGTTGCAGCACCCCGATTTTTCGGTGCTGCGTCTGTTGGCGGACAAGATAGCGGCCGCGGCCGGTGTGACGGTGGGGTATCTCGCCGAGGGCGCCAATGCGACGGGCGCCTGGATGACGGGTGCGCTGCCGCACCGGAGCGTGGGCGGTGTACCGGTCGAGGCGGGACTCGATGCGCTGGGCATGCTGCAGGCAAAACTCGGTACTTACCTGTTGCTGGGCATTGAGCCGGAGTTCGATCTGGCCGATCCGGTCCTCGCCGGCGAGGCCTTCGCCGCTGCCAAGTTGATTGCGCTGAGCACGCACCTCAGTCCGCTGCTGGCGGCGCACGCCGACGTGGTGTTGCCGGTCGCGGCGGCGTTCGAGAGTTCCGGCAGCCTGGTCAATCTGCAGGGAGACGTGCAACGATTCACCGGGGTCGTGGAGCCGCACGGCGACGCGCGACCGGCATGGAAGGTGCTGCGGGTGCTCGGGAACCTGGTCGATCTGGACGGTTTCGATTTCGTCAGCACCGACGAGGTGTACGAACAAGCCATGCGCGCTTGCGCCGGCCTGGAGCCGGACAACGGGCTGCAGGCCGAGCGCGAAGCGCAATGGCAATTGCGACCGAACGGCGCGTTGGAGCGCATCGGCGGCGTTCCCATGTACGCGGCTGACGCCGTCGTAAGGCGCGCGCGTGCCCTGCAGATGACACCGGACGCCTGGGAGGAGGGGTTTCGCGTCAACGCGTCGGTTGCCGGCAACTTTGACCTGGCCGATGGCGCATCGGCTGTCGTTCATCAGGGGGACCATAAGGCGACGCTTCCGGTGCGGATTGACGACCGCGTGCCCGACGGCTGCGTTTGGCTGCCGAACGGCGTGGCGGGCAGTGACCGGCTGCCGGCCGCCTTCGGTACCGTGTCGTTGGAGAAGGCATGATGGGTATCGTTGTCTCGATATGGGAAGTCATACCCGTACCCATGCAGATACTGTTCAAGATAGTCGCGATCATGGCGCCGCTCATGCTGATGGTCGCCTATTACACCTTCGCCGAACGCAAGCTGATCGGTTACATGCAGTCGCGCATGGGGCCGAACCGGGTAGGGCCGAAAGGCTGGCTGCAGCCGATCGCGGACGCGATCAAACTGATGTTCAAGGAGATCGTCCTGCCGACGGGGTCGAACAAGCTTTTGTTCGTGATCGCGCCATTCATTTCCATTGCCCCCGCGCTCGCCGCATGGGCGGTGTTTCCCTTCAACGCCGGCCTGGTGCTGGCCGATATCAACGCCGGCCTCCTGTACATCCTGGCGCTGACGTCGATGGGTGTTTACGGCGTCATCATCGCCGGCTGGGCATCGAATTCGAAGTACGCGTTTCTCGGCGCGATGCGGTCCGCCGCCCAGATCGTGTCGTACGAAATCGCCATGGGATTCGCACTGGTCGGCGTGCTGGTCGCGGCGGGCAGCCTCAACCTGGGCGCCATCGTCGAAACGCAGCAGGGCGGAATTCTGCATTGGTTCTGGCTGCCGCTGCTGCCGTTGTTCGGTGTGTATCTGATCTCGGGCGTGGCCGAGACCAACCGCGCGCCGTTCGATGTCGCGGAGGGTGAGTCCGAAATCGTCGCCGGTTTCCATGTGGAATACTCGGGCATGACCTTTGCGGTGTTCTTTCTGGCCGAGTATGCGAACATGATCCTCATCTCGGCGCTGACCGCATTGCTGTTCTTCGGCGGCTGGTTGTCTCCTTTCCCACCCGCCTGGGTCGACGGCGTGTTCCTGCTCGACGACGGATTTCACTGGTTCCTGATCAAGACCTTTGTCTTCATGTTCGGATTCCTGTGGTATCGCGCCACCTTTCCCCGTTACCGTTACGACCAGATCATGCGCCTTGGCTGGAAGGTCTTCATCCCGATCACCATTGTCTGGATAGTCGTGGTCGCGGTGCTGAAGGTTTATCATGTCGCACCGTGGTTCGGTTCCTAGGGGGTAGATGTGAGAAGCGTCGTCAATTACATCCGCAGCCTCTTTCTGTTCGAACTGTTCAAGGGGTTGAGCGTTACCGGCCGGTACATGTTCAGGAAGAAGTTCACCCTGCAGTACCCCGAGGAAAACGCGCCTATTTCGCCGCGCTTCAGGGGGCTGCACGCATTGCGACGCTATCCCAACGGCGAAGAGCGCTGCATCGCCTGCAAACTGTGCGAAGCGGTATGCCCCGCGTTGGCGATCACCATCGAGGCCGAGCCGCGTGATGACGGTTCGCGGCGCACCACGCGTTACGATATCGACTTGTTCAAGTGCATCTACTGCGGGTTCTGCGAGGAATCCTGCCCGGTCGATTCGATCGTGGAGACGCGCGTGTACGAATACCACTTCGAACGGCAGGGTGAGCAGATCATGACCAAGGAGCAGTTGCTCGAAATCGGTGACAAGTACGAAGCGCAGTTGGCTGCCGACCGTGCAGCGCAAGCCAGATACCGCTAGGGGCGTTGGCAGATGAGTTTCGAGAAATTTCTGTTTTACGTGTTCGCGGCAATTCTCGTGTTTGCGGCCACCATGGTCATCACACAACGCAACCCCGTCCATTCGGCGCTGTTTCTGGTGCTGGCGTTTTTCAACGCCGCGGCGTTGTGGCTGTTGGCGGAAGCCGAGTTTCTCGCCATTGCACTGGTCCTGGTGTATGTGGGCGCGGTGATGGTGCTGTTCCTGTTCGTGGTGATGATGCTGGATATCAATACGGCGGAAATGCGCGCCGGATTCATGCGCTACCTGCCGGTCGGCGTGCTGGTGGCGGCGGCGATGTTGATCGAGATGTCGATGATCGTGGGTTCGCGTACCTTCGGGCTGTCCCAGTTCGCGGCACCGGCGCCCAAGCCGGCGGACTACAGCAACACCGAGGAACTCGGGCTGGCGTTGTTCACCGAGCATCTGTACGCCTTCGAGCTGGCGGCCGTCATTTTGCTGGTCGCCATCATCGCGGCCATCGGTCTGACCATGCGCCGGCGGCCGGAGACGAAGTATCAGAACCCCTCGATCCAGGTGCAGGTGAAGGCCAAAGACCGGCTGCGCGTCGTCAAAATGCCATCAGAGGAAAAGGCCTGATGATTGCTTTGTCGGATTATCTGATCGTCGGTGCGATCCTGTTCGCGTTGAGCGTCGCGGGCGTATTCCTCAATCGCAAGAACGTGATCATTCTGTTGATGTGCATCGAACTCATGCTGTTGGCGGTGAATATGAACTTCATCGCGTTCTCGCACTTTATGGGCGATACGGCAGGGCAGGTGTTCGTCTTCTTTATCCTGACCGTGGCGGCGGCGGAGGCGGCGATCGGACTCGCCATCCTGGTGGTTTTGTTCAGAAGCAATCGATCGATCAACGTTCAGGACCTGGATGCCCTCAAGGGCTAAGGCAATGCGAACCGGTAGCTTATAAGCATGGCAAACATATATCTCACCATTGTGCTGGCCCCGTTGCTGGGCGCCATCATCTCAGGATTGTTCGCGAGCCGCATCAGCCGTTCGGTGTCGCATTGGGTGGCCAGTACAGGCGTGGGAATATCGACGCTCTTGTCGTTGTATGTGCTGCTGCTGTTCGTCATGGAGGACCAGCCGACCTTCAACGACTCCGTGTACACCTGGATGGTCAGCGACGGTATTCGATTCGAGATCGGCTTCCTGGTCGACAAACTGACCGCGTTGATGATCAGCGTGGTGACTTTCGTCTCCTTCTGCGTGCATATCTACACCATCGGCTACATGGCCGACGACGAGCACAACTGGCCAAAGGAGAGCCTCGCGGGCAAGAACAGCTACCAGCGCTTTTTCAGTTACATCTCGCTGTTCACCTTCTCGATGCTGATGCTGGTCATGTCGAACAATTTCCTGCAGCTGTTTTTCGGCTGGGAAGCGGTCGGCCTGGTGTCGTATCTCCTGATCGGCTTCTGGTCGGTGCGTGAGTCGGCCGTGTTCGCCAATTTGAAGGCCTTCCTGGTCAACCGGGTCGGCGACTTCGGCTTCGTCCTGGGGATCGCGGCGATCGCCATGTATTTCAACACCATGGACTATGCCGAGGTGTTTGGCGCGGCGCCCTCGCTTGCGGGCGAGAAAATCAGTATCTGGGGCACCACCGAATGGTCGCTGATGACCGTCATCTGCATTCTGCTGTTCATCGGTGCGATGGGTAAATCGGCGCAGGTGCCGCTGCACGTCTGGCTGCCGGACTCGATGGAAGGCCCGACGCCCATCTCCGCCCTGATCCATGCCGCGACCATGGTGACGGCCGGCGTGTTCATGGTGGCCCGCATGTCGCCGCTGTTCGAACTCAGCGAAACGGCATTGAGTTTCGTGCTGGTGATCGGCGCGACGACGGCGATCTTCATGGGCCTGATCGGCATCGTGCAGAACGATATCAAGCGGGTGGTCGCCTACTCGACGCTGTCCCAGCTCGGGTACATGATCGCGGCCCTGGGCGCTTCGGCCTACGCGGCTGGCATCTTCCACCTGATGACCCATGCCTTCTTCAAGGCGTTGCTGTTTCTCGGGGCCGGCTCGGTGATCATCGGCATGCACCACGATCAGGATATCCGCAATATGGGTGGGGTGCGCCGCTACATGCCCATCACCCATTGGACGGCCTTGCTGGGGTCGCTCGCGTTGATCGGGTTTCCCGGCTTTTCCGGCTTTTTTTCCAAGGATGCGATCATCGAGTCCGTGCATCATTCGCAATTGGCCGGATCCGGGTACGCCTACTGGGCGCTGCTGATCGGTGTGTTCGTTACGGCGCTATACAGCTTTCGCATGTATTTTCTGGTGTTCCACGGTGATGGGCCGCGCGATGCGCACGCCAAGGAACACCTGCACGAATCCCCCAAGGTGGTGACCATTCCGCTGATCCTGCTGGCCATTCCCTCCGTTTGCATCGGGTTCTTGACCGTCGGGCCGGTGTTGTTCGGTGACTGGTTCGACGGCGTGCTGCACGTTGCGGCAATACACGACACCCTGGGTGAGGTCGGCAAGTCTTATCACGGCGCCTTCGCCTTCATGGTCCACGGTCTGCAAACGCCGCCGTTCTGGTTGGCGATGGCCGGCCTGGTGACCGCCTGGTTCGTTTACACGCAGAAACCGCAGATCGCGGCGGAGATAAAGAACAGGTTCGCCTGGCTGCACACGATATTGGACCGAAAATACGGCTTCGACGATTTCAACCAGGCCTTCTTCGCCGCCGGCAGTCGGGGAATCGGCAAGGCGTTGTGGCAAGTAGGCGACCGCACCCTTATCGACGGCTTCGCGGTCAACGGCACGGCGCGGACGGTGGGCCGGTTGGCTTCGGCCGTGCGCGTGATACAGACCGGATATCTCTACCACTACGCGATAGTCATTATCGTCGGCCTGCTCGGCCTGCTGACTTGGTTCGTTATACGCGGATAAACCTGAACATGAATCGGGATAGATACTAGACATGACAGCGGACTGGCCACTACTGAGTACGGTCATTTGGTTGCCGATCATCGGCGGTTTTCTGGTCATTGCCAGCGGTGATCGCACGCCCGATGTGTCGCGCTGGCTGGCGCTGGGCGTCGCGGTGCTGACGTTTCTGTTCAGTATCCCCCTGTACAGCGGCTTCGATACCGCGACGCCCCTCATGCAGTTCGTGGAAAACCGGCCGTGGATCGCCGCCTTCGACGTGAACTATCACCTGGGCGTGGACGGCATTTCCATGCCGCTGATTCTGCTGACGACCTTCATCACGGTGCTGGTCGTGATTGCCGGGTGGGAGGTCATTACCTATAAGCCGTCGCAGTACATGGCCGCCTTTTTGATCATGGAGGGCGTGATGGTCGGCGTGTTTTCGGCACTGGACGCCATGCTGTTCTACGTGTTCTGGGAAGCGATGCTGATCCCCATGTTCATTATCATCGGCGTGTGGGGCGGGCCCAACCGGGTGTACGCGACGATCAAGTTCTTTCTGTACACCTTTCTGGGCTCGGTGTTCATGCTGGTCGCCCTGATTTACATGTACTTCCAGTCGGGGAGTATGGAGATACTCGGCTACCACGACCTGCAACTCGGCTTGAAGGAACAGGTGCTGATCTTCGTGGCATTCCTGCTGGCATTCGCGGTCAAAGTGCCGATGTGGCCGGTGCACACCTGGCTGCCCGACGCTCACGTCGAGGCCCCGACGGGCGGCTCGGTCATTCTGGCGGCCATCATGCTGAAGATCGGCGGTTACGGTTTCCTGCGGTTCAGTCTGCCGATAACGCCCGACGCCAGCAACGAACTTGATTGGCTGATCATTGCCATGTCGCTGATTGCCGTCGTGTACATCGGGTTCGTGGCGCTGGTCCAGCAGGACATGAAAAAGCTGATCGCGTATTCGTCCATCGCGCACATGGGGTTCGTCACCCTGGGGTTTTTCATCGCTTTTATCATTCTGGGCCGCAGCGACGTCAATGGCGGTGTGGTGATGGGGATGCAAGGCGGCATGGTGCAGATGGTATCGCACGGGTTTATTTCCGCCGCCTTGTTCCTGTGCGTGGGCGTGCTGTACGACCGCGTCCACAGCCGCGAGATCGGCGACTACGGCGGGGTGGTCAACACCATGCCGGTGTTCGGCGCCTTCATGGTGTTCTTCGCGATGTCGAATGCGGGTTTGCCCGGCACCTCCGGGTTCGTTGGCGAATTCATGGTGATCCTGGCGAGCTTCCGCGCCGACTTCTGGTTTGCCTTCCTGGCCGCGACGACGCTGATCATCGGCGCCGCCTACACGCTGTGGATGGTCAAACGGGTGGTGTTCGGCAGCGTGGCCAACGACAACGTCGCCGCACTGCAGGACATCAATCGACGGGAGTTTCTGGTGCTGGGTTCGCTGGCTGCGGCGGTCCTGGTGCTCGGCGTGTGGCCGGCGCCGCTGATCGAGGTGATGGATGTCTCGGTACAGAACCTGGTGCAGCACATCGCTGTTTCAAAACTATAAACGATGAGCGCTTCGCGTTTCGGAAATCGCAATGGCCTTTGATCCTGCAAATCTGACACCGGTCTACCCGGAGATCTTCCTGGTGACGGCTGCTTGCCTCGTCCTGGTGGTCGACATCTTCATCAGTGACAAGCATCGCCTGGTGACCTATGCCCTGTCGCTGGCGACCCTGCTGGGAACGCTGTGGCTGGTCAGCGTAGGATCAACGAGTGACACGCAGATTCTGCTCGACGGCGCCTACATTCGCGATCCCATGGGGGATCTCCTCAAGTCTGCCTTGCTGCTGGCGGCGTTTGCCGCGTTCGTCTATGCCAAGGACTATTTGAGGGCGCACGGGATATTTCGTGGCGAGTTTTATGTGTTGGGCTTGTTCGCCGTCACCGGCATGCTGGTCATGATCTCCGCCAATAGCTTTTTGATCGTATACCTGGGCCTGGAACTGCTGGCATTGTGCCTCTATGCGCTGGTGGCCTTCGATCGCGATTCCACCAAGGGTGCCGAAGCGGCGATGAAGTATTTCGTGCTCGGGGCGATTGCCTCCGGCATGCTGTTGTACGGTATGTCGATGCTGTACGGCGTCACCGGCGCGCTGGATTTTCCAAGCGTCGCCAAGGCCATTGCCGCCGAAGGGACCAATAACACCGTACTGGTGTTCGGCCTGGTGTTCGTGGTCATCGGCGTCGCGTTCAAGTTCGGCGCCGTGCCTTTCCACATGTGGGTGCCCGACGTCTACCACGGCGCGCCGACGGTCGTGACGCTGTTGATCGGCAGTGTGCCCAAGATTGCGGCGTTTGCGCTCGCCATGCGCCTGCTGGTCGAGGGGTTGGGCGGGTTGCACGCCGACTGGCAGGGAATGCTGGTGATTCTGGCCGTATTGTCCATGGCGCTGGGCAACGTCATTGCCATTGCGCAGGACAATATCAAGCGCATGCTGGCGTATTCGACGATCTCGCACGTCGGTTTCATCTTCCTGGGGCTGATTGCCGGCACGCCGGAGGGCTACACCGCCGCCATGTTCTACGCCATCGTCTATGCGTTCATGGCAGCCGGCGCCTTCGGCATCATGGCCATGCTCAGCCGCGAAGGCTTCGAAGCCGAGCATCTCGTTGATCTGAAGGGCTTGAACGATCGCAGCCCGTGGCTTGCCGGCATGATGCTGCTGGTCATGTTTTCCATGGCGGGCGTGCCACCAACGGTCGGATTCTTTGCCAAGCTGTTCGTCCTCGATGCGGTGGTCAGCATCGATATGGTGTGGCTGGCGCTGGTGGGCGTGTTTTTCTCGATTATCGGCGCCTATTACTACATCCGGGTCGTCAAGCTGATGTACTTCGACAAGGCGGACTCAGACGCGCTGATCCAGCCGTCCATGGACACGCGTATTGTCGTTTCGGTCAACGGTCTGGCCATGCTGGCGCTGGGATTGTTCCCCGCGGCGTTGTTCAGCGCCTGCAAAACTGCAATCGGCGTTTGACCCCGGGTGCCGTGCTGGCGCGGCGGTGATAATGGTATGGCCGTACTAATTACGGCATTTTTACTGTCTGATTGAACAAACTAGGGTTGTATATCCTAGATCAGCAAGTTATTATTCTGTCATCAGATGCGGGGTGGAGCAGTCTGGCAGCTCGTCGGGCTCATAACCCGAAGGTCGTAGGTTCAAATCCTGCCCCCGCTACC
>CBDUNM010000152.1:0-12076 GCA_965368585.1 uncultured Chromatiales bacterium | reverse complement strand
CAAGATTCGAAAACGCTGCTCAAACGGACACGGTCGCCGACGGGTTCGGAGACGGATGCGAGGCGTGTCATCGGTTAAACTACGAGGCGAAATGTGGGCGTGCCGAAGAAGCGCAGCGGGAAACATAGGACGGGCGTAGTGACAACCAGTGAACAGCCACCAGTATCCACGCCTCGTTCGAGCCTCACTGCAGAGGCGCTGCCGGACAAGGTGATCGCCAGTCTGTTCGATCGAAATCCCCTGCCGATGTGGATCTACGATATCCGTACTCTGCGGTTTCTCGCCGTCAACGACTCGGCGATCGCACACTACGGGTATTCGCGCGAGACCTTTTTGTCGATGACGATCGCCGACATCCGCCCGGTCGAAGACCTGGCGGCACTGCGCGGCAACCTGGCGAAAGTCGACGACAATTTGGATCGCGCCGGAGTCTGGCGCCACCTGCGCGAAGACGGCTCGCTGATCTTCGTCGAGATTACCTCCCACCCGTTGGACTTCGTGGAGCGGCGTGCTGAGTTGGTGATCGCGTACGACGTCACGTCCCGCGTCGTCGTCGAATCCAACCTCAACCGGCTGCTGGAACTGGAACGGCTGATCGCGCGTCTCTCCCGCGATCTCAATGAATCCGACGATCTGGATCGAATCATCGACGACGCGTTGCGCCGCATGGGCAGCTACAGCGCAGCCAGTCGCGCCTATCTGTTCCGGTTCGACCGTGTCAATAACCTTACGAGCAACACGCACGAATGGTGCGCCGCGGCGGTCAAGTCGCAGATCGCCATGCTGCAAGATCTTTCGATCGACGATTTCCAGTGGTCGATGTCGCAGGTCATGCAGGGAAAGACCCTGTCGATTCCCGATGTCTCGCAGCTGCCCGCGGCGGCGCGCAACGACCAAGAGCTCCTCGCGCAACAGCAGATCAAGTCGCTGATCCTGGTACCTGTCCACACCGGGCGGGCAGTTTCCGGTTTCCTTGGATTCGACAATGTCGTGGCCGCCGAACCCTGGGACGAAGGGGCCCGTAATTTGCTCGAAGTCGCGGCGGAACTGATTGGCGCCGCGCTCCAGCGCAAAACGGACCGCGAGGCTCTGGCGTTCAGCGCGCAGCAGACGCAATCGATCATGCGTAGCGCGGAGCATTTCGTCTTCTATCGGCTCGCGGTGGATGAGATCGCCGAACGCAAGACCCGTGTCGAGTTCGTCACCGATTCGCTGAGGACCATCGTCGGCGTCGAGCCGACGGCTGAGTTCAAGACCTGGTTCGCGCACGTGCATCCCGATGACCTGCCTGGGCTCGAGGCCGCGAACGCCGAGGCTTTCAACCAGGGCAAGACCCTGGACGTGACCATTCGCATGCAGAATCCGCACTACGGCGACTGGCGGTGGGTGCGCGCGGTGTCCACTCCGGTGCACAACGCCAATGGCCAGATCAGCCACTTCAACGGTATGTTGTTGAATGTCACCGATTTGGTTGAGACCTCACAGGCCCTGAAGACGGAAAGAGATTTTGCCCAGGCGGTGATGAACACCGTCGGCGCGCTGGTGGTGGTGCTCGACCGAGCAGGCCGGATCGTGCAGTTCAATCGTGCCTGCCAGGAGCTCACAGGCTACAGCTTCGCCGAGGTAAAGGGGCGGTTCGTGTGGGACTTCCTGCTCCTCCCACAGGAACGGGATGACGTGCAGGAGGTGTTCGCGGGACTGAAATCCGTTCGCAAGCGCAATTATTTCGAGAACCACTGGTTGAGCAAGGACGGCCGCGAGATCCTGATCTCGTGGTCCAATACCGCGATTCTCGACGAGCAGGGCGAACTGCTGTTCGGCATCGGCACCGGCATCGACATCACCGAGCGCCGGCAGGCCGAGACGGCGATTCGCAAGTTGTCCAGCGCGGTCGATCAGACCGCCAACGGCATCATCATCGTCGATCACCAGGGTACCGTCGAATACGTCAACCCGGCGTTTGCGCAGATCATCGGCGGCGGCCAGGACAGTCTGATCGGTAAACCGGCGCGCTTTCTCGGCACCCCCGATTCGTACGACGAGACCCAGGCAAGGATCTGGAAGCATATGCTGGCGGGCGACAACTGGCGCGGCGAACTGCAGCAACAGGACAAGAACGGGAAGCCCTGCTGGTTATCGATCACCGTGTCTCCCATAAGCAGCCCGGATTCGCAGACCACCCATTACGCCGTACTGGTCGAAGACATCAGCCGTTTGAAAGTGGCCCAAGAAGACCTTGAACGGCTGGCGTCTTTCGACCCGCTGACCGGGCTGCCCAATCGCCGGCTGTTCCGCGACCGGCTCGAGCACGCGCTCGGCGCCATTCAACGCCACGATTATCGTCTGGCACTGCTCTACCTGGATCTTGACGACTTCAAACGGGTCAATGATTCGCTCGGTCACGACGTTGGTGACGTTCTTCTGCGCGAGATCGCCGAGCGGCTGGCCAAAGGCGTACGCGAGGAAGATACCGTCGCTCGACTCGGTGGCGACGAGTTCGTTATTCTGCTGCAGCTGACTGACGAAGAATTCGATGTCGGGGTGCTGGCCCGCAAACTCCTGCGAAGCGTCAAGCAGCCGGTCATGGCCGCGAACCATGAGGTCGTCATCACCGCCAGTATCGGAATCACCTACGCGCCCGGTGACTCTCTGGACCCGGGTGCGTTACTGCGTAATGCCGACCTCGCCATGTACCGCGCCAAGAGCCGCGGACGCGACGGCTATGGCTATTTCGAAGACCGGATGAATGTCGAGGCGGCGCGCCGGCTGACGATGGAGGCCGAACTTCGCCAGGCGCTCAAGAGCGACCAGATCCAGCCCTATTTCCAGCCGATCGTGCGGCTGCACGATCAACGCATCGTCGGCTTCGAGGCCCTGGCGCGTTGGCAGCACCCGAGCGAAGGCCAGGTTCCACCGGAGCGGTTCATTCCGGTCGCCGAGGATTGTGGCCTGATCATCCCGATCGGTGAGTATCTGCTGGAGCGCGCCGCCGGAGAGATCCAGACGCTGCGGCGTGCGCATGCCGAGGATCTTTACGTTTCGGTCAATCTGTCGGCCCGCCAGGCTTACGATCCGAAGCTGTTCGAGGTGATCGTCGACATTCTGACGCAAACCGGTCTGCCGGCAGAGGCGCTGCGTCTGGAAATCACTGAAAGCCTGCTAATGAAGGATTTCAGGGTAACCGTCCAGCTGCTCGAGAACCTCAGGGAGCGCTATGGCACGCGCGTCGCGATCGACGACTTCGGCACCGGCTACTCGTCGCTGAGCTACCTCAAGCGCCTGCCGATAGACACCTTGAAAATCGACCGCAGCTTCGTCAACGACATTCCAAACGACGAAAACGACGTCGAGATCACCGCGGCGATCATCGCCATGGCGCAGGCGCTGAAGAAAGACGTGGTCGCCGAGGGCGTGGAAAACCGGGCGCAGTTGGCGTTTCTGCAGGCATGCGGCTGCCAGTTTGCGCAGGGGTACCTGCTCGGGCGGCCGGCGCCGGCGGAGACATTTCTGCACAGGCCGTTGATCAGCAATGCCGTCTCCCCTCAGATATCGGCTTGACCGATCGGCGAATTAACGAGTTTCCGGTGTAGGTGAACGAAACTGGCTCGCCTGCAGCAGATTTTCAAAGGCCTTGATGCGCTCAAGATCGAGGCGCCGGTGCGCAAATGGTTCGTTCGTTTGTCAGACCCGGTCGGTGCGGCGCATCGACCGGCGCGGTATCGGTATAAGCTATCCATTCTGCAAGCGGAGGCTGCCCGCACCCAGGTGTCGACCCAAGGGGTCATTCCCACGCTGCATGACAGCTGGTAAGACCAAGAAGATCAAACAGTAGTTCAAGGAAGATCGAGCGCTGCGCACCGAGACCACCGGCAACAATTCTGAAGAGAAAACTCATGTGATACATCTGTCGGTACGACAAGAAAGCCAAGCCGGTTGAGTGGAAATATTTCGACTCACGACGGGTTACGCCCGATTCAATCGTTACAGTCCACTCGAAGCGCGATGGGCAAATCGATCGGCACTGACGTGCAGGCCTCGCCTAGCAGCCTGAACCGATCCACATCACGGAGCGGGTTCGGGAGCGTTGAGCTGGCGGGCGAAAGGAGCATCGGCGAGCTATACTGTTCTGAATGAATATCTCATTGGGATGTCACGACCCGGGACTCGGTTCCAGCGAAATTGACGCCTTCCTCTCCGAGGTGCGGCGCGTTTCCGGGGAAACGGCGGGAAAGTTGCGCGGCGACAAAGGCATGGTTGGGCTCAGGCCCATAGAAAGCCGGGTCTCGATGAGCGTCTCGGATGTACAGCGGGCGTTGACGGATGCCGGCTTCTTCCCGGGAGGCCGCGTCGACGGCATCTGTGGCTATCGCACCCAGGCAGCGACCCGACTGTTCCAGGAGTACGTGCGCTCGGTCGAGGGAAGGCCCTGTATTCCGGACGGCATTGTCGGCCCCAAAACGGTCAACGAGCTCAGGCGCTGGGTGGAGGGCCGCAAAAAGGCGGACTGGGTGCCTCGGCTGAATCAGTGGCGACAGGGCACCCTCGAAAACGAACGCTGCGAGTTCAACGACTGGCTGGTGTTCCTACGGAGGTGGCAAGAGCACTGTAAGGCCAACCCAAGTCCGATGCTCACGTTGGTGGAGAACTTCCAGTCCGAGACCGATACACACAAGGTGGACGACTGGAAGTTCACCAACGACGATGTGCACCTGATCGGAATTCGTCATGGCGAGCGGGACCGGAGTCGCAAGTTCGACGACGTGCTCGTGCTGCTGATTAAGGGCCTGGTCTTCAAATTCCAGGGCTCGACGGACCCCGGCCACACGAAAAACCGTAACGGGGCGCCCTTTCTCGTGCCGGGTCAGCACGATTTCCACTTCGGCCTGCACCAGGGCCGCTACCATGCCCTCCGCCCGCTCCACTATGCAGCACATGGCGTCCTGGTCGTTCGCTCGAAGGGCGACTTCGAGTTAGCGGAAGAGGACGTGGCGAAAGGCGTAGAGACCAACGGAACGATCAACATCCACTGGGGCGGGAAGGGAGTCGGGCGCCCCGTCAATCGCTGGTCGGAGGGCTGTCAGGTCGTGACCGGATCGGGGTACCAGAACCACCAGGCGGCCCTCGTCAACTGCTCGGAGTATGTGGGCACCAACAACACGGAAGTGTCTGACCCGAGCAAGAACAAGACCCGCGGTTCCTATAATGTGTTGGCTGATCTCGTCGTCGCTTTGTCGAGCGACATGCGCACTCCCGGTCTTGTGAAATACACGCTGCTCCACGCGACCGATTTGACCATCGACCCCGCCATCGCAGGGATTGTCTCCGAGACCCGGTCGGCGGCACGCCGATTTATGAAGACGCTTGCCTAACCGATGGCATTGATGTCAGCGTGGTTACCAGCCCCAGTCCGACACCTCACCAGGCGTCTGCGGTGCTCAATCTTTTGCATATACGTAGCAAACGCGCTCAGATCCGTATGTAACGATCTCAGTGCGGCAAGCGCCTGCTCGAACTCGCGCGTCGCGATCTCATACGAGTTTTCGTAGTAGGCGGTTCCGTTTCACGCGCTTGTATGGCGACATAGAATCTATGCTTCGAAATGCGTGGACCGAGGTGCGGTGGTCCACCGAATCTTCCGCATGGGTCGATTTATTCATAGCGTTCTGATTCCATTGTCTTTACCGTATCGTCTGACGGAGAAGCGATGGTAAGCAATGGACCATCACACCTGCGTTGGACTATGCCGGGGGTCTTAGGGAAGAAATGTACGAAAATCAACTAGTAAGCATCGGTGTGCGGGAGTTGGTGGAGTCTCTCGATGTCGAGCAGATTCTGCCGCAAAACTATGCCGCTTATCGACCGCTGCTGCTCGATGGTTTGTGCTTTTTTCTGGAGCATCTGCCGGCGCGCCATCTCACCACGATTGTCTCCGAACAGTTGACTCTATCCGTCGGCAGCAGCTTTGCCGATCGGGTGCTTACGCTGCTGCGTACTTGCCCGACGCTGCACAAACTCGGCCAGGTCGTCTCCCGCGACAGACGACTGTCCCCGGAACTCCGGCATTGTCTCCAGCGCCTGGAATCGCAGGCGCCGACGACCCGTAGGCAGGACATCCCCACGGACCTCCTCGACGAGCTCGATGCGATTGCCGGCATCGAGGTCGCCGATCAACCGCTGGCCGAGGCGAGTGTCGCTGTGGTACTACCGTTCACCTTGCATGCTGACGGTTCGCGCGAAGCTCGTGCCGGGGTGTTCAAGGTGTTGCGGCCGGGCGTGTACGAACGACTCTTTGGCGAGCTCGATATCTGGGGTGAACTGGGCAGCTTTCTTGAAGAACGGTGCGCGCACCTCGGTCTGCCGGTGTTGGATTATCGGGAAACCCTGGATAGCGTTCGACGGCTGTTGCAACAAGAGGTGCAGTTTGAACTCGAGCAAAAACATCTGGTCGAAGCCGCGGATTATTATGCGAACGATCCGGATGTCGTTATTCCGCGTCTGTTTCCCTTTTGCTCCAATCGGGTGACGGCCATGGAGCGGGTGGATGGCGTCAAGGTCACCGACGCGAACCTGGACGACAACGCACGACGCGAACTTGCGGACACTTTGGTCAATGCGTTGATTGCCAAGCCATTCTGGGATTCCGCTGAATTGGCCCGATTTCACGCCGACCCCCACGCCGGAAACCTGTTCTATACCTCGGATCGGCGACTGGCGATCTTTGACTGGACCCTGGTCGGTTATCTGGACAAAGCACAACGTACGGATTTTGTGCAAATAATCCTGGGCGCTCTAACGCTCGACGAGACCCGGATATGTCGCGCCGTGTCCCACCTGGGACGCAGCGAAGCGGCGGAATCCCAACTAAGGGAATGTGTATCCGTGGCCTTAACGGAGGTCCGTCAAGGGTGTTTTCCGGGATTTGACTGGTCACAGCGCCTGCTTGACCGAGTAGCCATGACCACCGGTATGGGATTTCCCGACAACCTGGTCCTGTTTCGAAAGGCAATACTCACGATCTCCGGCGTCTTGGCAGATATCAGTCCCGATTACTCGATGGATCGGGTGATGCTTTGCTCGGGTCTGGATCAGTTTTCCAAGGAAGTGTCCGCGCGTTTCTTTGCCCGGCCCGGCTTCAGGGGTTTCGGCACACACGTGTCAAACGCCGACCTGATTGAGCTCTGGAGTGCCTGGCCCGGCACTGCCGTCGCCTACTGGCTCGGGTTCTGGCAGGATTGCCTTGAGGCCTTGCAAAGCGATTCCGCGACTACCCGTGCGACGTCGGATAAATGAGAGAAAACGAAAAATCGCCCCGCGTCGGTTTAGCGCGCTGGCAATACCGGGCAGCGTTGCCCGCAATTCCTTGCAACGTGCAGGTTAGTCCAGCTCCTGCAGGAACTCGCGGGCCGCTGCAAACGCCAGTCTTGCCGCCTTTCGTCGGCTAAAGAAAAGAAAACCGTGGCCGGCGCGATGCGCCTTGGACAGCAACAGCGTCCGGCAACGGACTCCACATTTCGTGAGAGCATCTGCGTAGTCGACTGTTTGGCGGTATAGCCCGTCTCGCTTCCCGGCGCACAGGAAGACCGAGGGCAGACGGCCCGTGACGTGCTTGATAGGTGATGCCAGTTCCGAGTTTTCTGCATATTCCGTCGGCTCCGCGCCGAGAAAACTCTTCGCGTAGATCCGAATAAAGGGAAACGGGGCATCCAGCACCGTCGCGAAATCGTATACGCCGTAAAACAGCAATAACCCCTTGAGGCACCTCGTCGACAGGCGGCGGTCAATGCCTGTACTTGCGAGTAACGATTCGTTATGCAAGGCACTTGCATACCACGAGGCAAGCTGCGCGCCGGCTGAATCACCGGCGAGGACGATCTTTGCAGGATCTCCGCCGTAGTGCGCGGCGTTGTCATGAACCCACGCGACAGCCTGAGCGGCATCTCGCAACTGGCTTGGAAATCTTTTGGCCGGCGCCAAGCGGTAATTGACGTTAACCGTCAGGCACCCGTACCTCGAGAGCGTTGCGCAGATTCCATCGTAGATTCTTTTGTCGGCACTGATCCATCCGCCCCCGTGGAAGTACACCAGGACGGTCAGTGTCGACGACTCAGAGTTCTTCGAACGGAAGATATCCAATCGCTGCCGGGGATCCGGGCCGTACGGCAGGTCCCTTAAGACTTCCCGGTCCTTCATAACGCCGTAGTTGAGCACAAGGCGCCCCAAATGGCCCCAGAAGTTGAAAAATATCTGGAGCACGTACGCCTTGATGTCCAACGTAGAAATCATGCCGGTTCCCGTACCAAAGCGGCCTGTCCAATGATCGTTATACTCGCGCACCGATTGTTAGTCATGTATTCCCCATTTCCATTGGGGTATAGTCGTCAGCTTGTGCTTGCTATGAGGCGTCGCTGAATAACACGATAATCCAATGGGCTGCGCGGACACTCAGTATTTTCTAGTAGAGAATAACTACGGCTTTCGTCAATACGATCACGACAGGGACGAAAAAGCCGTATGCAGACTCTGTTGGAGCAACGCTCTGCCCGGCGGCAGGCCTTTTCCGCTGATACCGGAAGCCGGGGCCCTGAGCTTCGGCAGGATTGTTACCGGGCCATTCGCTAAACACCAGCCGAATTACTTCTACGTAGTCGATGAACTGAACTCGGGCAAACTCATCGGCTATCTGACCGGCGCCGAGGGAAGTCCGAAGAAAATCAAGAACGGAAAGGTTGCATGGATGGAACGACGGGACAAAGCGGCGAAACAGATCGCGGAGAACGAGTTCGGCAAGTTATCGTATAGATTCGACCTGCCCATACAGGGCTTTTTGGAGGGATCAAAGCTGCTTTACACGCTGAGTCTCGGCCCCAGGGCAGTCCAGTTTCTCCTGCATGCCAAGTTCAGGGGCGCCGAAGAGATGCCAACTGCGCCGGGGTGTCCGGAGTTTCACTATCACGTGGCCAAGGGATATCGTGGACAGGGTATCGGGAGCATGCTCATAGCGCATTTCGTCAGCCAGTTTTCCGCGGAAAAATACCGGAAGATATGCGCACAGGTAACCGTGTGCGATGGACAGAAGCCTCTCAGTTACTACAAACAGATGTCATACGAGGGCAAGAAAGTCTGGAAGGTTTTCAATAAAAAGGAAACCGCCATGTACACCGCTGCCGAAAAGAGGGAATGGAGTCTAGGCGAGGTTGTGGAGAATGTGAGTTTGGTTGCGGATAAGAATATATTATTAGCCTATGTGAGGCGTGAACATTGAACGCGATAGTGCAAGAACCGCTCGCTTTTCGCGCAGGGACGAGGCTGGGTTCGATCAGTAGGCGCGTCGCGTCCGGTCTCAGCGCAGACGCTCGACATCGACAAACGGCTGCCCGGCACGTCCGATTGGTCCGATAGCGTTATCGAAGACACCACCAATACTAACTGTGGCCGAATTTCCGACTCCGAGTTTTCACACAGCACGAACGGCCGACGGAGCTAGCCTGCATGTTGCACCATGCAGTCTAGATGGTGTCCGTCCAGAAACAGCGTATTTTTTCCACCAGCCGAAAATTTGTTGCGCAGGGAATTTTCTCAAGCACAGCCTGAATCAAGTCGAAGTAAACAAACTACTATGCACTGCATACCGAATAATCGTTTATTTCCTCTATCGATTCGAGCATGGCGTCTTGAGGTGATCCGCTTTAAAGCGACGATTGCAGCATCAAGAACTATGTCGATATCAACCGCCCAAACAACGCCAGATTGTGGGCGACCACCGATGACCAGACATAGGCCCTGCAGTGCACTAGCCCTTTCCAAGTACAACATCCTAATCCACAAGCACGCTTCATCTTGGAAATGCCCGCCTCTATACCCGCTCTGAAACTGCGCAGCTTTCGATACACCCACGGGTTCTTGGCCATCTTTTCGACTTTGCGGCCGCACTTCTTGTGAAAGACCACATCTTCAACTGCGCGCGCCTTGGCCTCGTGTAAGTTCGCAATACTGGCATAGCCGCCGTCGGCAGCGGTCTGACGGGGCGCTTTCCCATACTGATCAATGTGACGATCCAGCATCGGAATAAAACAATCGGAATCAGCCGGATTACCTTCCTCAATGACTACATCCAGGATCAATCCACTTCGCCCCGTACTCCGGTTGAGCTTGTGTCCATACTGAATACCCCGACGGCCTTTGAAAATGATGTCGGTATGTTCCTCAAAGATACTGACGATCTTTTCCATTGCCGGCACCTGCTCACCCTGAAACACACGACGATCCGTCTGATCAATCACTTTCAGTATTAATGGCCCATAGTGATTGAACTGCAACTGCTACAGCTCACAAGCCAGGAGAACGAATGGCATGGCCGCCAGCAGCCGAGATCGCACTGATGCAGCTTTGCAACGTCGCTTTCTTCGGCGACCACGCCAAGGTCGAGCGCGCGGACGTTTGACATGAGGTCGAGTCCATCAAACAAAACACCAGATCGTCATAACTCAATTGCCGATTTTGCTTCAAAACGGCACAACGCAGTACCGACTCAACCGTTAATCCCTTCCTCCCGGTCTCTTCGACATTACGCTGTTTGACATCGGCCGCCACCCAGTCGAGTAGATCGATATCTTGATCCAATTAATCGGACATCGCCTTCAATTCCAGACCGGTCTCGTGTTCGGCGCAATGTTCAAATATTCTGGTTTGGGCGGTGCGTTTTTCTCGCATGGTCAGCTCCTGGTGTTTTGGTTTATTCTTCTGTTTCAATCGCTTGTCTCAAAAGACGAGCCAATCTACCAGGGCTTTTCACTGAAATACATCGCGTTTTTTCAAAAATAATTAAGCGTTTAGCGTTCATGGACGGACACTAACTATAGCTGTGAACATACGAAATCGTGTTGACCGAGCCCGTCGGGTGAAGTTGCCGGACGAATGACCGGTATTAATGTCGCCGAATGAGTGGTCGTGAAGAAAGACGGACGCAGCAATGATCGGGCGACCCAGTAAGCCATACGCCCGATGGCGGTGCCGTCTGTGGTAGTGGTTACCCGTCCGTTATCGGCGCAGATCCTACTGTGCCATCGCCTTTGGTATCGCAAGATACTGCACCCGCAACTTTCTGCAAAGGGTTTAACGTCATACTAGAAAGCGTACTCCTGCTTTTCCTGGTGATTGATCCATTCGGCAACCTGCTATTCGTTGTAGCGGTGCTGCGCAACCTGTCAGCCGCCGACTAACGGCGCACGATTCTTCGAGAAATGCTGATCGCGCTACTGGTGCTGACGCCGGTAGCAGTCGGCGGCGAGCAGGTTCTCGGCTATTTGAATATCGAGCATGTTTCCCTGTCGGTGGCCGGCGTCGTTGTATTGCTCCTGCTCTCTGCGAAGATGATCTTTGGTACGGCGGCCGATCTCTTTAACGACAGCTACGGCGACGACCCTGTACTGGCGCTCATCGTGGTGCCGGCATGCGCTGGACCGTATGCAATGAACGCTGTGATGATCCTGGGTACGCACGAACTCGTCGCCGTTGGGCCGCTGCTGCTTGCCCTGGTCCTCGTCTCCACCATGAATGCCGTGATACTGCTGCTCGGTCGGCGGATCAGCGCCTATCTCGGCAAGCGCGGCTTACAGGCGATGGAGAAGTCTTTGGCCTGCTACTGAAATTTATTTCCGTCACTATGATCCTGCTGGGCGGCAGGGGTTTCCTGGTTGCATGAACGCGACGGGCACGATCTAAAGCGCGAGAGACCACTGCCGAAATACTTGGAGAACACAAATCGCTCTATTTTTGTAGCAGCACTCATTTCTGTAAGAGGGATCTAGATCGTGAGGAACAGGATTGTTGGTGCGATAGGAGCGGTCTGGGGTGGCTCAATGGTTTTTAGCTGGCTCGTCTCAGATCGCCCGGTCAACATGAACCCGCAATACCAAGCCGGACAAGATGCTGCAATCATTTTCGGTTTCCTGATGATGCTGGCGGGGCTCTACTACTTCTTCAAGAGGTCCAGCTGATTAGCCTGCATGTTGCACCAGCCGCTCGGGGACGGGCGCGAATGAATCAGCAGGGATGCGGCGCAAGTCCTGTTCGGGGC
>CBDUNM010000151.1:0-12109 GCA_965368585.1 uncultured Chromatiales bacterium | reverse complement strand
GCTCGTCGGGCTCATAACCCGAAGGTCGTAGGTTCAAATCCTGCCCCCGCTACCACTTTGGCCTGCTGTGCGTGATGATCGAGATCACCGTCGTTTGCAGCAAGCATCTCGATACGGTTGAACAGCGGCTCTAAGCCGCTGTTTTTCTTTGTGTCTTTGCCGGCAATATGCAAGATGCCAGCAAGATCTCGATACCGATCAACGACCAACCCTTTCTGCCCTGGCTTCGGCCTCGATACGATCTTGCCGGTCAGTCTGCGCAGGAGCGTGGCGGTTTCGGTACGCCGCGAGGGACCTTAGGGGCCATCCCGCACGCCAGCCCGACTTCGCCGAGCGGAGAACATCATGCTGCGCAATGCTCTTCTAAGCGGTGCGGTGCATGGTCAGCTTGAAGGCGTTTTCGTACCCAGGAGTTCCCGTCGCCTGCGGGTAAAGTGATCGATTGACCATTATTCTGGTCACAAAGCCTATTCGCGCCTGTTTTTCTGGTCAATTTCCTTGACCGATGATTAAGAAATGGCTATTAAAACAGGCATGTAGTGATCTCGTGGCCATTTTTCTGATCATTTTTAGCTGTTGGGGCGATGGCCAGAGACAGAATCTATTCCAGCTATACGCGTGAGGCGGCCGCTCTGCTCGGCAAACAGGTCCGCCTCGGGCGCATACAGCGCAAATGGACCGAGCAAGAGCTCGCCGAGCGCGCCGGGCTTTCGCGCGCCACCCTCCAGAAGATCGAAAAACGCGACCCTTCCGTCGCGATCGGGCGGGTTTTTGAAGTTGGCCAGTTTGGTCGGTGTCCGTCTGTTTGATCCGGACAGTGAGCGGCTGGCGAGCCACATCGCCCGCACCGGCCAGGAAGCCAGTCAATCCATGCTGATTGCCGATCAGGACCATCTCAGCCGGGTTTCGAGTTGTCTGGAGGCGGCTGCGCATTTTCATCTATCGCGCGAGGAAGCCTTGGACCTTGTCCAGCACCAACTCGCGTGCATTATCGAGCATTGGGACAGCATCTGTGACGAAGCGGGTCTCAGTGCGGTCGACCGTTCCTATCTCTGGAGGCGGCAGTTCCTCAATCCCTTCGCCTTTGATGATCTCAATGGTGACGCCGCGCAGCTCAAGACCATGGCGGATGAAGCGCGCGGATAAAGTGAGCACGAGCAGAATATCTACGGCGGCTTGGCGCGGACATGGGCACCGAGCGACATTCCGGCCGCCATCTCTTCAAGTTTTTGCCGCTCGTCTCGGGTGAGGCGAAGCGAGAACGGTGCGGTCGGTGGCTTTTTCTTTGAGCCGGACATGAGATAGCTCCTTTAAGCCCACCACGCGGCGTCTAAGAATTATCATGAAGAACAATGCCTTAGCAGCGCCGTGATGTCTTTGGCTTGAAAAAGCAGGGCAAGATGGTTGCGGGCCCGCTGCAAATTTTCGTTACTTGAGATTTTTGGTTTAAGTTCTTGTTTAAGAAGGGTTCCTGAGGTTTCAGGCCCCCTTTTTTTACTGCCAGGATATTCGTGTTGATTACCGGTTTCGCACTAGCCTGCATGTTGCACCATGCAGGCTATGCGGCTCGAAAATCGATCCGCTTCTCGGAATCAAGATTTTCGTGTCTGTACATCGGTTGCGTTTTCGGGCGAAACAGGGCATGTCCAACAATGTAGTTTTCTCTTGCACGCTAATGCGCTAGCCTAGAGCGACAGCGAAAGAGAACAAAAACGACAAGGCTATTACCAAGGGACAAACGGAGAAGAATAACAGGTCGCTTTGACTGGGCGTAGGCAGACCAACAACTGACACGGAAGTTTTGAACGGCTTGGCTGGGTTGCTGTGAAAGATAAAAGTGGTGCACGGGACAGGGTGATCGCGTCGACACGCGAACAAGCTTCCTCGACTGTCAATCTGACCGCCGAGCTGGCGAGGTCTTGCCGGCGTATCGCGGCCACGATGCGGCACCAGGAAGCAGAACAGCAACTCCTGAATTCCGTTGAACACGCCCTCAAGTGCGATTTCATCGCGTATTTCGGTCTCGCCAAACCCCTGGAATCCGTCGCCTTCTATTTTTCGCGCGGCAAGTTCGAGCGGGCAGAAGAGCATTTCTCGCTGGCGAACCTCATCCGGCGGATTGTCGAAGACGCCAGGCACGAACTCAATACCCGACCGCTCAGGCTGCAACTCGAAGACGGCGACATTGGCCCCCTGTTTCCCGCTGTCGATTCCAAGCTGTTGAGCCAGGGGGTCGTGTTGACCTTGCCCTCCGTGGACAAGGGCACGGTTCACGTGCTGTTCGTCGCCTTTCGGCATGCGGTTGCCGATACGGCGCCGATGTTCGAATTCCTCAACGCCTTGATGAGCATTGTGGATCTCGCGAAGCAGAAAGTGGCGACCGGCCAGCGCTACAAGTCCGAACACGAGCGGGTGGTCAAAGCCAATCAGGAGTGGCAGTGTTCCGTCGACGTATTGACCCAGTTGCTCTGTCTGGTTTCCCCCACCGGCCGCATCGTACGCACCAATAAGGCGCTGGAGCAGCTGGGCCTCGGCCGGGTGGCGCAAGTTCGCGGTCGGTATGTCTGGGAACTGCTGGCGCGGCTGGGCGGATCCGGCGCAAACGATCCCCTTGCATACGGCGCGACCGATGCGCGCCACAGCTGGAGCACCCATTGGCAAGCGGCGATCGAGTACGGCAATACGGCTTGGGATATTTACAACCAGGTGAACGAGCGCTACTACCGTATCGCAATCAATCTGATCGATTTGTCCCGACCGACCTCCCGACCGACCTCCAAGCGTGCGGAAGAGCACGCCGTGGTGATCGTCGAAGACATCACGCTGACGCGTGCGGACCCCCTGCCCGTGACTGACGCCCGCAGCGAGCTGCTGCGGGACATCGAGCTAAAATCAAACGAACTGAAGGCGGTTAACCGGCAGCTGAAAAGTCTTTCCAACGAACTGATCAATACCCAGGAAGAAGAGCGCAAACGCGTTGCGTTGGAACTGCATGACGGGGTAGGGCAGGTCCTGACCATGATGAAGCTGCGCCTCGATTGTATTCTGGAGGATACGCAACCACCGTTTTCCGGCGATACCCTCAGTCGCATCAAGGCGTTGCGGGAAGACCTGCGCAATTGCATCGCAGACGTGCACCGCATCGGTATGAACCTGCGTCCACCGATGCTGGACGATCTCGGCATCGGCGCGACCTTGAGCTGGTTTTTCCGCGAATACACAAAAACCACTCCGGATATCGACGTCTCGGTCAAGATCAAACTCGATGAGTGTTCGCTCGATGCGTCGCTGAAGACGGAAATATTTCGCATCACTCAGGAAGCGATGAACAATGTCGCCAAGCACGCCAAGGCGTCACACGTGCAATACCGCCTTGAATCCAGGGACGATCGTATCTTTCTGATGATAAAAGACGACGGCGTCGGTTTCGATACCTGCAAACGGGGCATCGACGGCGCCGGTTTCAAGAACATGCAGGAGCGCGTGTCGCGCAACGGCGGTCAGTTCGCGGTGTGGTCCGCGCCCGGCGCGGGGGTGAAGATCTCTGCCGCCTGGCCGTGCTAGCGGGAAATCAGGTCTGACGAAATCAAGCCGTTCTCGATGGCGAACGCCGTGAGTTCGGACGCGTTGTTTGCCCCCAGTTTTTTCATCATGCTGGCGCGGTGTTTCTCGACGGTCTTGACGCTGATCGACAAATAGGTCGCGATCTCCTTGTTCCGCTTGCCTTCGGCGACCAGTTTCAGCACTTCACGTTCGCGCAGCGTCAGTAGATCCCAGCTGACGCGGTCATCGGTATCTGAAGGTGCGGATTGCGCCTGGTAGTTCGATAAGAAGCCGTCAACGACCTGATTGCAAATGCCCGAACTCAAGTAGACCTGTCCTAAAAACACCTTTTCGATGGCGTTTAGCAGTTCGACCCGCGAGTCCTCTTTCAATACGTACCCGTTGGCGCCGGCCGCCAGGCAGGCCCGCACGTACTCTTCGGTGCGGTGCATGGTCAGCACGATGATTTTCACTTCTGGTACGCGACGCCTGATCATGGGTATCGCTTCGGTACCGTTGGTGCCCGGCATCGATATGTCGATGATCACCAGATCGGGGACGAGCTTGACGGCCAGCGCCACCGCATCGTGACCGTTGTCCGCTTCGGCCACCACTTCGAAACCGCCTTCGTTTTCCAGCAGTATGCGCAACCCGTCACGCAATATGGCGTGATCTTCTACCAACAGTATGCTTTTCTTGGTGGCCATCCGCGGCGTCCCGACCCTGTCCGGCTGTTACGTGTATCACATTTCGGCGCCTCGGTTCCACTGCGGCGGGGCTCGGTCTGATAATTAGGGGTATCTGGGGTTTGAATTAGGGTCGTTTTCGACGCTGATGGCCGGTTGTCGCCCGTTTCTATTCGCCCGTAGAGGATTAAAGTTACGGTAACTGCGAACGCTACCGGAATGTCTTTCGCAAATGGTGTTCTATGGTGTTCATCGATAGCCCCGTCATGTGTGTCGAACAGGAAAAGCGCGACAGAAAATGGTAAATATCCTCATAATGGGCAGCAACACCGAGTTTCACTGCCTGATGCGTAAATTGCTGAATCGCTGGATACCCGAAGCCCGGCTGACGGCGGCGGTGGGTCACGAAGCGGCGCTGGCGGTGAATGCGGACCTGCGCCCGGAGGTCGTGCTGTTGGATATCTCGATGGGCAGCCACCGCGAATTGACGCTCATCCAGGATATCAAGGCCGGCAATGCCGACGCCGCGATCTTTCTGCTCGCCAACCATGGCTACCCGGAATATATCGAAGCGGCGTTCGCCAAGGGCGCCGACGGTTACTTCTACGTGGGGTCCGATACCTTCGTTGAAGACATCTACAAAAGGGTGGCCGCCGTTTCGGCGGACGCTGCGCTGCGGGTGTCTTCCGGCGGCAGGTGCGAGTACTGATAGGTCCCGCGCTATCGCCGCCGGTAATCCGGCGTGTGCGTCTGCGCGAGCCGCTATACCGGCCAGGCCGCCACGTTCCGGGTCGATCCGTCAGCCCCTCTTTCCTTGTGGAACTCACCTCCGGACAACAGGGCCCGTTCGCGCATCGGGATGATCGCCTCATTGGGCGCCAGTCCGGAATCCGGATCGACCGCGTTGGAACTGTAGCTGTACGCGTTTTCGGCGATCGTCAGTTCGACCGCATGTCCCCTGGCCGCGAGGGTCACGGTGATCTTGTCCGCCTCGGTTTCCTTGACCAGGCTGAGCAACGTATCTTGCGCAATGCGGAACACAATGGTCTTCAGCGGCCGCGGCAGTGCTTGTTCCTCGATGTCAAACGTCCATTTGAGCGCGACCTTGCTCTGCGACGCGCTGAGCTCCCGAAAAAAGCCGGCCAGCGCATCCAGTGCGCCAAAGTCATCCAGCGTGGACGGCCTCAGGTCCATGGCGAGTTCGCGGATCTGCACGATCGCATCCTGTATCAATTGGACAAGCGGCAAGGTCGAGTCGGCCGCGTCGCCGTCTCTGCGGTTTTCCAGACCCAACTTGATGGCCATCAGCGATTGGGCGACCCCTTCGTGGAGGGTCGTGGCCAGCCGTTTGCGCTCGTCTTCCTGTGCCTTGAGCAACTTGGCCGACAGAATCTCGAGCGTTTGGGTCCGTTCGTCGATGATCTGCGCCTGCTGCTCGAGGAGCGACTGGGCCCGGCGCACGGTCGCCAGCAGGATCAGGTACAGGAACAGCAGAATGCCCAGCACCACGGGGACGACGATCAGTTGGGTGCGTTCCGCCTCGCGCACCAGCGTATTCGCATCCGAATAGATTTCGAAAACGCCGATCGGTTGCCGGGAATCCGTGTCCGCGATCGGCAGATAGGTCTGGATGAGATTGTCGTCGCTGGTTTCCGCGTCGAACGGGTTGAAGCGATCACGGTAGACGAGCTTGCTGGCGACGCCGCCTTTGATGGCTTGGGTGAATCCCGGATTGTCGCTCTGGCTTCGGCCCACTTGCGCGCGGTTGGTCGAATAGATGACGGTTCCGTCGCGCGCATAGACCTTGACGCGCACGATGCCCGCACCGTGGATAAGATTCTCGATCGCACCGGCGGCGCGCGCCTCGAGCCGTGCCCGCTCCTGGCTGTCGCTCGCGCCTCGCTCCAGGTGGCTCAAATAGACCGACAGGTCGTCTTCGATGGAAATCAGCGCGGTTCTCGCCACCGACATATCCATGATTTCGCCCAGTTCCGTAATGGTGTTGACCACCATGTACCGGTAAAAAAACAGAATCAGCACGGCCACCACCAGAATGCTGAGCAGGCTGGTCAACTGAAAATAGCGCAGCAGTCGGAATCGCAACGACGATCGTTTGTTCAGCATCATGGTCGGGCCTGGCGCTTTGGCGGCGGCAGGCTGTTGTCGCCAACCGCCGGCAGGGCGCGCGCTCGTGTCGTGCTCGCGCCGTCGGTCTGCGGCGCGGTTTCCGGACATACTAGTCAGTCTCGCGGTAGTTGGGTAGGGAATTGAAATCGCGCGCGACCCCGTCGCGGCCGGCGTAGGGTTGTCGCGGCGGGTATTGGGTGTAAGTGCCCAGTGTCTCCCTGCCGCCATCCCCGGGAAAATACGCATCCCGCCGCGGGATAAGCATCGTCGGGTTATGAGTCGTGCGCAGCACGCGACTGTCAGGGTAGGGAAGGCAGCCACGTTATTAAGCGAAGCAAGATCCTGCTTGCTCGCGCGGAAAGGTCAGCGAAATGAACAACACGGTCCGGTCGGTTTGGCAAGGCGTCGCTTTATTGATGTTCACTCTGGGGCACGCCGGGTTCGCGCACGCCCTGTGCGCCGGCGGGCCGCAGATCTACACCTGCGTCGACGAGACCGACTACCGCAACCAGCTGGTCGAGTTGGGTTACGCCGGTTTCACCGAAGGGTTCGAGGACGACCTGGCGTGGGGCGACGCGCGCTCGCCGAACAGCCTGCCCGGCGTGACCAGCCAGAACATCGTGTGGACGCCCAACCACCCGCTGCCCAATACCATCACCACCGGCGGCGGGGCCGCATGGCTCGGCGACTACGGCGTGTTCGACCCGTTGCACGGCGCGGCGGAAGGCACCACCGCCGAATGCGATATCGACAACCCGCCCGAGCAGTGTCTGTACTACGACGGCTTCACCGGTACGCGCACGGCGGGCGCGAGCACGCTGTACGGCGTGGGCGGGTACATCCGCGGCACGACCGGTTCGGACATCGAGTTCAGGGTCGGGCCGGACCGCATCGGGTTCGGCAAGCTGGCCGACAATGCGCATTATTTCTTCGGCGTCATCGACACCCGCGGCTTCAGCGAGTTTCAGGTCCGGGAGATCGAGGGCAAGATCGGGCAGAAATTCATCATCTTCGGCGACGAATTCGTCTTCGGCGTGACCGACACGGGCGGCGGCACCAACACCGCGCCGGTGGCGGTGGACGACACCGCAATGACGTTTGAGGACGCGGCCGTGGCCATCGACGTACTGGCCAACGACAGCGATGTCGACGGCAATGCGCTGACCGTCACTGCCGTCACTCAGGCGACCAACGGGTCGGTCGCGATCGACATCGACCGCACCCAGGTCAGCTACACCCCGGATGCGGATTTCGCGGGTCCCGACAGTTTCACCTACACGATCGGCGACGGCAACGGCGGCAGCGCCACGGCGCGCGTCGACGTCGAGGTCACCGCGGTCAACGACGCGCCGGTGCTGGATCCGATCGGCGATATGAGCGTGGTCGAAAACACCACCGTCGCCTTCACCCTCTTTGCCCGGGACGTCGACAGCGTCAACCTGGTGTTCTCCGCCTCCGGCACGCCCATCGGCGCGCAGCTGATCGACAACGGCGACGGCACCGCGGATTTTTCCTGGACCCCGACCTTTCTCGACAGCGGCAACTACCGCATGACCTTCTTCGTCACCGACGACGGCGCGCCGGCCGCGCAGGACTTCGAGGAGATCGTTATCACCGTCGGCGACGTCAACCGCCCGCCCACGCTCGATCCGGTCGGCAATCTGACGGTGGCCGAGAACGAACTGCTGCAGGTCACTTTGACCGCGGCCGACGAAGACGGCGACGCGCTGGCGTTCAGTTCGACCGTACTGCCGACTGGCGCGACGTTGACCGACAACGGCGACGGCACCGCGGTGCTCGCCTGGATGCCGACCTTCGATCAGGCCGGCAGTTTCGACCTGACCCTGTTCGTCACCGATTTCGGGATTCCCGAACTGTCCGATTCCGAGGCGATCACCATTACCGTCGGCGACGTCAACCGGGCGCCCGAACTCAACCCCATCGGCAACCGCACCGTGCAGGAAGGGCAGTTGCTGGAGATCGTCTTGATCGCCGCCGACGCGGATGCGGGCGATCTGTTGAGCTTCACCTCCACGGCGCTGCCGTTGGGCGCGGACCTGACCGACAACGGCGACGGCACCGCCTTGTTCAGCTGGACCACCGCCTTCGATCAGAGCGGCGTCTACCCCATCACCTTTTTCGTCAGCGACAACGGCGTACCGTCGCTGCAGGACTTCGAGGCCGTCAGCATCACCGTCGGCGACGTGAATCGCCCGCCGGTGCTCGATCCGATCGGCAGCCGGTCGGTCCTGCCGACCGACACGCTGACCATCGTCCTGTCGGCCAGCGACCCGGAAAACGGCGCCCTGTCGTTCTCCTCTTCCGAGCTCCCCCTGGGCGCCGAACTCATCGACCACGGCGACGGTACGGCAACCTTCGGCTGGACACCCGCCGTCGCGCAGCGCGGCGAGCACCCCATCGTCTTCACCGTGGCCGACGCCGGTGCGCCGGTCCTCGAGGATTTCGAGCAGATCTCGATCCTGGTCGACGCCGACGCCCTGGGGCAGGTGGTGCCGCATTACATATTGCGCGAGATCCAGCTGGTGGCCTACCCGGTCTACGACTACGGGTTCGAGGCTGCGTTTACCAACACCTCGGGCAAGGACCTGGCCATGGTCAGCGCGCAACTGGTGAGCGTCGCGCCCGATACCGAAATCATCGATGGCGTGGTGACCTTCGGCCCCGTCGCCGCCGGCGCGACCGTGCAGAGCAACGATTGGTTCACGGTGCGCAGCGGCCGTCGCACCCGGCTCGACGTCGGCGCCTTCACCTGGGAACTGCTCGACGCCCGCTAACCGCCGGCGCCAGTCCCCCCTCCCCAACCGAGGGTGTCGCACTGGTCCGTGTCCCTTCTCCCTCCCGCCGGGAGAGGGGACTTTTACAGACAACCGCCAACCGGGAGAGGGCGACGGAGTCATCCCGGCGAACGACCGGTCTACTGATTTCCGCATCCCAGCCTTGTCCCGGGGGGCCGTGACGAACACCGCGTCGTGCCGCATCCGGCACCGAATCCCGAAGCCTGACATCGGACAACGGATTGCCGTCTCAACTCACCCCCAGCGTCCTGTATACACAAGGTAGGGTTGATGTGTGTCCGCAGTCGTCTCCGCTGCACAGACCCGGCAACCCCACCCCGGGAAATCCCTGACAGGTAGGGGTCGCGCAGCGCCCAGATTGGGTGAACTCGCCACTGTCCCGCCCGCCGCCGATCCCTCAAGCTTCATCCACGCACTGCGGCAAATTGTCGCGCATTGGCTTTTAGGGGGTTCGAGTCCCGTTGGGGGATCCGAACAGCGCTGAATTCCTGAGGTAGGAGTGGAAACAATGATAATCGGTAGTCGAAATCGACTGAAGGGGATCGCCGGGCACCTCGTCTGGTTCGTGGCCCTGTTTGCGGCGTGCGCGGTGCAGGCCGCGCAATTCAACCTGAACGTAGTGGACGCCAACGGCGCTCCGGTATCCGGGTTCAAGTACACCATCCAGGAGGACACGACCTTCGCGGTCGACCCCGACCCCGCCAACCGGCCGACGCGCCCCAATATGCTGTCGTTCGGCTTCCACGCCAGCAACCACCCGCCCGCGCGCAAACAGAGTGACGGCAGCGCCCTCAACGGCCACACCGACGGATCCAGCATCAACGTCACGAGCATTCCTCCGGGTCGCTACTACGTCTCGGTGCTGCCCTACTCGGGCTACGCGATGGGCGGTGCGCCGGTCAACGTGCTGCCAAACGCCGACCCCAATGCGGACTCCGACGACATCACGGTCGTCGTCCAGGAATACGCGATCCCCACCGCGCAGATCGCCATCTTCCTGTTCGAGGACAACTACCCGCTGAACGGCACGCCCGACCTGCCCGAGGAGGAGAACCCCCCGGCAGGCCAGCTCGGTGCCGATGGACAGGGCCCGGTCGACTGGACCCAGTTCAGCATCGTCCTCGAGGACCCGGCCGGCCTGTACGGCCAGCAGGGCGGTCCGGTGCTGCAAGACGCCTTCGGCAACCAGCTCGGCACGACCTATCTGCCCGGTTGCGATCCGAACACGGCGGACTGCGTCGACGTTCCCGGTGACGGCACCCTGCACCCGGACGAGAACGGCTACCTGACAGTGAAGAACCTCGCCCCCGGCAAGTACGGCGTCATCGTGGTGCCGCCCGGGGCAAGCCCTGCCTGGGTGCAGACCTCCACCATCGAGGGCTCCAGGGTCATCGACGCCTGGGTCAAGGCCAACGAGCCGCCGTTCTTCGTCGAGTTCGGCCTGCCCGGGCCGCACGTGTTCGTCGGCTTCGTCAAGACCGACCGCATGGCCGGCATGCTCACCGGCGGCACGACCGCGGTCACCGGCACCATCACCGACATGCACATGTCGCGCTCGCCGAACTTCGATTTCTTCAGCGGCCGGCCGTTCCCCGGCTGCTGGGTCGCGCTGAACGAGGGCGGCCTGGTCCCCGGCCGCGCGCTCTATGCAACAGCCTGCGACGGCGACAGCAACTTCAGCATCCCCAATGTGCCCGACGGCAGCTACCAGCTCAAGGTCTGGGACATCAACCTGGATGCGGTCATCGCCACCCTGCCGCTGGAGGTCGCCGGCGGTCTGTGCAACGGCGCCAGCTGCGACCTGGCCGAGGTGCCGGTGTTCAACTGGTTCGCCCGCCTGAACACCGCGATCTTCAACGACACCAACCAGAACGGCTTCTGGGACGCCGGTGAGGGCCCGGTCGGTCCAGAAGCGGGCCCGGTGGGTATCCGCTGGCGCAACGGCGCGGCCTATCAGGCCTTCCCGACCGACACCGAGGGTCTCGCGCCGTTCGACGAGGTCTTCCCGTTCTTCCATTGGCTGGTGGCCGAGGTCGGCTTCGCCAACAAGAAGGCCACCGGCGCCACCTTCGTGGTGGACGCTGGCGGCGAGGTATTAGCGGATCAAGGTTGGGTTTACCCGTCCTTCGATGAGCTGACGCCCCAGCCGCAAATCTGTACCCCGGCACAGAGGAACAACCCGGACGATCCGAACTTTGGTTGCCCGCTCGACGCGCCCCTCATCAACCCGAACACCGGCAACAACCTGTCGCGCACCGAGGTCGGCCCGGTGCTGACCCAGGCCTTCCAGGGCTTTCTCGGTCAGACCAGCGTCATGCAGTTCGGTAAGGCCGAGTACCTGGACTACCTCAAGCCCGCCCCTCTGCCGTTCACCTGGACCTACGTCGGTGAGAACGGCGGCATTTCGGGCATCGTCCACTACGCCATCACCCGCGCCGAGAACGAGCCGCAGTTCGGGGCCGCCGAGACCTGGGAGCCCGGCGTCCCGCGCGTGCAGGTCGCCCTGTATGCCGACGGTGACATCGACTGCGACACCGCCGACAACGTGACGACGCCGTGGCCCAACGGCGCCTGCGATATCGACTGGAACCCTAATGATGGCGACCGTAAGCCCAATCTCGGCATCATCACCTCGCTCGACGGCGTCGACAGCGACGGCGACGGCAACGTTTACGACCTGGCCGACGTCGACAACTACCCGCTGGGTAATTTCCCGGGCAACGAAGACATCGACCGCAACGGCAACGGCATCTTCGACTTCGGCGACGCGCTGCAGGTCACCTGGACCGACAGCTGGGACGACAGCCTGCCGACCGGTTGTCAGGGCGCCAACAACATCGACGTCAACCTCAATGGCACGATCAACCGAGTAGAGAACAGCCGCTGCTTCGACGGCCTGCGCAACTTCAACCAGGTGCGCCCGGGCGTGTTCGACGG